>JACSSF010000169.1 GCA_014879375.1 Lysobacteraceae bacterium
CCAGGCCCACCGCTTCCCAGCCGAAGAACAGCTGCAGGAAGTTGTTGCTCATCACCAGCATGAGCATCGAGAAGGTGAACAGCGAGATGTAGCTGAAGAAGCGCTGGTAGCCCGGATCGTCGGCCATGTAGCCGATCGTGTAGATGTGCACCAGCAGCGAGACGAAGGTCACCACCACCATCATCATCGCGGTCAGGTTGTCGATCATGAAGCCGACGTGCGCCGAATAGCTGCCAATCTCGAACCAGGTGTAGATGTTCTGGTTGTAGGGCGAAGCGCCCTGCCCCACCAGCTGCCACAGAACGTACATCGACAGTGCGCAGCTGATCGCGACACCGGCGATGGTGACGGTCTGTGCGCCGACGCGCCCGATCTGGCGACCGAACAAGCCGGCCAGGATCGAGCCCAGCAGCGGCGCCAGCACGATGATCAGCAGATGGGTGGTGGAAATGGTCATGTGTTCGGTTTGCCTGTTTGCTTGCCGCGCTTGCCGTCTTTAGCCCTTGAGCGAGTCGATCTTCATCACTTCGATCGTGCGGCGGCTGCGGAACAGCGCGACCAGGATCGCAAGACCGATCGCGGCTTCAGCGGCCGCTACGGTCAGGATGAAGAACACGAAGATCTGCCCGGACGGATCTGCCGTCTGCCGCGAGAACGCGACGAAGTTGATGTTCACCGCCAGCAGCATCAGCTCGATCGACATCAGCAGGATGATGACGTTCTTGCGGTTGAGGAAGATGCCGGCGACGCTGATGCAGAACAGCACCGCGCCGAGCGCGAGGTAATGGCCGAGGCCCACGGGTACGTCGAACATCAGCGTGCCTCCTCCGTGTCGTCCGCGGCGTGCTGCGGCATGACCGCCTCCATCTTCACCAGGCGCACGCGGTCCTGCGCACGCACG
Source organism: Lysobacteraceae bacterium (assembly GCA_014879375.1). Taxonomy (GTDB): domain Bacteria; phylum Pseudomonadota; class Gammaproteobacteria; order Xanthomonadales; family Xanthomonadaceae; genus Solilutibacter. Next base: position 902 of record JACSSF010000169.1, read on the forward strand.
GCGGATTGCTTCGACGGGTTCTGCGACTTGATGCCGGGGCGGCGACGCAGGGTCAGCATCACCGCCGCGATCACTGCCACGGTCAAGATGATGGCGGCCAGCTCGAACGGCAGCAGGAACTTGGTGTAGAGGGTTTCCGCCAGCCACTTGGTGTTGGCCGTGCCGGTGGTCGTGACCGGATCGGGGCCAAAGGGCACCAGCCGCGACTTGGCGCCGATCAGGGTCAGGATTTCCACCAGCATCACCACCGCGACGACCAAGCCGACCGGCAGGTAACGCACGAAGCCTTCGCGCATCGGCGTGGTGTCGATGTCGAGCATCATCACCACGAACAGGAACAGCACCATCACCGCGCCGACGTAGACCAGGATGAGCGCGACGCCCAGGAACTCGGCCCCGGCGATGATCCACGTGCAGGCGACCGAGAAGAAGGTCAGCACCAGCAGCAGAGCGGCGTGCACCGGGTTCTTCACGCTGATCACGCCGACCGCGGCCATCACGGCAACGGCGGCGAAAGCGTAAAAGGCGAACAAGATGATGGAATCCATGTCGTCCTCAGCGGAAAGGTGCGTCGGCGGCGCGGCGCTCGGCGATCTCGGGTTCGAGACGATCGCCAATGGCCAGCAGGGTCGGCTTGGTCAGGATGTTCTGACCGCGCTTGTCGAAGTGGTACTCGTACACGTGCGTCTCGACGATCGAATCCACCGGGCAGGACTCTTCGCAGAAACCGCAGAAGATGCACTTGAACAGATCGATGTCGTAGCGCGTCGTGCGGCGGGTGCCGTCCTCGCGCTTCTCCGAATCGATGGTGATCGCCAGCGCCGGGCACACCGCTTCGCACAGCTTGCAGGCGATGCAGCGTTCCTCGCCGTTGGGATAACGACGCAGCGCGTGGATGCCGCGGAAACGCGGCGACTGCGGGATCTTCTCCATCGGGTACATCAGCGTGTACTTGGGACGGAACAGGTACTTCAGCGTCAGCCACAGGCCCTGGAACAGCTCCAGCAGCATCAGGCTCTTGAAGTAATGGACGATGCGGTTCATCAGCCTTACACCCCCGCCTTGATCACGCCGTAGAACACCATCAGCGCGGTGACTGCGATCCACGCGATGGTGATCGGGATGAACACCTTCCAGCCCAGGCGCATGATCTGGTCATAGCGGTAGCGCGGGAACGAGGCACGGAACCAGATGAAACAGCTCATGAAGAACACGACCTTGATGAACAGCCACCACCAGCCATCGCCCAGAAGGGTCGAGAGCACCGGGATGTCGCCGATCCACGATGCCGGGACCGGGGAAAGCCAGCCGCCCGTGAAGAAGAGCGCGGTCAGGAAACTCACCAGGATCATGTTGGCGTATTCGGCGAGGAAGAACAGCGCGAACTGCGAGCCCGAGTACTCGACCATGTGGCCGGCGACGATTTCGGATTCACCCTCGACCACGTCGAACGGCGCGCGATTGGTTTCGGCCACGCCCGAGATGAAATAGACGCCGAACAGCGGCAGCAACGGCAGCCAGAACCATTCGAACAGGCCGGCATTGCCGCTCTGCGCCATCACGATCTCGGTCAGGTTCAAGCTGCCCGAGGCGATCATCACGCCGACCAGCGCAAAGCCCATCGCGATCTCGTAGCTCACCACCTGCGATGCAGAACGCATCGCGCCGAGGAACGCGTACTTGGAGTTGGATGCCCAGCCGGCCAGGATGACGCCGTACACGCCGAGCGAGGTCATCGCCAGCAAGTACAGCAGGCCCGCGTTCGCATTCGACAGCACCACCTGGTAGTCGAACGGCACCACGGCCCAGGCGGCGAATGACGGCGCCAGCACGATCAGCGGCGCAAGGATGTAGAGGAACTTGCTGGCTTGGCTTGGCTGCACCACTTCCTTGAACAGCAGCTTGAACACGTCCGCGAAGGCCTGGAAGACGCCGAATCCGACGTACATGGGCCCGTGGCGCACGTGCATCCAGCCGATCAGCTTGCGCTCCCACACCACGTAGAACGCCACGGCGATGATCACCGGCATGGCGATGGCCAGGATCTTCAGCACGATCCACAGCACCATGCCGGTTTCGCCCATCTGCAGGAACCACTGGTGCAAGGCGTCAATCCATCCACTCATGCCGATTTCACCTCCACGCGGCTGGCGGCCAGCGGCGCGGTCGCGCCATAGCCCGACTCCACCCAGACCACGCCCGTCGATACCTTGTCGCTCAATCCGACCGGCAACGTCGCGGTGCCGGCGGCAGTGGAAAACTTGCCCATCGCGCCATCGACGAGGCCTGCGCTTGCCGCGGTCTCCGGATGCAGCACGGCGCGTGCGCCCACGGTCAGCGGATGTGCCTGCAAGGCGGCGGCGCGACGCACCGTGGCATCGCTGCGATAGATCGCCTGCGATACCGCCAGCTCGATGCCCGGCGCGCCCGGCTGGGCGACGTTGCCGCCACGCACGTCCACCGTGCGCGGCTTGATCGATGCGCACAGGCCGGCCAGGTCGGTGAAGCCGAAACCATCGGCGAACAACGCGGCGCCCAAGGCACGCAGCACGCGCCAGCCTTCGCGCACGTCGCCACGCAACTTGCCGGCGGCCTGCGTGCGCTGCTCGAAACCGTCCATGTTGGTCAGGCTGGCGTCGAGTTCGGGCAACAGCGCGATCGGCAGGATCACGTCGGCCACGCTGCGCGTCGAGCGGCAGGCGTAGTGGCTGAAGGCGATCGTCTTGGCACCCGCCAAGGCACGCATCGCTACGCCCTGGTCGGCGAAATCCAGACCCGGCTCGATGCCGTAGATGACATACGCCTGGCGCGCCTCGCGCAGCATGTCTTGGGTCGGGCGCTGGCTGGGCAGCACGCCAAGCCGAGACAGGCCGACGGCATTCGCGCCTTGCGGGATGCGGCACAGGCGCGCGCCGGACCTGGCTGCGAAATCACGCGCGGCCTTGCGAATGGCGGAAGCATGCTGGCCGTTCTCGGCGACGCCGCCGACGATCACGACGGCACGCTCAGCGTGGCCGATGTCGAGCGATGCCAGCGCCTCGGCGATCTGCGACGGCGGCACGACGATGCTGCCCGCCAGATCGAAGGCGACATCGAATTCGACCGGGTTGATCGAATACACCTTCGCACCCTGCTTCCATGCCTGTCGCACGCGGTGGTGCAGCAGCGGCACTTCATGGCGGAGGTGACTGCCGACGATGACGATGGCATCGGCGTGTGCGATGTCTTCCACCGGCACGCCAGAAATTTCGGCAATCGCAGCATCGGACACATCGTGTTGCGACAGGCGGTGGTCGATGTTGCCCGTCTCCAGCGACGCGGCCAGGCGCGCCAACAACGCGCCTTCTTCGTTCGACGTCGCCGGGTGCACCAGCACGCCGAGCGCATCGCCGGCGTGGTCGCGCAGGATCTGCGCGGCAAGACCTAGTGCCTCGTCCCAGCCCGCTTCGCGGAAATCGGATTTCTCGTTGCCCTCGCCCACGCGGATCATCGGCGTCAGCGCGCGATCATCGGCGTACATGCCCTGGTGGGCAAAGCGGTCGCGGTCGGACAACCAGCACTCGTTCACCGACTCGTTGTCACGCGGCACCGCGCGCATCACGTCGCCACGACGGGCATGCAGGAACAAGTTGCTGCCGAGCGCATCCTGGAAGCCGAGCGAATCCTTCGCGGTCAGTTCCCACGGGCGCGCCTTGAACTGGAACACCTTGTTGGTCAACGCACCGACCGGGCACACGTCGATGACGTTGCCGGAGAGCTCGGTCATCAGCGGCTGGCCGTCGAAGGTACCGATTTGCAGGTTTTCGCCGCGCTGCATGCCGCCGAGCTCGTAGGTGCCGGCGATGTCCGCGGTGAAGCGCACGCAGCGCGTGCACTGGATGCAGCGGGTCATTTCGGTCGCGACCAGCGGCCCCATGTCCTCATCGGCGACGACGCGCTTCTTCTCGGAATAACGGCTGATGCCGCGGCCGTAGCCCATCGAGACATCCTGCAGTTCGCATTCGCCGCCCTGGTCGCAGATCGGGCAATCCAGCGGGTGGTTGATCAGCAGGAATTCCATCACGTTGCGCTGCGATTTCAGCGCCTTCTCGCTGCGCGTGAACACCTTCATGCCGTCGGCGACGGGCGTCGCGCAGGCCGGCAGCGGCTTCGGGCTCATGCGGCCGCCCATCTCCGCCTCCACCAGGCACATGCGGCAGTTGGCGGCGATCGGCAGCTTGTCGTGGTAGCAGAAACGCGGGATCGGGATGCCGGCCTTGTCGGCGGCATGGATGATCATGCTGTTCTTCGGCGTGGCCATTTCCACGCCATCGATGAAGACGGTGACGTGGTCGGGCGGCAGGTTCGGGTTCACCGGTGACGGGGGCGTGCTCACGCGGCCTCCTTCGCAACGACGGTGCCGTTCTTCTGGTCATCGACCAGGAAGCGCTTGTTCACGATCGCGTACTCGAATTCGTCCCAGAAGTGATGCAGAAAACCCTGCACCGGCCAGGCGGCAGCTTCACCGAACGCGCAAATCGTGTGGCCCTCGATCTGGCCCGCCGACGCGCGCAGCATCTGCAGGTCTTCCATCGTCGCTTCCATGTTCACGATCCGGCTCAGCAGGCGATACATCCAACCCGTGCCTTCGCGGCACGGCGTGCACTGCCCGCAGGATTCCTTGAAGTAGAAACGCGAGATGCGATGGCAGGCGCGCACCATGCAGGCGGTGTCGTCCATCACGATCACCGCGCCGGAGCCGAGGCCGGAACCGGCCTTGCCGATGCTGTCGTAATCCATCGTGCAGGCCATCATCGTCTCGGCCGGCAACACCTTCATCGACGAGCCGCCGGGAATCACGGCCTTCAGCTTGCGGCCGTCGCGCATGCCGCCGGCCAGCTGCAGCAGGTCCGCGAACGGCGTGCCGAGACGGATTTCGTAATTGCCCGGCTTGGCGACGTGGCCGGACACCGAGAAGATCTTCGGGCCGCCGTTGTTCGGTATGCCAAGACTCGCGAACCACTCCGCACCGTTGCGGATGATGGCGGGCACCGAGGCATAGGTCTCGGTGTTGTTGATCGTGGTCGGCTTGCCGTACAGGCCGAAGTTGGCC
>JACSSF010000061.1 GCA_014879375.1 Lysobacteraceae bacterium
GGCGCCGCCGAGCACCCAGATCAGCAGGAACACGATCTCGCCGCCGAACATGTTGCCGAACAGTCGCATGGCCAGCGAAATCGGCTTGGACAGCCACTCGACGGTGTTGAGGATCAGGTTGAACGGCATCATCCACTTGCCGAACGGGGCGGTCAGGAATTCCTTGGTGAAGCCACCGATGCCCTTCGCCTTCAAGGCGAAGAAGATCATCAGGAAGAACACGCTGATCGACATGCCCAGCGTCGCGTTGACGTCGGCGGTGGGGACCGGCTTCCAGTAGGGGATGCCCACCCAACTCAGCGGCGTGGCGATGAAGTCGGCCGGGATCATCTTGATCATGTTCATCAGGAGGATCCAGAAGAAGATCGTGATCGCGATCGGCGTCACCAGCTTGGACTTGCCGTGGTAGGTGTCCTTGACCTGCGCATGGACAAACTCCAGGCAGATCTCGACGAACGCCTGCCACTTGCCGGGCACGCCCGCGGTCGGCTTGCGCACGGCCACCCAGAACATGAACACCAGCACCAGGCCCATCAGCACGGCCATGACCAGCGTGTCCACGTGCAGCGTCATGAAATCGCCTTCACCCACCTGCGCCGTCAGGTTGTGCAGGTGGTGCTGGATGTATTCGGTCGGGGTCAATTCACCGCCGTTTTCGGGAGCCATCACTTAGGTATTCCTGACTGTTTGGAACGACACGGTCACCACATACGCGATCAACGCCGCCAGCACGCCCAGGAGCAAGGCAGCGGGCGGCAACTTCCACACCGCGACCGCGCCTATCATCACCACCAGGAAAATCCCCCAGCGGATGACGATGCCTGCAAACCAGCGCACCAACACGACATTGGCGGGCACCACCCCCTCGGTCAGCGCGACGCGCGAGGCCATCCAGCTGCCCAGCACGATCGCCACGCCGCCGATGGCGACGCCCAGACCAAATGGCAGCCCCTGCGGCGCCAATGCCCCGGCGACCACGGCGACCAGCGCCACCACCAACATCTGCCGCAAGGCGGCCTGTCTCACCATCCGCTTGGATCGGGCGACTGGATTGAACACGGGCTTTCCTGCAACGACGTCTGCCGAACGAAACCGCCCGGCTTAGCTTTGAAAGTATAGCAGGCGTGAAATTTGCCCGGCAAGCTCGACGGCTGCCCGGATGGGTCGATCCGGCCGATTTGAGCGCCCGATCCGGCCAAGAGGGAAAATCGATTGGACGATGCGACACAACCGGGCTCAAATGAGAATGAATCTCATCGGAAGTCCGCCATGACCAAGACCCTCAGCTTCGCCGGCGTGCATTTCTGCGTCGCCTTCATGGTCGGCTGGACGATGACGGGCAGCCCGTGGGTGGGCGGCGCGCTGGCGCTGGTCGAGCCTGCCTGCAACACCCTCGCCTTCCACTTCCACGAAAAGGTCTGGAAGCGGATCGAGGCCCGGCGCGCTGCCGGGCCCGCTTCGCACATCACTGCCTGAGGCTTACTTCCGCTTAGGGATGTAAAGGTCGGTGATCGTGCCGTCGAAGACTTCGGCGGCCATGCCCACCGATTCGGCGAGCGTCGGGTGCGGATGGATAGTGTGGCCGATGTCGCCGACTTCCGCGCCCATCTCGATGGCGAGCGCCACCTCGCTGATCAGCTCGCCCGCGTGCACGCCGACGATGCCGCCACCGATCACCCGATGCGTCGCCTCGTCGAAGATCAACTTGGTCAGGCCTTCAGTGCGGCCCAGACCGATCGCGCGGCCCGATGCGGCCCACGGGAACTTGCCGACGCCGATCTTCAGGCCCTTCTCCTTCGCCTCGGTTTCGGTCACGCCGACCCAGGCGATTTCCGGATCGGTATAGGCGACCGACGGGATCACCCGCGCGACCCAGCTCTTCTTCTCGCCCGCCGCGACTTCCGCCGCCAGCTTGCCTTCGTGCGTGGCCTTGTGCGCCAGCATCGGCTGGCCGACCAGGTCGCCGATCGCGAAGATGTGCGGCACGTTGGTGCGCATCTGCCCATCGACCGGGATCAAGCCACGCTCGCTCACGGTGACGCCGGCCTTGTCGGCATCCAGCTTGCCGCCGTTGGCACTGCGGCCCACCGCGACCAGCACGCGGTCGTAGAGCTTGGCCTCGGGGATGCTTTCACCCTCGAACGTGCAGGCGATACCGTTCTTCTGCGCCTTCGCCTCGACCACCTTGGTCTTGAGATGCACGCTGACGCCCTGCGCCTTCAGGCGCGCGGCGAGTGGCCTGACCAGATCCGCGTCCGCGCCCGGGATCAGCTGCGGCGCGAGCTCCACCACGGTGACGTCGCTCCCAAGTCCGCGATACACCGTCGCCATCTCCAGCCCGATGATGCCGCCACCGACCACCAGCAATTTTTTCGGTACATCAGCAAGCTCAAGCGCGCCGGTGGAATCCATCACCCGCGCGTCATCCCACGGGAAACCCGGCAACTTCACCGACTGCGAGCCGGCAGCGATGATGCAGTGCTGGAAGCGCAACCGCTGGGTCTTGCCATCCGCATCGGTGATGACGAGTTCGTTCGGTGACGCAAACATCGCCACGCCCTGCACCGTGCGCACCTTGCGCTGCTTGGCCATGCCCGACAGGCCCTTGGTGAGCTGGCCGACGACCTTGTCCTTGTAGGCGCGCAGCTTGTCGATGTCGATCTTCGGCTTGGCGAAGGTCACGCCGAAGTCGCTGGCGTGGGCGGCGGAATCGATCACCTCCGCGGCATGCAGCAGGGCCTTGGACGGAATGCAGCCGACGTTGAGGCAGACGCCGCCTAGGCGGTCGTAGCGCTCGATCAGCACGGTGTCGAGGCCAAGGTCCGCGGCGCGGAACGCCGCCGTGTAGCCGCCCGGACCGGCGCCGATCACCACCACCTGGCATTCGATGTCGGCGGCCTTGCCGCTGGCGGCCGCGGCCTGCGGGGCCGGTTTGGCATCGGGCGGCGGCGCAGGCGTGGGCGCTGCGGCCTTCGATGCTTCCGCCTTTGTGGTTGCGGGAGGGGCTGGCGCATCGCCCGCGCCTTCGACTTCGATCACCGCGACGACATCGCCTTCGGACAAGGTGTCGCCCAGCTTCACGCGCACTTCCTTGACCACGCCCGCGGCGCTGGCAGGCACTTCCATCGTCGCCTTGTCGGATTCGAGCGTGACCAGGCCCTGGTCCAGGGTCACTGTATCGCCCGGCTTGACCAGGATCTCGATCACCGGGACATCCGCGTCACCACCGATGTCGGGGACGCGTACTTCAGTCGTTGCCATGCGATTTGCTCCGTTCGGTTGCGGCGGCCTGCTCCGCCTCGCTGTCTTCTTCTTTGATCACGCGCTCGGTGTCGGCGCGCGCATCGTTGCGGGAAAGCGCGGCGCGCTCTTCCTCGCTCAATTCCAGTGCCGGGTGAGCCATGCCGCCGGCTTCCGCCGGCAAGATGCGCTCGCCTCGCAACGCCGCGATGGCGTCACTGCCCGTCATCCCGAACAGGCTGCGCACGTTGAGATCGCGCTGCGGGAACGGGATTTCGATCTTGTATTTCTTCAGCGCCGTGTCCAGCTCCCACATGTAGGCGGCCTTCACCGCCACGTTGCGGCGCGCGGCTTCCTCGGTCAGCCACACGGCGAGGATGAATCTCACCGCGCTCTCGCTGAAGTCCACCAGCCACACCTGCGGCGCGCGACTGCCTTCCATGCTGAGGGTGAAGGGCACGTTGGCCGCGGCCTCGAGCGCCGCCTTCTTCACCAGCTCCTTGTCCACCCCGTAGGCGACGCCGAAGGGCACGCGGATGCGCCGGTTGACCGAGCGATACGTCCAGTTGGTGACCCGGCCGCTGACGAACTCGGAGTTCGGCACCAGGATGTCGATGTTGTCGTTGGTGGTGATGCGGGTGGCGCGGATGTTGATCGCCTTGACCACACCGCGCACGTTGTCGTCGATCTGCACGAAATCGCCCACTTTCAGCGACCGGTCGAACAGCAGGATGAGCCCCGAGACGAAGTTGCTGAAGATCTGCTGCATGCCGAAGCCCAGGCCCACGCCCAGTGCACCGGCAAAGATGGTGAACTTGCTGAGCGGCAAGCCGAGGGCATTGAGCGCCATCATCGCGCCGACCGCCAGCAGCACGTAGTGGACGATGCGCGAGAGCGTGTAGAGCGCCGCCTGGCTGGCGCGCGGATTGCGCCGCCCGTAGCGGCGGATCGCCCCGCGGACCAGCCTCGACACCAGCATCACGCCGAGGATCGCGAGGATCGCGCCGACGATCCCGCCGACGGTCAGAGTGAAGTCGCCCAGCTGCAGCAGCTTGGTCGACAGGAACGGCTGCAGGTCGGCCATCGCGCGATCACCGGCATCACCCGCCGCGTCACGCGCGCGTTCGAGTTGCTCGCCGATCTCGGGCTGCCATCTCATGCCGTGCTCAGAGCAGTACCCGGCGCATGTCCGCCAGCAGCTGCGCCAGCGTCGCGGTGAAGCGCGCGGCGGCCGCGCCATCGATCACCCGATGGTCGTAGGACAGCGACAGCGGCAGCATCAGGCGCGGCGCGAATTCCTTGCCGTTCCACACCGGTTGCATCGAGGATTTCGACACGCCGAGGATCGCGACTTCCGGCGCGTTGACGATCGGGGTGAACGCGGTGCCACCGATCCCGCCGAGCGAGCTGATGCTGAAACACCCGCCCTGCATGTCGGCGGGGCCGAGCTTGCCTTCGCGCGCTTTCTTCGCGAGCGCCGAGGATTCCTGCGCGATCTCGATGACGCCCTTCTGGTCGCAGTCGCGCACCACCGGCACCACGAGGCCATTGGGCGTGTCGGCGGCGAAGCCGATATGGAAATACTGCTTCAGCGTCAGGTTTTCGCCGCTCTCGTCGAGCGAGGCGTTGAAGTCGGGATATTGCTTGAGCAGCGACACCGAGGCCTTCATCAGGAAGGCCAGCATGGTCAGCTTGATGCCGGACTTCTCGTTTTCCTTGTTGAGCTGGACGCGCAAGGCTTCCAGATCGGTGATGTCGGCGCTGTCGAACTGGGTGACGTGCGGGATCATCGCCCAGTTGCGCGCGAGGTTGGCGCCGGAAATCTTCTTGATGCGCGACAGCGGCTTGACCTCGATCGGGCCGAACTTGGCGAAGTCCACCTTCGGCCACGGCAGCAGGTGCAGCCCGGTGCCGCCAGTCGCGCCGGCGCCGGCCGGGCGCGGGCCTCCGGCCAGTGCGTCCTTGACGAATTTCTGCACGTCTTCGCGGGTGATGCGGCCCTTGTCGCCGCTGCCGCCCACCTGCGAGAGGTCCACGCCCAGCTCGCGCGCGAACAGGCGCACCGCCGGGCTGGCGTAGGGCACCTTGCCCGGCAACACCGCGTCGGCCTCGAAACGCACGGGCGGCAGGCCTGCGCCCATCGCGTTGGCCGCAGGCGTGACCGTGGTCTTGACCTGCTGCGCGGCAGCGTCGATCAGCTGGCGCGCGTCGGCGGACTCGATCGATTCCTCGGTCAGCATGTCCGGTTCCGCCGCGACATCGACCGGTTCCACCTTCGCCCCGGTCTCGCTGCTGGCGATGATCTGCGATGCGGCCTCGGGTTCGGCGCGCGGCGGCGCGGATGCCGCATCGCCCGCCACCTCGATCACCGCGACGAGGCCGCCTTCGGACAGCGTGTCACCCAGCTTCACCTTCAATTCCTTGATCGTGCCGGCGAAGGGCGACGGCACTTCCATCGTGGCCTTGTCGGACTCCAGTGTGATCAGGCCCTGGTCCTTGCCCACCGTGTCGCCGGGCTTGACCAGCAGCTCGATCACCGGGACATCGTCATGCCCGCCGATGTCGGGGACGCGCGCTTCTTTGAGTTCCGCCATGACTGCTCCGCTGGATGTCTGGATGTGTTCGGGACCTATTGTGGCCGCATCCGAGGTGCCCGAACAAATACACGGGGGCGAATGTTGATGGCGTGATGATTTTGATCCGGCTGAAATTCATCCGCGCCCCCGTTCCTGCCTGAACCCAGCCCGGCCCGTGCACCCGGCTGCCCAGCGATGGTTCATGCCGATCCCGATAGGGTGCGCCTGCCCACTCCAAGGGCATCCAGAACTAGAAAGGAGATTCCCCCATGAAATTGCCTCTTTTGAGCCTCGCCATCGCCACCACCTTCGCCCTCTCCGCCCCCGTGGCCTTTGCCCAGAATGCGGATGGCACGTCCGACACCGGTGCGCACAAGCGCGTTTCGGTGGTCGCCGGCTACGGCATCCTCAAGCCCAAGAGCGACGCCTTCGGCAGCGACCCCGATCGCGGCCTGAAGGGCGGCGGGCTGCCGACCGCCTCGGTGGCGTACCACATCACCGACAACATCGCGGTCGAGGCCTGGGGCGCGGTGGACAAGGCCGAGCACAAGGTCGCCGGCGCCGGCATCGGTGGCCGGGTCAAGGCGCAGCCCTACGGCATCAGCGGCCAGTACCACTTCGGCCACAGCGGCCAGGCGATCCGCCCGTACGTCGGCCTGGGCTATTACCAGGCCAACATCAGCGGCGAGCGGGACGTCGATGGCCAGCACTTCGGCATGAGCACGCCCAAGGGCGCGATGGGCACGGTCGGCGCCGACTTCAACATCAACGATCGCTGGTTCACCCGCGCCGAGGCCCGCTACATGGACGGCAAGTCGGACGTGACGCGCGCCGGCCTGAAGGTGGGCGAAGCGCAGATCGACCCGTGGCTGGTCGGCGTGGGCATCGGCGCACGCTTCTGATCATCGCGCTGATGCCACGACCATCGCTGCGAAAAGGAACGGGCCTGCGGGCCCGTTTCTCTTGGGCGCGCTACTCGCCCCGGCGCGGCAGCGAGCGTCGCAACATCGTGCGCAGGCCCCAGCACCAGGCGGCGTAATGGCCGAGCAGCAAGCCGCCCAGGGCGAACAGACTGTCGGGGCGCAGGAACCAGGCTTCCTCGCGCTGGATCGGGTGCCACTGGAAGCCGTGTTCGTAGAGTTGCCACAGGCCGAGCAGGATGCGGCCGGCGACCAGCAAGGTCAGCGCCAGCACCAGCAGGGCGTTCGGGGTGACGTAGAAATGGCCGGCTTCCACTTCGCGGCGGCTGATCGCAAGGTTGAGGAGGCCAAGCACGATGCCGACTGCCAAGCCGATCGCCGCCATCGACAAGGCCTGCGGCAACCAGCGCGTCGCCATCCATGCGCTGGTGAAGAACGCCGCCAACGAGACCAGCACCAGCCACGCATTGACCGAGTTCGCCCAGCCCAGCACGCGTCGGCGCTTGCGCCCGAAGCGATAGCGCTGGATCAGCGAGATCGGCAGCAGCACGGCCCACAGCGCGACGATGGCGAGGACCAGCAAGGGCAGCAGCAACAGCAGGGGCATCGCGTCAACGGCTCATGGCGGCTCGGTCACATCATGCACGCGCTCGCGCCGCATCAGGTACAGCCCGCTGGCAATGATGATGCCCGCGCCAACCCACGTCACCGCATCCGGCAGCACGCCCCACAGCGCGAGATCGATGCCGATCGACCAGAGCAGCGCGGTGTATTCGAGCGGCGCCACCCTGGATGCCTCACCCAGGCGAAAGGCCTCGGTCAGCAATATCTGCCCGCACGCACCGAAGGCGCCGACCAGCGCCACGATGATCCAGTCATCCCGTCGCAGCGGCGTCCATTCCGGCCAGGCCAGCAACGCCGAGCCCACACCCAGCACCACCAGCATCCACACCACCATCGACTGCGTAGTGTCGGTGCGCACCAGCACGCGCACGGTGATCGCGCCGGCGGCCCAACACAACGTGGCGAGGAGTACCGACAGGCCTGCCATCGAGAACACGTCGCCACCCGGACGCAGGATCACCAGCACGCCGACCATGCCCACCCCGATCGCCGTCCAGCGCCGCGGCCCGACATGCTCGCCCAGGAGCGGCACCGCCAGCGCCGTGACCAAGAGCGGTGCGATGAACGTGATCGCATAAGTGCTGGACAAGGGCAGGCGCGCCAGCCCGTAGACGAAGCCGACCATCATCGCGATGCCAAGCGCCCCGCGCAGCAGGTGCAGGCCCCAGCGCACCGGGCGGATCGAGGCCAGCCCCTTGGTCGCCATCACCCACGCCAGCACGAACGGCAGCGAGGCCAGGCCACGCAACGCGCTGATCTCAAGCGGCGGGTAATACGCGGCCAGCAGCTTCATCGACGTGTCCATGCCGGCGAAAGCCGCGACGGCCGCCAGCATCAACCAGGTCGCGCGTTTGGCAGGCGTCATCGTCTCGTCATGGCCGCGGCGGGACAGGCTATCACCTGCCCTGCATCGGTCGTGGTCTATCCTGCACGCCCCGATTGCGGACGATCTTGCTGCCATGCCTTCCTTCGACATCGTTTCCGAAGTGGACATCCACGAACTCACCAACGCGGTGGACCAGGCCAATCGCGAACTGGGCACGCGCTTCGATTTCAAGGGGGTCGATGCCGCCTACGCACTGGAGGACAACGTCATCTCCCTGCACGCGCCGAGCGACTTCCAGCTGCAGCAGATGCGCGACATCCTGGACGCGCGCCTGATCGCGCGGAAGATCGACCCGCGCGCGACCGAGGCGGGCGATGTCGAGACCAATGTCGCCGGTGCGCGGCAGAAGATCACCGTCAAGCAGGGCATCGGCCGCGAGCTGGCGAAGAAGATCCAGGGCGAGATCAAGACCGCCAAGCTGAAGGTGGACAGCCAGATCAACGGCGAGAAACTGCGGGTGACCGGCAAGAAGCGCGACGACCTGCAGGCGACCATGGCGCTGCTGCGCGGCCAAACCTTCGAGCTGCCGCTGCAGTTCGACAACTTCCGCGACTGAGCATGGACACGCTGCCGGACCGCGAGGCGGTCGAAACCGCCATCCGTCGCTGGCTTGAGCGCGCGGTGATCGGGCTGAACCTGTGCCCGTTCGCCAAGGCGGTCACCGTGCGCGACCAGGTGCGCATCGTCATCTCCGATGCCGAGAACATCGACGACCTGCGCGAGGAGCTGGGCGAGGAGATGTTGCTGCTGCGCGACACTCCGCCCGACGAGATCGACACCACGCTCGTGGTGCCGATGAACGTGCTGGGCGACTTCCTCGACTACAACGATTTCCTTGACGAGGCCGATGGCCTGTTGGAAGCGCTTGAGCTGGAGGGCGTGCTGCAGGTCGCCAGCTTCCATCCCGACTACCAGTTCGCCGGCACCGAATACGACGATCCCGGCAACAACACCAACCGCGCGCCCTACCCGGTGCTGCACCTGTTGCGCGAGGACAGCATCGATCGCGCAGTCGCGGCATATCCCGACCCCGATGCCATCATCGCGCGCAACATCGCGACGATGGAGAAGCTGGGCAACGCGGGGTATCGCAAGCTGTTGGCGGACGACTGACCTCAACTAACCGCACCTGAGTCCTCAAGCCGAACGATCCCACGCCTCCTGCTGTTCCTTGCGCACCATTTCCTCGGCGGATGCCGGGCGCACGGTGCGATACGGCGGATGCTCGGCCTCGATCACCTCGATGATGGCCTGGATCATCTCCGCCGGGTCGTGCTGGCGGTTCAACTCGCGCACCGGCCAATGCGCGACCACCCGCTCGCCCTGCCCCCACCACTGATCCATGCTTTCCATGCCGGTGTCGTTGAAGCCGGTGCGGAACGCGCCGGGGTTCACGGTGAGCACCTCGACGTTGTAGGGCTTGAGTTCCTCGTGCATCGCCGAGCAGATGCCTTCGACTGCGTGCTTGGAGGCGGCATACGCGCCGTCGAACGGCACCTTGACGAGTCCCGCCACGGATGAGGTCCACACGATGCGGCCGCCGCCGCGCTTCACCATCGCCCGCGCGAATCCCTGCGCCAGTTCCAGCGCGGCGAACACGTTGGTCTCGAACACCGAGCGGAACACCGGCATCGGGATTTCCACCATCGGCCCCGATTCCATGATCCCGGCATTGTTGAACAGCACGTCGATGTCGCACCCGAGCACGTTGCCGCGGTCGATTTCGCTCAGCACGTCCAGCTTGATCACCTCGATCTCGATGCCCTCGGCCTGGGCCGCATTGCGCAGCTCCCACACCTGCGGCCAGATCTGGCAGCCGGCGATGACCGTGTGCCCGCGCTGCGCCAGGCCCAATGCCACCCCGCGTCCGAAACCGGTCGCCGCGCCCGTCACCACTATCGTCTTGCCCATGCTGCCCTGCCTTGATCGTGAATGGGTTCAACCACGGATGATGCCTGCCGCCGCGCGAGGATCGCGTCGATATTCATCGACATTGGTATATGGCTCGCCATCGGCCCGCCTGCCATGCACGGCGATGCGCAGACGGTCGGCCTCGATCAGGCTGCGTTCGGCCCGCATGACCTCGTATCCATGACGAAACGCGGTTGAGTCGAGCCGTCGCGGCGACACGTAATCGAGCCGGATCGCGTCCGCGATGCGCGAGCCGGACAACGGATGCGGCCTGCCATCGACCGGCCCGATGAAATGCAGGCCGTGGCGGTGACCGTACGCGCCCATCCATTCCGACGTGAGTGAGAGCGCGCCATCGGCCAGCCACTCGATCACGTAGCGGCCGCTAGCTGGCGGCTTGCCGAATGCATAGCGGCACAACGCGGGTAACAGATGCCAGGTGCCGATGAAGCCACGCAGATCGATGCCGGGAGGGTTCACTGGCGCACGCACTCCCGCAGCGGCTTCATGCATCGCATGTCATCTCGCCGATATGACGCATCGCCCATGCGATCAGGCGAACAGTTGTTTGCGATCCGCGTCGTCAAGCAAACGCCACGCGCCTTCGGGCAGGTCGCCCAGCGTCAGGCCGCCCACGCGCTCGCGGTGCAATGCATCCACGTGGTTGCCGACGGCCGCGAACATCCGTCGCACCTGGTGGTAGCGCCCTTCGTGCAGGGTGAGTCGGGCACGACGCGGACCAAGCACCTCGAGTTCCGCAGGCAGCAGCGGCGTGGTTTCGCTCTCCAGCAGCAACGTGCCGCTGGCGAACGTCGCCGCTTCATCGCCGCGCAGGTCGCTGGCGAGTTCGGCGACGTAGACCTTTGGCAGCTTCGATTTCGGCGAGATGATCCGATGCAGCAGCTGGCCGTCGTCAGTGAACAGCAGCAGGCCCGAGGTATCGCGGTCCAGCCGCCCGACCGGCGAAACCACCGGCGTGCGCAGGCGAAAGCGCTTGGGCAGGAGGTCATAGACCAGCCTGCCCTGGTCCTTGGTGGAGCAAGTCACGCCGGCCGGCTTGTTCAGCATCAGCAACAGGCCCGGTGCCGGGTCCAGCGGTTGCCCATCGATGCGGATGTCGTCGTGCGCGCGAACGTCATCGCCGTACAGCAGCTCGCCCGCGGCATCGGTGACGCGCTCCTCGCCCAGCAGGCCCAGCACCTCGCGACGACTGCCGTAACCGAGGTTGGCGAGATACCGCAGCAGCTTCACCTTGCCGCTCACCGTTTGGCCCCACGCGCTTCGAACACCTTGTAGCCACGTGCAGCGGTGACCACGTGCACGTCATTGAAGCGCTCGGCCAGCAGGCTTTCGTAAGGCAGGTGCGCGTTGGCGACCAGCCACATCGACCCGCTCGGCGCCAACGCATCGGCGGCGACATGCAGAAAGCGCTTGCCGATCTCCGGCTGCGCGACCTTGCCGGTGTCGTGGAACGGCGGGTTGCTGATGATCACGTCGAACTTGTGCCCCGCCGGCAATCCCGTGGTGACATCGTGCCAGTGATACGCGATGTCGCATCGCCCGGCATGCGGCGCGAGATTCTGCCGAGCGAGATCCAGCGCGCGCGCATCGGCCTCGAAGGCATCGAGGCTGGTGATGCCCGGATTGCGCGAGAGCAGTGCATCGGAGAGGAATCCCCAGCCGGCACCGAGATCCGCCGCCGCGCCGCGCAGGTTGTCGGGCAGTTGCTCGGCCAGCAGCGCCGATCCGGCATCGACGCGATTCCATGCAAACACGCCGGGCCGGCTGATGAAGCGCCCATCCAGGATCGGTCGCGGCGCGTCCGCGTTACGCCACTGCGCCCATAGACCGCCGTCCAATCGTGCGTCGTCGCGCCTGGCCCAGAACACCCGGCAATGGAACTTGCTCAGTCCGCCGTCCAGCCCGCCGACGAGTTTCCGGAAGTCGCCTTCGATCGACTTCGCGCCTTCATCGTTGGGCACACTGACCAGCACCACGCCGCCGGGCGCGCAGGCATCGAACGCACGCGCGATCAAGGCGCGCGCTTCCTCGCGCTGGCGTGGCGGCAGCAACCACGTTTGTCCGAAGATGCGCCCGGCAGATTCTTCCGCCGCGACATCGAAACCAGCCCGCTCAAGCGCGTTGGCCCAGGGCTTGAACGGTTGCACGCAATGCAGGCTGTCGCGCTGCAGGCGCGCGTGCAGGCTGGCGCCCTCGCGTGCGCGCAGGAACAGAGTATCGGGCGCCGCGGCTAGCAGGCGCTGGTTGAGCGGCAACAGGAGCGCATCAAGCGCGGCATCGGACATCATGCCGCGATTCTACGCAGCCCTCAGCCGCCGGAGAGCAGCGGGTAGGGATTGATCGCGGTGTAGTCCCACCAGTCCTTGTCCGCGCCGAGCGACCCGACCGCGAAATGCAGGTGCGGGGCATCGGGATTGGCGTTGCCGGTGCTGCCCACAAAGCCGATCACCTCGCCGCGCCTGATCGCCTTGCCCTCCACCATGCCCGGCGCATAGCCCTGCAGGTGCGCGTAGTAATAGACGAAGCGTCCGGACGGATCGAACTGGTAGAGCGTGATGCCGCCGGCCTTGCTGTCGAACAGCTTGACCACCTTGCCGTCCGCCACCGCGACGACCGGCGTGCCCTGCGGCGCGACGATGTCGATGGCGTCGTGCACGCGATTGGCGCCGCGCGCCTGGGTGAAGGTATCGACCAGTTGGCTCGCCGCGACGCCTTGCACGGGGATCAGCAAGGCCGCCGGGCGATCTGTCGTCGGCGTCGGCACCGATGCGCTGGTCGTGCCGACCGCAGGTTCGCTGCCGTGCGGATCGACGATGATGCGCGCGGGCGGTTCGGTCGATGCCGGCGCCTGCACGGGCGCGGCAGTCGGCGCGGGCAATGTCGATGTCGAAGCGGAACCAGCGTTGGCTGCGTGCGCAGCATCGCGCTGCATCCAGTAATACACGCCGTTGGCACCGACCAGCAGCCCCGCCACGAACAGCAGGAACTGGCGGAACAAGCCCGCGCCACGCTTGTCGATCACGCGTCGCTCGATCACCTTCGGCTCGGTTTCCGCGGGGACAGGCGGCGATGCTGCGGTGTTTTCTTCGGTCATGGAATGGCGCGCTCCTGCATGCTCAGGGGATCAGCGTGACCGGGGTGCCGCGGCTGACGGCATTGGAAACCTGCAGCACCGACCAGTTGGTCATGCGGATGCAGCCGTTGGACTGGGTCTTGCTGATGTTGCCCGGCTCAGGCGTGCCGTGGATGCCGTAATGCGGCTTGGACAGCCCCATCCACATCACCCCGACCGGGCTGTTGGGGCCCGGTGGCAGGGTGGCCAGCGGACCGGGCTTGGCGCCCTTGAACAGCTTGGGGTTGTAGTTGTAGTGCGGGTCCTTGGCGACGCTGCGCAGCTCCCATTCGCCGATCGGCAGCGGGTCGCGCACGCTGCCGGTGGTGACCGGGAATTGCGCGTAGACCTTGCCCTCGGGGTTGATCAGCATCAGCAGCTTGGCAGCCTCGGACACCACGATGCGCGTCGCCTGCGGCAGGCGGGTAATGTCGCGCACATTCGGCACGATGATCTCGGTGCCGGCCACGCCGAGGTCCTTGCCCGGATTGAGCTGCTGCAGCGCCTCGGGACGGACGTGGAACTTCTCGCCCAGCGCTTCCCCCACGCTGCCGTAGGACAGCGCCGGCAGCTTGGCCTTGCCGTACATGCTGCCCGGCATCGGGCGGAACGGGCCTTTCACGTCGGCCGCGGTCAGGGTGTAGCGCACCAGCGCCGGGCCGCGTGCTTCCAGCGCGCTCCAGGTCGCGTCATCCAGCACACCGGTCACCGGCAGTCCGGCCACGCGCTGGAAACCACCGATGGCGCGCACGGTGTTGGTGCCGTTGCGTCCATCCACCTCCCCCGGCGACATCCAGCTGCGATCCAGCAACACCTGCGCACGCAACAGGCCGACGAAGCCGGTGCGGTCGTTGCGCAGGTCGGGCA
This sequence comes from Lysobacteraceae bacterium, assembly GCA_014879375.1. Taxonomy (GTDB): domain Bacteria; phylum Pseudomonadota; class Gammaproteobacteria; order Xanthomonadales; family Xanthomonadaceae; genus Solilutibacter. The sequence goes on from JACSSF010000061.1 coordinate 14,158, forward strand.
TCGCCGGGCCCGTCGGTGGCGGCAAGGGTTCGGCCGGCGGCGATGGCGGCAGGTCGGCGCGCTCAGGCAACAGGCGCTCATCCTGCACCGGCACCTGGGCGTCGGTCGGCGCTGGCGTCGCATCAGTTGTCGGGGGCACCTCGGTCGCTGGCGGGCGTTCCTGCTGGGGCGGCGCCTCCGTCGGCGGTGGCGCGGGCGGCAACGGCTCGGCCTGCGCCGGCGGCGTTGCTTGTTTCGGCTCGGTCGGCAGCGGCGCCTGCGTTTGTTGTTGCGCCTGCAATGGCCACGCGGCCATCAGCGTGAGCAAGGTCGCGATGCAGAAAACGGGATTGCGGGGCACGGCTGATCCTCCATGGATGCTTCATGTTCGCCGGCCTGCCGCGGCGATGATGTGAAATCATGCCAGAGTCCTGCCGTTTGGCCATCGAAAGGCCGCAGGGCTTATCCTTGTGGTTCAGTCCCGAACCCATTTCCAAGACATGTCCGACACGCCTCCCGACCGCCTCTGCAACGACCCGCGCAGCAAGTTCTACGACGAAGCCTTGCTAGAGCGCGGCATCGGTATCCGTTTCAACGGCGAAGAACGCACCAACGTCGAGGAATACTGCGTCAGCGAAGGCTGGGTCCGTGTCGCCATGGGCCGCGCGCTGGACCGCCGCGGCCAACCGATCACCATGAAGGTGAAAGGCGTGGTGGAGCCGTATTTCCGCACCTGAACCTCCGATCACACATCCCCCGCTCGAGAAAGGAGTTCGCATGCGCCGCCTGATGATTCCCGCCGCCATCGCCGCCTGTCTGCTCATCGCGCCCGCCGCCCAGGCCAAGGACACCCGCTGCACGCTGAAATACGACATGCAGGGAGGCGGCGCGTTCTACAAACGCTCCAACGGCACCGGCAGGATCACCTGCGACAACGGCCAGTCGATGAACGTCACCATCGAATCGAAGGGCGGCGGCCTCACCTTCGGCAGTTCCAAGATCGAGGACGGCATCGGCAAGTTCTCGCCGGTCCTGGACATCAAGAACCTGATCGGTGGCTACGCCACGGGCGAGGCCAACGCCGGCGGCGGCTCGGCCAGCAAGGCGCAGGTCGTGACCAAGGGCACGATCTCGCTCGCCCTGACCGGCCGCGGCACCGGCCGCACGCTGGGCGTGTCGTTCGGCAGCTTCATCATCAAGGAAGCCGGCAAGTAATTCGCCTGCCGGTTGCGGCAAGTGTCTGGCGTGGCCCGCGTCAGGCCGATCCCGCTTCGCTCGCCGTTTGCAGTGCATCGAAGCATTCGCGTTCCTCGAAACGCACATGCGCGGCCAGGCGCTGGCCGAAATCGCGCACCGATGCCGCGCCCAGTCTGCCCGAGCCTGCCCGTACCGACATCGCGGCCAGCACGCGATGTTCGTCCAGCAGCTGGACGACATAGGCGGTCGGCAGCGCGCGGGGATGGCGAACCAGCAGCGCTTCCTCGTGGCGGAAATGGGCCGCCATCGCGTCATGCCAGTAGCCGGCGATGCGCTGGTTCATCGCCATCACGTCCGCACGCGGTGCATCAGGCGAGAGGTGCGATGCGTCGCGCGCGAGGATCAACGCGGCATGGTGCTCGCGTGAAAGCGCGAGGATGTCACCGCGTCGCGGCATCGCGTCCCTCCAGCAGCGTGCGGGCGCGCGCCTGCAGGGCCAGCCAGCTCGCCGGCAATGCCTCGTGCTTGGGCGTGACGTGCGCGATCAGCGCCAACGCGGCTTCGAGTTGCTCCACGCGCCACGCCAGCTCGGCGTAATCGGCAGCCTCGACCAGCTCGATGCGCCGGTCGCTGCATACGCCGATGCAGGGCCGCTCGGCCTGCAGGCGCCCGCAGCCCACGCACTTCCATGCTTCGATGGTCCGGGTCATGCCTTCATCGTCGTTGCCGGCCGGGGCCACGCGCATTGACGGCGGTCAAGTCGCGTCGTCGTCCTTGCCGCGCTTGCGCCTGGCGCGGGGATGCGCGCCGTCGTACACCTTAGCCAGGTGCTGGAAATCCAGATGGGTGTAGATTTGGGTGGTGCCGATGTCCGCATGGCCGAGCAATTCCTGCACGCCGCGCAAGTCGCCCGAGGATTCGAGTACATGGGTGGCGAAGCTGTGCCGAAGCAAATGCGGATGCACGCGCTTGAAGATGCCCTGCCGCTGCGCGAGTTGGCGCAGGCGCAACTGCACCGCGCGCGGGCTGATCGGCTTGCCTTCGCCTCGCCCCGGAAAGACATGCGCATCGGGCTTGCCAGCGGATTGCTTGCGCCATGCGGTCAGCGCCGCGCACGCGTGCGAGCCAACCGGCACGATCCGCTGCTTGCCGCCCTTGCCGAGCACCTGCACCAGCCCTTCGCGAAGATCCAGCTCATGCCAGCGCAGCGCGCACAGCTCGGACAGGCGCAGGCCCGAGGAATAGAACAGTTCGAGGATCGCGCGGTCGCGCAGGCCGAGCGGCGCATCGGTCGGCAACTCGACCAGCTGCACCGCTTCATCGACATCCAGCACTTGCGGCAGCTTGCGCGCCGCCTTGGGCGCACGCACGCTCGCGGCCGGATTCGCATCGATGCACCCATGCTTGAGCAGCCAGCCGTAAAAGCCGCGACAGGCAGAAAGACGACGCTGCAGGCTTTTCGGCGTCAGCCCGCGGCGGTGCTCGGCGGCGATGAAGGCGCGCAGGCCTTCGGCATCCAGCGATGCGGCATCCGCGATGCCCGCGGCCTCGGCCCATTGCACGAGGGCATCGAGGTCGCGGCGGTAGGCATCGAGCGTGTTCACCGACATCCGTCGCTCCACCCGCAGGTGATCGAGGAACTCGGCGATGGCGCGGCTCATCGCAGGATCACTTCTCCCCGCCGTCGCGGAAACGCTGCATCGCGGCGGCGAAGGATTCGCCCATCATGCGCAGGAACAGCGTGCCCATGCCGGGGAAGAAACGATTGGGATCGCGGCTGCCGATCGCGACCAACCCGATGCCCGGCAGCGACAACAGCGCGCTCGACTGCACTTCCTCGGCGCGCGGGCCATACAGCAGCGCGTTCTTGTCGGGGTTCAGGCGCCCGCACAGCGGCTCGGCATCGGTCAGCGCATCGCGGAAGGGATCGAGCGAGCGGTCGTTCTCGGGGACGACGCGGAACCAGTCGCTCCACTCCAGCCCGTCGATGACGTGGAACATCACCACGCGCACCAGGTCGCCCTGGAAATCCTCGGTCAGCGACGCGGCCATCGCGCGCACGGTGTCGCCAGCGTTGCCCTGGTTCATCAGCGCCAGGGTCAACTGGTGCGTGCGCACGGCCAGGCGCTCGTTCTCCTGCGCGTTGCCGAAGAGTTCCTGCAACCGGCGATTGAGCTCGCGGTTCTTGTCGCGCAGCACTTCCAACTGATAGCTGGCGAGCGAGGCCGCCGGGCCATCGTCGCGCGGCACCACCAGCGTCAGGCCGAGGTCCGGGAACTGCTTGAGGAAATTGGGATGCCGGCGCAGCCAAGCCGCGACTTCGTGTGCACCCAGCTTTTCTTCGTTGTCGTTCATGCGTGTGTTTTCCCCAGGATGGCGCCGTCCAGCGCGCCGTCGAATACGAAAGTGGCCGGGCCGGTCATGTCGATGCCGGCATGGTCGCGCGGCCACTCGATCAGCAAATCCCCACCCGGCAAGGACACCGTGACGCGGCGATCCACCTTGCCGCGTTTCATCAGGATAGCGGCTGCGGCGCAGGCGCCACTGCCGCAGGCCAGCGTCTCGCCCGCGCCGCGCTCGAACACGCGCAGGCGGACGTGGTCCCGCGCGATGACTTCGGCGAAGCCGACATTGACCGAATCCGGGAAGATCGCGCTCGCCTGCAAGGCCGGACCGATGCGTCCGACCGCCGCCGCCGCGACATCTTCGACCACGACCAGCGCATGGGGGTTGCCCATCGAGGCCGCACCGAAGGCGATGCGCTCGCCATCGAGATCGACCTCATACACATCCATCGCGGCATCGAATCCCTGCATCGGTAGCTGCGCCGGCTCGAAACGCGGCGTGCCCATGCCGATGCGCCACTGATCGGCGCCGACGCGCTCGGCCTCATGCAGGCCGGTCGGCGATTCCAGCAGGAAGCGGGGCTCGCGGATGTCGTCGGCGCGGGCCAGCCATGCCGCCACGCAACGCGCGCCGTTGCCGCACTGCCCGGCCCGGCTGCCGTCGCTGTTCCAGATGGCATAGCGGGCGTGCGCGCGTTCATCGCGCGGCGCCTCGATGGTCAGGATCTGGTCGCAGCCCACGCCGCGATGACGGTCACCCAGCAATTGCCACAACAGCGGCGCCGGCGCCACTTCGGCGCCACGCAGGTCGAGCACGACGAAGTCGTTGCCCGCGCCATGCATCTTGGTGAAGCGCATCGGTCAACGCGACGTGCCGTCGCCGTCGTTCTTCGGCGGCGGTGGCACGTCATCCGAATGGGTCGCCGGCTCGGCAGTCGACGCAGGCACTTCGTCGGTCGATGCGGCATCCACCGGCTCGGTCGGCGATGACGGATCCTGCGTCGGCACGGTGTCGGGCTTCTGCGGCAGCACCAGCGGGCCCTTGTTGCCGCAGGCGGAGAGCATCAAAAGACATACGGCGATGAAAGCGTAACGAGGCATCTTCATGCGGCGATGGTAACGCGCCGCGCCACCGTCCGGGAGGTCGCGGCCCGGCGGGTTCAGGCGGATGCCGGCGGTTCCGGGCGGCGCCACAACCACACGGCCACGATCGCCATCACCGCTATGCCCGGCAGTGCCATCCAGCGATCGGGCATGAACACCAGCATCACGATGGCGGAGAGCGCCATCATCGCCACGGCCAGTCGCTTGGCCCGGCGGCTGACCGCGCCATGCGCCTGCCAGTCGCGGATCACCGGGCCGAATTGCCGATGCGCCAGCAGCCACGCGTGCAGGCGCTCGGAACCGCGTGCCGCAGCGAAGGCGGAGAGCAGCACGAACGGCACCGTCGGCAGACCCGGCAGGAAGATGCCGATGAAGCCGAGCCCGAGGCTTGCATAGGCAAGCAACCACCAGCCGGCTCGTGTCAGTCTGCGCATCGCGCCACGATACCGAAGCTGGCATCGAAAAGAGCGAAAGCCGGGTTGCCCCCGGCCTTCGCATCACGCATCGATTGGCATCGCCCTTACGGCGTGGCCTTCACGCCCAACTGGTCCAGCATGAAGGCGTACATCTCCGCCTGCTCGCGGTAGCGGCGGAAACGGCCCGACTTGCCGCCGTGACCAGCCTCCATGTTGGTGCGGAAGACGACCGGGTAGCTGCCGGTGTTGAGGTCGCGCAGGCGAGCGACGTACTTGGCCGGCTCCCAGTACTGGACCTGCGAATCCCACAGCCCGGTGCCGACGAACATCGCCGGATACGCCTTCTTTTCCAGGTTGTCGTAGGGCGAGTAGCTCAGCATGTAGGCGTAGCTTTCCTTGCTGGCTTCCGGGTTGCCCCACTCGTCGTATTCGTTGGTGGTCAGCGGGATGCTGGTGTCGAGCATCGTCGTCACCACGTCCACGAACGGCACCTGCGAGAGGATGACGCGGTAGTCCTGCGGCGCGATGTTGCTGACCGCGCCCATCAGCAGGCCACCGGCGCTGCCGCCCATCGCGGCGACGCGGTCCTTGGCGGCGTACTTGTTGTCCACCAGCCAGCGGGTGACATCGACGAAATCGGTGAAGGTGTTCTTCTTGTTGAACATCTTGCCGTCTTCGTACCAGCTGCGGCCCATTTCCTGACCGCCACGGATGTGCGCGATGGCATAGACCATGCCGCGATCGGTCAGGCTGGGCAGGCTGATGCTGAAGCCCGGGTCCATCGACATGCCGTAGCTGCCGTAACCGTACTGCAGCAGCGCACCCGTGCCGTCGCGCTTGAAACCCTTGCGATACACCAGCGACACCGGGATCCTGGTCTTGCCATCGCGCGCCGTGGCCCACACGCGCTCGGTGACGTAGTTGGCCGGATCGTAGCCCGGGACCTGCTGCTGCTTGAGCTGGCGGCGCTCGCCGGTCTTGACGTTGAGCTCATACGTGGTCGCGGGCGTGGCCAGCGAGGTGTAGCTGTAGCGCAGCCAGTCGGAATTGCCTTCCGGGTTGGCCGACAGGCCCATCGAATACGCGGTTTCGTCCGCCTTGACGTATTCCGAGCTGTCGTCGGCTTTCAGGATGCGCACGCGCTCCAGGCCGCCGGAGCGTTCGCTCACCGCGGTGAAGTCGTTGAAGAGCTCGTAGCCTTCGATGAAGACGTTCGGATCGTGCGCCAGCATGTCGCGCCAATCGCTGCGCGAGGTGCTGCCGGTCGGCGCGGTGACCAGCTTGAAGTTGGTGGCGCCATCAGCGTTGGTACGGATCACCCAGCGGCCGTCGTAGTGCTCCGCGTCGTATTCGAGATCGCGCTGGCGCGGCGCGAGCACAGTGAACTCGCCCGGCTTCGCCGCCGACGTGCAACGCATTTCATCGGACACCGTGCTGCTGACGCTGATGCAGATGAACGCGTCGTCACGTGTGCGTCCGATGCCCATGTAGAAGCTGTCGTCCTTTTCCTCGTACACCAGCGCATCGCTCTTGCTGTCGGCGCCAAGCCCGTGGCGCTTCACCTTGGTGGTGAGCAGGGTCTTGGGATCGTTCTCGACGTAGAACAGCGTCTTGCCATCGTCTGCCCAGACCGCGTTGCCGCTGGTGCCGGTGATCGTGTCGGGCAGCAACTCGCCGGTTTCCAGGTTCTTGACCCGGATCGTGTACTGGCGACGGCCGTTGGTGTCGTCGGCCCAGGCCATCAACCTGTTGTCCTGGCTGATCGCGACCGGATTGGCGGCGTAGTAGTCGTGACCCTGGGCCAGCGCGTTGACATCGAGCAGCACTTCTTCGCCCGCGAAGTCGCCGGCCCCGTTGGCCTCCTGGATGGTGATCGCATCCACGCCCGGGCCGTCCTTACGACGCGCGTGGATCGGGTAGTCCTTGCCCTTCTCGAAGCGCGAGTAGTACCAGTAGCCGCGGTCGCGGTACGGCACCGAGCTGTCGTCCTGCTTGATGCGGGAAACAATCTCGCCGTAGATCTTGTCCTCGAGCGGCTTGATCGGCGCCATCAACGCATCGACGTAGGCGTTCTCGGCCTTGAGGTAGCCGAGCATCTCGGCGTTCTCGCGCTTGTCGTCGCGCAGCCAGTAGTACTCGTCCTGGCGCTCGGCGCCGTGCGGTGCCTTGACCACGTGCGGCTTCTTGGCGACATCGGGTGGCACGGGTTTGTCCTGGGCTTGGGCGGTGGTGATCGTCATGGCGAGTGCAAGTGCAACGGCAAAGGGGTTCGGGTTCATATGCGGTCTCCGGGGGAAGAATGCAAACGCCCCGCTCAAGCGGGGCGCCGATGCAACATCACTTGTTCAATTCGTTCCACAGGAAGGTGTAGGCCAGCGCCGTCATGTGCGCGCGCTGCGCGTTGTTGGCCGCGCCGCCATGGCCGCCTTCGATGTTCTCGTAATACAGCACGTCCTTGTTGGCCGCTTCCATCTTCGCCATCATCTTGCGGGCATGGCCCGGGTGCACGCGGTCATCGCGCGTGGAGGTGGTGAATAGCGTCGGCGGATAGGTCTTGGCCGGATCGAACAGGTGGTAGGGCGAGAAGGTCTGGATGAACGTCCAGTCGGCCGTGTCCGGATCACCGTATTCGGCCATCCACGAGGCGCCGGCCAGCAGGTGGCTGTAGCGCTTCATGTCGAGCAGCGGCACCTGCACCACGACCGCACCGAACAGTTCCGGATACTGGGTCAGCATGTTGCCCATCAACAGGCCGCCATTGCTGCCGCCCTGGATGCCGAGGTGCTTGGGCGAGGTGATCTTGCGCGCGATCAGGTCCTCGGCCACCGCGGCGAAATCCTCGTACGCCTTGTGGCGGTTTTCCTTCAGCGCGGCGCGATGCCAGCGCGGGCCGTACTCGCCGCCGCCGCGGATGTTGGCGACCACGTACACGCCGCCCTTCTCCAGCCAACCCTTGCCGATGGCGCCGGAGTAGCCGGGGGTGAGCGAAATCTCGAAGCCGCCGTAGCCGTAGAGCAGCGTCGGATTCTTGCCGTCGAGCTGCATGTCCTTGCGATGGACGATGAAGTACGGAACCTTGGTGCCGTCCTTGCTGGTGGCGAAGTGCTGCTCGACGACATCGTTCGATGCATCGAAGAAGGTCGGCATGGTCTTCAGCACCTGCGGTTGCTGGCCGATCTCGGCGAGCGAGAGCGTGGTCGGCGTGGTGTAGCCGGTCACCGTCATCCACACCGCATCGGACTCGTCGCTGTCGACCGCACCAACGCCGATAGTGCCGATCGCCGGCGCACCGACGAACGCGCTGCGCGTCCAGCCGTCCTTGCCCGGGGCCAGCACGCTGAGCTTGTTCTTGACGTCTTCCAGCACGTTCAGCACGACGTGGCTCTTGGTCCAGGTCGCGCCGGCGAGCGAGGTGTGATCGCTCGGCTCGAACAGCACGGTCAGCTCGCGCTTGCCGGCCATCCAGTCGTCGAAATTGGCGACCAGGTACGAGCCGCCCTTGTAGGTCTTGCCGCCGACCGTCCAGTCCTCGCGCGGCTCAAGGCTCAGCCACTGCCGATGCACGCCCTTTTCGACCGAGTTCGGCACGTCCAGCTTGGTCAGCTTGCCGTCCTTGCCGCGCAGGAACAGCTCGTTGTTGTAGAAGGCGATGGTGTTGCTGACGAAATCACGCTCGTAGCCCGGCGTGTCGTCGTGCATCGCCGAGATGTACATGTCGGTCGGCTTGCCTTCGTACACGACTTCCGCCGCGGACATCGGGGTACCGCGCTTCCACAGCTTGGCGATGCGCGGATAACCGGAGGTGGTCAACGTGCCTTCGCCGAAATCGGTGAAGACGAAGATGTTGTCCTGGTCGATCCAGCTCACCCCACCCTTGGCCTCGGGACGGAAGTAGCCATCCTTCACCCAGCTGCGGGTGTCGATGTCGAATTCGCGGGTGACGTCGGCATCCGCGCCACCGCGCGAGAGCGCGATCAGGCAGCGCGTGTAGGCCGGACGCAGGCATTGCGCGCCGTGCCAGACCCAGTTCTCGTTCTCCGCCTTGTTGAGGGCATCGACGTCGAGCACGGTTTCCCACTTCGGACTGGCCTTGCGGTATTCGGCGAGCGTGGTGCGCCGCCACAGGCCGCGCGGGTTGGCCTTGTCCTGCCAGAAGTTGTAATACCACTCACCCTGCTTGTAGACGCCGGGGATCTTGGCGTCGGAGTCCAGGATCGACAGGATCTCGGCTTCCAGCTGCTTGAATTCGGGCGTCGCGGCCAGCGCCGCCTCCGACTTGGCGTTGCGCTCGCGCACCCAGGCCAGCTGCCTGTCACCGCCGACGTCTTCCAGCCACTGATAGGCATCGGCATCGGTGGCGGCGGGCATGGCGGCAGGTTCCTTGTTCTGCGTGGGGGCGGCGACGGCTTGGCCGGCGCAGACGGTCAGCAGCGCGGCAGCACCGGCGAGCTGGGCGGCATGGAGCAGCTTGGACATCGGGGATTTCCATACGGCTGGGGTCGATCCCGCACGCTAGCACAGCCCCGGTGCCCGCCCCCGGGCCGGAAGTCATGCCCGCGCGTTGGGCCGACGGGTGGCCATCGCCATCACCCGCGTACTGCGCCGCCCACGCAAGGATGAATAGGCGATGCGGCGACGGTTGCGTGCCGTGGCCGCGACCGACATTGGCATCCCGCCCACTCGGCTCAGCCAGCGCCAGCCCAGCCAGGCCGCCAGCGGCAGGCCGATCAGCCACATCGGCAACCAACCGAAGGCTGGCGTATCTACCTGCGCGAAGGGGAGCAGCACGGCCGCCGAAGCCCCGGCGATCAAGGCCTGCAGCAGCCAGCGGTCGATGACGGCGTGCGAAGACGGCGAGGTATGCATGGCGGCGCTCCTGATGTGTGGAGCGTCAGGTTGCGATGGCCCGGTCGCACGGGCTGCGACCTTGGGCTGGCCGTATTAACTGACCTCACACCCCACTCATTGGACTGGATTGCGGCAGGCCTTTAGTTGACGGCGCATGTCACCTCGAAGGTCACCGTCCCGTTGCTTGCCGGCAACGTCGGGATGCTGACCCCGGCTTGCAAAGCAGCTACTGAGAACGTCGCTGGGCAGGCTGCACCATTAGTGGCTGCACATGTCACCGTTGTGCAAGTCAGCCCGGAGGAGGGCGTGTCGGTTACAACTGCACCATTTGCGGGCAGAGGACCCAGATTGGTCACGACGATGGTGTATTTGGTGCTATCGCCAGATAGCAACGTGTCATTTGCCAAGTCATTGACTCCACTACTTGGCGTATTGGTCTTGCTGATGACAAGATTGGTGACCGCTTCACGGTAATCGACTTCAGCAGTACCTGGTGCCTGGGTGTTCTTCAGCGTCAACGGGTTGATGCCGCCATCGGTAGATGGCATAGGTTACCGTAATTGCCGCGGTGATTTCGGCGGAGTCCAGCAAGGCGTCGATATCCGAATTAGTATCACGAAAATCGGGGGTTCCGTCACTCTCGGTATCTCGCGGGATGACCAGTCCGACGTTGGTATTCACGCCCGCACTGTTGACGCTCGATTCATTGACACTGGCATAGCCGACCGTTGGCTGGGCCTCGATCGCATCGGGAATACCGTCGCTATCGCTATCCAAGTTGAGGCCGGTGCCCCGCGTCCAGCCTGTGCCGCCATTGGCCAAGGTTGATATCCCGTTGGCATTCACCGGGGATGATGGATATCGCCCACCCGGATATGTCGTTGCGAGGGACACGATATTGGTGACGGCTACGCCACCAGCCTCGGCCAAATCGGAGATGCCGTCGTTGTCCGAGTCCAAGTCAATATGGTCCGGAATCGAGTCGCCATCGGTATCCAACGTCACCGGTGTGCAGACCTCATAGTGCACATCCCGCCAAATGGCTTCCGCGCCGGTTGTATCCACTAGGTTGGTGAAGCGCACTTCAGACACACCATAGATATCTCCCGCCGGGAAAGTGATCGTTGTGTATCCCGCTGACGTCATGGCCGTGGGTACAGCTACGTTCACCACGAAAGCCAGCGAATTTGAAGCAGCATCAAACGCCTCGACGCGTCCAATCTGCCTTACCTGCCCATCCGTATAGATGTTGCCGCCATTGGAATAGAAGCGGATCGAACGCAAGGTCCAAATTGCCGAGTTAAACCCATAGGTGACGGTGCCACTGATCGCTGCACCATGTATCCCGCCCCAGGTCGCCAAATTCCCGTCATTGGTGTTCGAGACGCCCCCATAATTGAATTGCGAGGGAACATTCGTTTCCGCCCTGTCTGCCTTATTAAGGATAGTGGTACAGGTGAGCGAGAAACCTTCCAATGTATCCGGTACGCCATCGTTGTCGTCATCCAGATCGTTGAAGTTCAAGATGGCGTCGTTGTCTGGATCATCCCTTGGCCCGCTCTGGGCCATTGCGCCATCTGCAGGCATCAACGCACCCAGCAGCAACGCACACATCGCCGGCATGCAAGCGCGCGCCAGTGCCTGCCAATGGTTGGCGCCTCTGCTCGGGGGAAACTCGTGCACAATCGGAGCAGCTTCTTGCAAGGGCCATTCACGACGTGGCTTTGGCAGGCGCAATGGACAAACCTTTGTAGTTGATTGCCCAGCTTCCGACATGGGTACGGCCTCGCCTTTCGCATCGATGTTCATTTGAGCGAGGTAAAAATCCTATCGCACTTGCAAGTCGTTTTTGGTTGCTTTTTAGCCAATTCGAGACCTGCATCTACATGCTTTCGAACATGGGCATCGAAACGGTACTCCCCTTGAGGGCCGCATCCCGGCGTGATCCGGCAGGGAGATATGCGCCAGCCCCTGGTCAGTCGTAGTTGGAGCGGGCCAGGTCCAGCAGGCTGCGGGCCTGCGCGCGCAACGAGGCGGGCTCGA
>JACSSF010000139.1 GCA_014879375.1 Lysobacteraceae bacterium
GAGCGCGGCCGAAGCCGTCGTCTCGCTCCCGCCTTCGCATCTCCCGGTGTTGTTCACCCAGGTGCTGGACGGTTTGCGCGTCCGCGCTGATGGCACGTATCTCGATGGCACCTTCGGTCGCGGTGGCCATGCCGCGGGCGTGTTGGCGCAGCTGGGCGATGACGGACGCCTGCTGGTCATGGACAAGGACCCGGCCGCGATCGATGAGGCGCGTGCGCGTTTCGCTGACGATGCGCGCGTCGTCATCCATCACGGCAGCTTTGCCGACTTGGGTGCGTGGGATGCGACGGCGGAGGGTCTCGACGGCGTGCTGTTCGATCTCGGTGTCTCGTCACCGCAGCTGGACGTCGCCGAGCGCGGCTTTTCCTTCAGCAAGGACGGTCCGCTTGACATGCGCATGGACGACAGCGCCGGCCAGAGCGCTGCGCAGTGGCTGGCCGAAGCCAGCGAGCGCGAGATCGCGGACGTGCTGTGGACCTATGGCGAGGAACGCATGAGCCGGCGCATCGCCCGTGCGATCGTCGCGCGTCGCGCCGAGCAGCCGATCACCCGCACGTTGCAGTTGGCGGAGTTGATCGCCTCGGTGATGCCGCGCGGCAAGGAAGGCATCCATCCGGCCACGCGCAGCTTCCAGGCGATCCGCATCCATATCAATCGCGAGCTCGAAGACCTGGAGGCAGGCCTTGCCGCCGCGCATCGCGCGCTCAAGCCCGAGGGGCGCCTCGCCGTCATCAGTTTCCATTCGCTGGAAGATCGCATCGTCAAGCGTTTCATGGCGGCGCATGCAAAGGCGCCGCCGGCGGATCGACGCCTGCCGCAGATGGACACGTTTCGCCCCACGCTGAAGCTGGTCGGCGGCGCGATCAAGGGCGACGCAAGCGAGATCAAGTCCAACCCGCGCGCACGCAGCGCCGTGCTGCGCGTCGCTGAAAAACTGGGAGAAGCGGCATGAGCCTGCGCTTCCTCATCGGCCTTTTGATCGCCCTCAACATAGCGAGTGCAGTGGGCGTGGTGGTGGCGCGCCACAAGCATCGCCAGCTGTTCGTCGAATTGAATGGCCTGGAAAAAGCGCGCGACGAGCTCAACGTCGAATTCAGCCGACTGCAGCTGGAGCAGGCCACCTGGGCGGAAAGCACCCTGATCGACCGTACCGCCCGCGAGCGGCTCGGCATGGTGCTGCCCAAGGCCGATGAAATCGTGGTGGTGCGCCCATGAGCATGTTCGGGCGCACCGGCCGGCATCGCCACGGCGCCGACCCGCGCCGTGACCGTCCGCGTCAGCAGCCGGTGCGCAATAACGGCCGCCAAGGCTACGACGTGCGCAAGCGCCTGTTGTTGGTGGGCGGCGGCCTGGCGTTGTGCGCGGTGGCATTGGTCGGGCGCGCGGTGAACCTGCAGCTGGTCAACAACGAGTTCTACCAGAAGCAGGGCGACGAGCGTTTCCAGCGCGAGGTGGAAGTCGCCACCACGCGCGGCATGATCACCGACCGCAACGGTGAGCCACTGGCGGTGTCCACGCCGGTCGAATCGGTGTGGGTGAATCCGCAGGAATTGTCGAAGTCGCCCGAAGGCATCCGCAAGCTGGCCAAGGCGCTGGACTTGTCCGAAGACGAGTTGCGTCGCCGCGTGTCGCAGAAGGCCGAGAAGGAATTCCTCTGGGTCAAGCGCCGGATCAATCCCGCCATCGCCCAGCGCGTGGTGGCGATGGGCATTCCTGGCGTGTACTCGCAGCGCGAATTCCGCCGTTTCTACCCGCAGGGCGAAGCCTTCGCGCACGTCCTCGGCTTCACCAATGTCGATGATTTCGGCCAGGAAGGCGTGGAGCTGGCGCTGGACGACTGGCTGCGCGGCAAACCGGGCCTGAAGCGCGTGATCCGCGACAACCGCGGGCGCATCGTCGAGAACGTGGACCTGCTGCGTCCGGCGCAACCCGGCAAGGACGTGCGCCTGACCATCGATCGCCGCATCCAGTACCTCACCTATCGCGAACTGAAGGCGATGATCGAGCAGAGCGGCGCCACCAGTGGTTCGGCCGTGGTGCTGGATGTCGAGAGCGGCGAAGTGCTGGCGATGGCGAACCTGCCCTCGTTCAATCCGAACAACGTCGGCTCGGCCAACCGCGAGGCGCATCGCAATCGCGCGCTGACCGATTTGTTCGAGCCCGGCTCGACGATCAAGCCGCTGACCGTGGCCGCCGGGCTGGAGGCGGGCGTCATCACTACGCACTCCACCTTCAACACTAGCCCAGGTTGGATCCGCAACGGCAAGTTCCGCACCACCGACACCCACAACTACGGCGTGCTGGATACCACCGGACTCATCACCAAGAGCTCGAACGTGGGCATGTCGCTGATCTCGCACAAGCTCAGCAACCGGCAGCTCTACGATTTCTTCCACAAGTTCGGTTACGGCCAGCGTACCGGCATCGGCTTCCCCGGTGAAGCGGCCGGCTTGTTCGCATCACCCGATCGCTGGGATGGCACCACCAAGCAGACCATGTCCTATGGCTACGCGATCAGCGCGACGCCGATGCAGATCGCGCATGCGTACGCGACGCTCGGCAACGATGGCGTGTCGGTTCGCCCGACCTTCATCAAGGACGAGGAAGGCGAGCGCAAGCAGGTCATCGAGCCGCAACTCGCGCGCACCATCGTGCGGATGATGCAGACGGTGACCGAGAAGGGCGGCACCGCCACTCAGGCCGCGATCCTGGGCTATCACGTCGCGGGCAAGACCGGCACCGCGCGCAAGGCATCGGCGGGCGGCTATTCGCGCCGCTACGTGTCCTACTTCGCGGGCCTGGTGCCGGTGAACAACCCGCGTTACGCGATGGTGGTCGCGGTCAACGACCCGGATCCGGCCAAGGGCTACTACGGCGGCCTAGTGTCGGCGCCGGTGTTCCGCAATGTGATGGAAGGCGTGCTGCGCCTGCAGGACGTCGCCCCGGACGACATCGAGAGCTGGATCGCCGCGCAGTCCGCAGGGATGAAGGGGCAGCCGATGATCGCGCGGTCACCGGTGCCGGGAGTGCCCGCAGCCACAACACCCGCGTTGCCGATGCCGCTGCCCGAACCGCTGGAGGCCGGCCAATGACGCGCCGCCTGCCGTTGTCGCAATTGCTGCCGGACGTGCCGGGCATTCCGGCCGATCTGCAAGTCACTGGATTGGTGATGGACAGTCGCGCGGTGCGTCCCGGCGATGCCTTCGTTGCCATCGCCGGCTTCGGCGCGCATGGCCTTGGCTTCGTCGAGCAGGCACACGAGCGAGGCGCGGCGGTGATCCTGTTCGAGCCGCCGGCACCGAGTGACTTGCCCGCGCCAGCCGATGCCATCGCCGTGCCCGGCCTGCGTGCGCGTATGGGCGACATGGCCAACCAGTTCCACGGCGCGCCTTCCAAGGCGATGACGATGGTCGGCGTGACCGGCACCAGCGGCAAGACCTCCACCGTGCAGCTGATCGCGCAGGCATTCGAGAAGATCGGCCTGCGTACCGGCACCATCGGCACGCTGGGTGCAGGCCTGCATGGCCAGGAAATCGCCACCGGCTTCACTACGCCGCTGGTGCTGCCTATGCACGCGATGTTGGCCGATTTGCGCGATGCGGGTGCCCAGGCCGTGGCGATGGAAGTCAGCTCGCACGCGCTCGACCAGGGGCGCGTGGACGCCGTGCATTACGACATCGCGGTGTTCACCAATCTCACCCGCGATCACCTTGATTATCACGGCGACATGACGACCTACGGCGCTGCGAAGGCCAAGCTGTTTTCGCGCCCGGGCCTGCGCGCAGCGGTGATCAATCGCGATGATGCGTTCGGCAGGCAACTGCTGGATTCGCTCCGCACACCGATCCGCGGCATCGGCATTTCCGCCTCGGGCGATGTCGCCGCCGACATCGCTGCGACCGGCGTGACGCTGGATGCGCGCGGGATTGGCTTTGACCTGCGCATCGGTGATCGCACGCGCTACGTGCAGTCGCCGTTGCTGGGCCGCTTCAACATCGACAACCTGCTGACGGTCGCGGGCGTGTTGCTGGCCGAAGGGCGCGGCTTCGACGAGATCGTCGAGGTGCTGGAGTCGTTGCAGCCGGTGGCCGGGCGCATGAACCGCCTGGGCGGCGACGGTGTGTTGCCGCTGGTGGTCATCGACTATTCGCACAAGCCTGATCCGCTGGAGCAAGCGCTGCAATCGTTGCGCGCGCACCTCAAGGGCGAGCTGACCTGCGTGTTCGGCTGCGGCGGCGAGCGTGATCGCGGCAAGCGGCCACAGATGGCGGCGATCGCCGAGAAGCTGAGCGAGCGCGTCATCGTCACCGACGACAATCCGCGCGGCGAGGATGGCGATGCCATCGTCGCCGACATCGTCGCCGGCTTCGAGAAGCCGGAAGCGGCAGTGGTCCTGCGTGATCGCCGCGCGGCCATCGCGCGGGCGATTGGCGATGCAACGGCGGACGACATCGTGCTGGTCGCCGGCAAAGGCCACGAAACCTACCAGGAAGTCGCTGGCGTCAAACATGCGTTCGACGACATGGCCGTCGCCCGCGAACTGCTGGAGGCGCGCGCATGAAGCCGATGCCGCTCTCGCAGATCGCGAAACTGGTCGGTGGTCGCATCGTCGGTAATGCCGATGTCGATGCCGTCATCGAAGGCGTCTCGACCGATACCCGCAAGCTGCCCGATGCCGACGGCCGTGCGTTGCTGTTCGTGGCCCTGCGCGGTGAGAATTTCGACGGCCACGCGCATGTGGCCAGCGCTGCCGAGCATGGCGCGGCGGCGGCCTTGGTGGCGCACGAAATCAAAGTCGACATCCCGCAGATCGTGGTCGCGGACACGCAGTTGGCGCTGGGCGCGCTCGCCCGTGGCCTGCAGCGTGCCCGCGCGACCAAGGTGTTCGCGGTGACCGGCAGCAACGGCAAGACCAGCGTCAAGACACTGCTGCTGTCGATTCTGGAGCAGGCCGGCGGCGCGTATGCGAATCCCGGCAACTTCAACAACGAGATCGGACTGCCGCTTACCGCGATCGCCGCGCCGGACGACGCACGCTTCGCCGTGTACGAAATGGGCGCCGGCAAGTCGGGCGACATCAAGTACCTGACCGACATCGTGCGTCCGGACATCGCGCTGGTGAACAACATCGCGCCGGCGCACCTGGAGCGCATGGGTTCGCTGCTCAACGTCGCCGACACCAAGGCGGCGATCTACGACGCATTGCCGGTAGACGGCGTCGCGGTGATCAATGCCGACGATGCCTTTGCGCCTTATTTCGCTGAACGCGCGCACGGCCGCAGCATCCTGCGTTTCGGGCTTGAGGCATCGGCCGACGTATTCGCCGGTGACATCCATCTGGACAAGGGCGGTTCGCGCTTCCACCTGTCTTCGCCGGGCGGGGATGCCGATGTCGCCCTCGCCTTGCCGGGCCGCCACAACATCAGCAACGCGCTGGCGGCGGCGGCGATGGCGCTGGCTGCGGGTATCGACATCGACACCATTCGCGCGGGACTGCAGGCGGCGACGCCCGTATCCGGTCGCGGTGTTGCCCGTCGACTGCACAGCGGCGCGGAACTGATCGACGACAGCTACAACGCCAACCCCGGTTCGACCCATGCCGCCATCGACACGCTGGCTGCGGGGGGCGACGAGGCATGGCTGGTGCTGGGCGACATGCGTGAACTGGGCGTGGATGAAGTGGCGCTACATGCGGAGGTTGGCCGTCGCGCCAAGGCCGCCGGCATCGCGCGGCTCTACACGCTGGGCGCGTTGTCGGCGCAAGCGACCGAGGCCTTTGGCGATGGCGCGAGGCAGTTCGACAGCCATGAAGCGTTGGCCGACGCATTGATGAAGGACATGCACGAGGGGGTGCGCGTGCTGGTGAAGGGTTCGCGTGGGAGCGCGATGGATCGCGTGGTTGCCGCGCTGCTGCAAGGGGAGGACACCGATGCTGCTTGAACTCACCCG
>JACSSF010000048.1 GCA_014879375.1 Lysobacteraceae bacterium
GTGTGTGATCCGGCCGCGCAGGAACAGCTGCCGGTGCTGTCGGTGGACGAGCCGACCATCTCGATGACCTTCCAGGTCAACGACTCGCCGTTCGCCGGCGTGAAGGATCGCAGCGGCGGCAAGTTCCTCACCAGCCGCCAGCTGCGTGACCGCCTGGCCCGCGAGACCGCGCACAACGTCGCGCTGAAGGTGGAAGACACCACCGACGCCGACAAGTTCAAGGTCAGCGGCCGCGGCGAACTGCACCTGTCGATCCTGATCGAGACGATGCGCCGCGAAGGCTACGAGCTCGCCGTCTCGCGCCCCGAAGTCATCATGCGCGAAGTCGATGGCCAGATGCAGGAACCCTACGAGCAACTCGTCGTCGATCTGGAAGAGCAGTTCCAGGGCGGCGTGATGGGGCGTCTGGGCGAGCGCAAGGCGCTGCTGCAAAACATGGAACCCGACGGCAAGGGCCGCGTGCGCATGGAGTTCATCATCCCGGCGCGCGGCTTGATCGGCTTCCAGACCGAGTTCCGCACGCTCACCGCCGGCACTGGCCTGCTGTTCCACGTCTTCGATCATTACGGCCCGAAGGCGGACGGCTCCATCGGCCAGCGCCAGAACGGCGTACTGATCTCCAATGGCACCGGTCCCTCGCCGGCCTACGCGCAGATCGCCATGCAGGAACGCGGCCGGCTGTTCATCGAGCCGGGCGAGGAAATCTACGAAGGCCAAATTGTCGGCATCAACGCCAAGGACAACGACCTCACCGTCAACGCCCTGCGCGGCAAGCAACTGACCAACTTCCGCGCCTCCGGCACCGACAAGGACGAAGGCCTGATCCCGGCGATCAAGTTCTCGCTGGAACAAGCATTGGAGTTCATCGACGACGACGAGCTGGTGGAAGTCACGCCCAAGCAGATCCGCCTGCGCAAGAAGTTCCGCACTGAAAATGACCGCAAGCGCGCCAGCCGTGCGGCCTGAGGCTTGATTGGCGCCCACTCAGGTGCCATCTCGCCCGCATGGACACGAACGACCCGACCCCTGCGCCGTACAACCCGGATCCGCACGCGCATCCGGGCCTGCATGCGATCGCGATGATCGGAATGGCGAAAGGCGCGCTCGCGCTGCTCGCCGCCAGTGGTCTAGAGATCATGGGGCCCGCCCCGTTGCAGCGCGCGCTGCATGCGCTGATCCAGCACTTCCAACTTGATCCAACCAGCGGCATCACCGGCTGGCTGGCCAGCGTCATCAACCCGACCGGCATCCACATCGCCGCCGGCATCGCCGCGCTTTACGGGCTGCTGCATCTGGTGGAAGGCTGGGGGCTGTGGCGGGCGAAGGCCTGGGCTTCGTGGTTGGGCTGCGTGTCCGCGGCCATCTACCTGCCCTTCGACATCACCGCCTTCGTGCGTCATCGCCACTGGCTCGAGGCCGTGGCCGTGGCGATCAACCTGCTGATCGTGTGGGTACTGGCGCGTGACATCCTCAAGCGCAGGAAAGTCGCCGGCTGATTGCTTCAAGCCCCGATTGCGGCGATGCTGCGGACTCTCCTGCCCGGGATGCCCGTCATGCGCCGTATCGTCCTCGCCGCCCTTGCCGTGTTGATGTTGCCGGTCGCGCATGCCGAGCCGCCACATCCGGAACTGGCCGAAGCCGACATCGCCACGCTGCAGCAGCAGTTGGGCGACGGCAGCATGAGCAGTGTCGCACTCACGCAAGCCTATCTCGATCGCATCGCCGCCATCGATGATGCAGGTCCGCACCTCGACGCTGTCATCGAACTCAACCCCCATGCACTGGCGGAGGCGAAGCGGCTGGACCAGGAGCGTCGCAAGGGCCAGCTGCGCGGCCCACTACATGGCATCCCGGTACTGCTGAAAGACAACATCGATGCGGTGCCGATGGTGAACTCCGCCGGTTCGCTGGCGCTCGCCTCGCACCGCCCCAAGACCGATGCCTTCCTCGTCCGGCGCCTGCGCGATGCCGGCGCGGTGATCCTCGGCAAGACCAACCTGAGCGAATGGGCCAACTTCCGTTCTACCCGCTCGAGTTCGGGCTGGAGTTCGCGCGGCGGCCAGACGCGCAATCCCTATGCGCTGGATCGCTCGCCATGCGGCTCCAGCGCGGGCACTGGCAGTGCGATCGCGGCAGGCCTGGCCACCGTCGGCATCGGCACGGAAACCGACGGCAGCATCATCTGTCCTTCCGCCGTCGCCGGCTTGGTGGGCTTGAAGCCAACGGTGGGCCTCGTCAGTCGCGGCGGCATCATCCCGATCTCCGCCTCGCAGGACACGGCCGGACCAATGACGCGCAACGTGCGCGATGCCGCCTTGTTGCTGTCGGTCATCGACAAGCGCGATGCCGATGATCAGGCCGATGCCCTGCCCGGCCGTCCCGAGACATCGCCCGACTACATCCAAACCCTGCGCCGCGATGCCCTCAAGGGCGTCCGCATCGGTGTCCTGCGCGATACCGACGGCCGGCAACCTGCGGTGGATGCCGCCTACAAGCGCGCGCTCGCTACGCTGAAGGCGCAGGGCGCCATGCTGGTGGGGGTCGAGATCGCCACGGCCGGCCAGTGGGATGCCGATGAGTATTCCGTCCTGCTGTACGAATTCAAGGATGGCCTGAACCGCTATCTCCGCAAGCGTCGCGCGCCGGTGTCGTCGCTGGCTGCACTGATCCAATGGAATCGCGTCCATACCGACAAGGTGATGCCGTGGTTCGGGCAGGAAATCTTCGAGGCTGCGGAGGCCAAGGGGCCATTGACCGAGCGCGCTTATCTGGATGCCAAGGCCCGGATTCGCCGCCTGGCGGGCAAGGATGGCATCCAGGCCACTCTCGACGCGCACGATCTGGATGTGCTGGTCACGCCCGCGATGTCGCCGGCATGGCTGACCGACCTGATCAACGGCGACCACTTCACCTTCGCTGGTTATGGCGCCGCCGCGGTCGCCGGCACCCCGAGCCTCACGGTCCCGATGGGCGATGCACAAGGCCTGCCGCTCGGCCTGCTGTTCATGGGCCCGGCATGGAGCGAGGCGCGTTTGCTCGGTTACGGCTTCGCGTTTGAACAGGCCGCGCAGGCGCGCAAGACGCCCACTTATCCGGCTTCGGTCACGCCGCGCGATTGAGCACGGCCATCGCGCTCAGCGGATGGCCGGCTGCACCAGCTGCTGGTACTTGCGCCCGATCAGCATCGCTGTTTCCAGCGCCTGCTCGTAATTGAGGCGCGGATCGACCGTCGAGTGGTAGGCGCGCGCGAGGTCCGCATCGGTCAGGTCGCGTGCGCCGCCGGTGCATTCGGTGACGTCTTCACCAGTCAGTTCCAGATGGATGCCGCCCAGGCGCGTGCCGGCGGCCGCGTGCAGGTCGAAGGCAGCCTCGATCTCGCCGCGGATGTTGCCGAAGCGCCGCGTCTTGTAGCCGTTGCTGCTGTTCTCGGTGTTGCCATGCATCGGGTCGCAGATCCACAGCACGCGCGCACCTTCGCGCTTCACTGCCTCCAGCAGCGGCGGCAACTTCTCGGTGATCGATGCCGCGCCCATGCGATGAATCAGGGTCAGGCGGCCGGGTTCGTTGTCGGGATTCAGCGCGTCGATCATCCGGCGCAGATGATCCACCGACATCGTCGGTCCCACCTTCACCGCCACCGGGTTGCGGATGCCACGGAAATATTCGACGTGCGCGCCATCCAGCGCCGCGGTGCGCATGCCGATCCACGGGAAATGCGTGCCGAGGTTGAACCAGCCCCACTGCCTCGGTACCTGCCGGGTCAGCGCCTGCTCGTACGGCAGCAGCAGCGCTTCGTGCGAGGTGAAGAAATCGACACGATCCAGATTGTGCGCGGGCTCGCCCGAGAGCGTCTCCATGAAACGCATCGCATCGGCGATGCCGCCGACGATGCGGTGGTATTCGTCGGCCAGCGGCGAATGCCTCACCCAGGACAGGTCCCAGTTCTCCGGATGATGCAGGTCGGCGAAACCGCCATCGATCAGCGAACGCACGAAGTTGATCGTCAGGCCAGAGCGCGAATGTGCGCTGATCATCCGTTCCGGATCGGGGATGCGCGCGGCGGCGTTGAACTCCGGGCCATTGACGATGTCGCCGCGGTAGCTCGGCAGCTCGATGCCGTCGCGCGCTTCCATGTCCGACGATCGCGGCTTGGCGTATTGCCCGGCAAAGCGCCCGACCCGCACCACCGGCATGCGCAGCGCATGCACGAGCACCAGGCTCATCTGCAGCAGTACTTTCAGGCGATTGGTGATGATGTCGGGGCGGCAGTAGGCGAAGTTCTCGCAGCAATCGCCACCCTGCAGCAGGAAGCGCCTGCCCTCCTGCGCATCAGCCAGTTGCTGACGCAGCGACAGGATTTCCCACGACGTCACCAGCGGCGGCAGCGCATGCAACTCGTCCAGCGTGCGTGCCAGTGCACCGGCATCCGGATACACCGGCTGCTGCGCCGCGTTGAACGCGCGCCAGGAATCGGGCTGCCAGTCCTTCGGCAATTTCACCGCCTGCGGCGTCGGTTGCGGGCGACTCATCGCGCACGCTCCTTGCCGAACGCGGCCCACAGCGCCCAGCCACCCAGCACCACGAATGACACCAGCGCCCACACCGGGATGCTGACGCCGAGGAAATATTCGACGTTGCTGCAGTCGCCGCTCGCGGTCAGCACCTTGCGGATCGCCGCCGACCAGCCGTTCATCGCGGCCAGGAACTCCAGGCCGCCCCCGCAAGTCGAGATCTCGGGCGGGAACACTTGCACCCACACATGGCGGCCGGCGATGCCCACGCCCACCAGCGCCGCCAACGCCGCCAACACGCCATAAGTCTTGCGGCCCGCCATGGAACGCGGCGCATGCAGGCCACCGATCAGGAACACCACGCCCAGCGCCGCAAAGGCGACGCGCTGCAGGATGCAGAACGAACACGGCATCAAGCCGCGCGCTTCCTGCAGGTACACCGCGAAGCCGATCAGGCCGAACGAGACCAGAAAACCCAGCAGGTAGCGCGTGCGGAAAGACCAGTGATTGGGGGATGTCATCGGTGGGCCGGCAAGGAAACGATCATGCAGTGCAACATAACAGATGAGGCGATGCCCGGCACCCGCTTCGCATGACCGGTTCGCCTCCCTTCATGCACGTCGCAACAACGAAAAACCCCGGCATGGGCCGGGGTTTCGCGTGATGCGCATTCGGGGAATGCGATCGGATTATTCGGCACTTGGCGCACCCGGGCGATCCATCAGTTCGACATACGCCATCGGCGCGTTGTCGCCGGCGCGGAAGCCGCACTTGAGGATGCGAAGGTAGCCACCCGGACGGCTGGCGTAACGCGGGCCCAGCACGGTGAACAAGGTGCCGACGGCTTCCTTGTCGCGCAGGCGCGCGAAGGCGAGGCGACGGTTGGCGACCGAGTCGACCTTGGCCAGCGTGATCAGCGGCTCGGCGACGCGGCGCAGCTCCTTGGCCTTGGGCAGGGTGGTCTTGATGAGCTCGTGCTTGATCAACGACGAGGTCATGTTCTTGAACATGGCTTCGTGGTGGGAGCTCGTGCGGCTGAACTTGCGGCCTGCATTGCGATGACGCATGGCGATGATTCCTGTTGAATGATGTGGCTGTGGATTTCGATGTCGCCATCCTGGCGTTCAAGCTGTAGACTGCGGTTGGTCCGATGTCATCCGTCCTGGACGACGGCGCCGCGGGCCTTGGGCCCGTCGGCGCTGTGTTGCTTGCTGATCAGCCCAGCATCCCGTGCTGCGAGATGCCGGTCGGCGGCCAGTTTTCCAGCTTCATGCCGAGCGAAAGGCCGCGCTGGGCGAGGACTTCCTTGATCTCGGTGAGCGACTTCTTGCCGAGGTTCGGGGTCTTGAGCAGCTCGACTTCGGTCTTCTGGATCAGGTCGCCGATGTAGTAGATGCTCTCGGCCTTGAGGCAGTTGGCCGAACGCACG
>JACSSF010000170.1 GCA_014879375.1 Lysobacteraceae bacterium
TTCCTGGTGGAACAAGTCGCCCTTGGTGATCAGCACGATGGCATGACGCGAGGCCACTGCCTCCACCGCGTCGGCCACGCCCGGCAGCAGCTCCACCGGATGGCGCAGCAGGTCCTTCGCCATCGACACGATGCGATGGATGTCGGACGCGGGAATGCGGCCCTGGGTGATGTCGATGGCCGCTTCCACCATCGACAAGGTCATGCCTTTCACGCCGTAACCGAACAACGCGAGGTTGCGTTTCTCCACCGCGTACAGGCGGTCGCCGACATCGTCCAGATCGACGTGCGCGCCGACGATGCGGCGGAATTCGGTCTCGGCAGCGCGGTAGTAGTCCTCGCTCTTCCAGAGGGTGTCGTCGGCGTCGAAGCCGACCATGCGGATCGCCTGGTTCATCGGCGAATTTTACCAGTCGCATTCAGGCGAGGATGACGCGGGATTCATCGCCATGACAGGATGATGGCTCTTTCGATTCGCTGCGGAGCTTGCGATGCCTACTTCAAGCCGGATGCTTGGCCTGCTGACTGTTGCCCTCGCCCTCGCCGCCTGCCAGAACGGCGGCCCCGCCAATGCGGCGACACCTGCCGTCGGCAAGGCATCCGCCCCGGCATCGGCCAATAGCGACGATGCACAGCCTTTCCAGGTGACCGAGTTCGCCCGCTTCAACGAACCGTGGGCGATGAGTTTTCTGCCCCATGGCAGCATCCTGGTCAGCGAAAGGGGCGGCAAGCTGTTCCTGTTCGACCCTGAGAGCAAGAACAAGCGACTGGTTTCCGGCATCCCGACGGTGGCATACGGCGGCCAGGGCGGGTTGGGCGATGTCGTACCGCATCCCGATTTCAGCCAGAACCGCTGGGTCTACTTCAGTTATGCCGAAGCCGGTCCCGACGATACCCGCGGCGCGGTGGTGGCGCGCGCCACGCTGACCTTGTTCAAGGCCGGCGGCGGCTCGCTCTCCACACCGGAAATCATCTGGCGCCAGGTACCGAAGGTGAAAGGCGGCGGCCACTACAGCCATCGCATGGTGTTCTCGCCGGACGGCAAGCTGTTCATCAGCTCGGGTGAGCGGCAGAAGTTCGACCCCGCGCAGGACATGCGCGGCAACCTCGGCAAGATCATCCGGCTCAACGACGACGGCAGCGTGCCGGCCGACAATCCGTTCGCCGCGCAGGGCGGCGTGGCGGCGCAAGTCTGGTCGCTCGGCCATCGCAACATCCTCGGCCTGGCCTTCGATCCGCTGGGCCAGTTGTGGGATGACGAGATGGGCCCGAAGGGCGGCGACGAGCTCAACCTGATCGTCAAGGGCGACAACTACGGCTACCCGATCGTCAGCAACGGCGACCATTACGACGGCCGCCCGATCCCCGACCACGACACCGCGCCGCAATACCATGCGCCCGCGATCAGCTGGACGCCGGTGATCTCGCCCTCCAGCCTGATTTTCTACACCGGCGCGCGTTTCCCCGCGTGGCAAGGCAATGCGTTGATCGGCGGCCTGTCATCGCAATCGCTGGTGGTGGTGCAGGTGGACGGCGACTTCGCGCAGGAGAAAGCGCGCTACGACATGGGCCAGCGCATCCGCGAAGTGGAGCAAGGTCCGGATGGCGCGGTCTGGGTGCTGGAGGATGGAAAGAACGCGCGCTTGCTCAAGCTCACGCCACGCTGAAACGCGGCGGCATCCTCATTGCGCCGCACGCATCTTCGGCTTGAGCGGCGGCAGCTTGAGCGCCTGGCGATAGAGGATGTGCAGCGCTTCCACCTTCTGCACGTATTCCAGCGTTTCCTTGTAAGGCGGCACGCCGCCGTATTTGGCAACGGCGCCGATGCCGGCGTTGTAGGCCGCCGCGGCGCGGGTGTAGTCGCCCTGGTAGCGGCGCAGCAGCGATGACAGGTATCGGGCGCCGCCGCGAATGGACTGGTCGTGCGCGTAGCCATCGGTGATGCCGAGTTCGCGCGCGGTGTCCGGCATCAGCTGCATCACGCCCATCGCGCCCTTGGCGGAGGTCGCCTGCGGATTGAAATCACTTTCGGCATGCGCGATCGCGCGCACGAATGCGTCATCGACCTTGTTCGCTTTCGCCGCCGCGCGGAACTCGCGGTCGAACGGTTTCAACTGCGGCTTGCCGACCTTGCCCAGGCCCGGATGCGCGGGCGATCCCGGCGGCGTCTGCACGGTGAACTTCAGCACTGGCGTCGCGCCGGGCAGCTTGCGCGTGCCATAGACCAGCTTGCCGTCCTGCATGCGCTCATACAGCGTGCCCTGCACCGTGCCCAGGTCGCCCCACAGGTTGGCGGGCTTGCCGGCGGTGTCCTCGATCTCTTTCTTGGTGCATCGGGAGCCGGGCTCGGGCGCGGTGGACAGGCTCACCGTGTCGTCGCGCACGCAGCGATAAACGGTGCGCTTCTGCGCCTGCGCGGGCAATGCGCAGGCAACCGTGGCGCCCAGCAAGAGACCGATGATGAGGGTGGATCGATGTCGCATCGCACGCATTCTTGGCCGTGGCGCCTGAACGGACGGTGCGCTCAGGCCTCGCGCCGGAGCATGCCCGGCATGCGTTTCAGGCGCGGTGCGACGATCGGGATCGTCAGCATGGTGCTGGCCACTGCCATCAACAAGAGCGCGGTGAAGGTCTCGCTGGTGATGATGTGCTTGTCCAGCAGCACGTTGGCGAAGATGATCATGATCAGCGCCTTGGTTTGCAGCAGCCAGCCGATGACGCCCGCCTCGCCCTTGGGCCAGCCCAGCACGCGCCCGGCCAGGTGCAGGCCGGCCAGCTTGCCGACCACCGATGCGACCAGCAGCACGCCCGCCGCGATGAACACCGCCGCGCCGCCCATCGCCCAGTTGGTGCGCAGGCCCGTGGAGAGGAAGAACACCGGCATCATCACCAGCAACACGTGGTGGCGCAGCAGGTCCAGTTTCTCCTCGTCGAACCAGTCGCTGTCCATCACCACCCCGGCCAGGAACGCGCCGACCATGTAATGCAGGCCCGCCCAGTCCGCGCCGAAGGCGACGATGCACAGCCAGATCAGGGCGACGTACCAGCGGTCGCGCTCGGGGATGGCGCGCATCAGCTTGCGGAACAGCACGCAGGCGACGGCGAAACCGAGCAGGAACGCGCCCTGCCGGCCGATCCGCTCCCAATCCATCAGCACCATCGCCAGCACGCCCCAGATCGCGATGTCGTCGAGGCTCGCGTAACGCAGGATGCGCTGGCCCAGCTGCGTGCGCAGGATCTCAAGCTTTTCCATCAGCAGGATGAGGATGGGCAGCGCGGTCACCGCGCACGACATCCCGACGCCCGCGACGAACTGCCACGGCTGCCCCGAGCCGCCGATCCAGCCGGGGAATCGCAGCATCCCGACCGCCGCCAGCGCGCCGAACAACAGCGGCGTGCCGAGCGCGAGGCCCGCGGTGATGCCCGACTCGCGACGGTTCGCCCACGCCTTCTTGAGGTCCAGCTCGATGCCGGCGATGCACACGAACAACATCACCGCCCACCACGCGATGCCGTTCAACGCCTGCACCACGTCCTTGGTGAAGACGAACTGGTAGTACTCGGGAAACCATTTGCCCAGCACGCCCGGCCCCAGCAGGATGCCGGTGATGATCTGCACCACCACCAGCGGCGCCCAGTAGTCGGTGCGTCCCAGTCGCCAGATCAGGTACGGCAGCGCCATGATGATGGTCATGGCGATCAGGAACAGCTCGGTGGTGGTGATGGCGTGAGACATCGATCGACTCAGACGGGCCGCGACACGCGGCGCACGATTTTCGCGAGCCACGTGCGCGGCGTAAAGCGCATCGCGAACACCTGCACCTTGTTCAGCGCGCCGTGCACCACCAGCCGCCGGCCCTGCATGCAGGCCTGCCATGCGGCGCGGCCCACTTCATCGCCATCGGGCAAGTGGCCTGCGCGGAACAAGGCGGAACGTTTGGCATTGGCGCGGTCGGCGAACTGCGTGCGCACCGGCCCCGGGCAGAACGCGGTCACGTCGACGCCGCGCGGCGCGAGTTCCTCGGCGATGCCCTCGCTCCAGCTGCGCAGATAGGCCTTGCTGCCGTAATAGACGGCAAGGAACGGCCCCGGCGGGAACGAGGCGGTGGACGCGATGTTGAGGATGTGGCCGCCGCGTTCCACCAATTGCGGCAAAAAGCGCTTGGCCAGCACGGTCGGCGCCTCGACGTTGAGCCGCAGCATCGCCAGCTCCTCGTCCAGTGAGGTGTCGATGAACTCGCCGTACACGCCGATGCCGGCGTTGTTGACCAGGCAATCAATCACGATGCCGCGCGCCATGACCGCATCGAATAACGCATCGGCGCCGCCGGGCTTCGACAGGTCCTGCGCCAGCGCGGTCACCTGCACTCCGTAGCGCCGGCGCCAGTCCTCGGCGAAGGCGTCGATGTCGCGGGTGCTGCGCGCGCTCAGCACCAGGTGCCAGCCATCTCGCGCGGCGGCTTCGGCGATGCCCTTGCCGATCCCGCCCGAGGCGCCGGTCACCAGCGCCGTCCTGTGGCGCGAAGCACGTTCAGTACTCATGTCGATTCCTTGCGCGAATGGGCGCCGATGCAGCAGCGCTGGATTGTGCGCGAAGTCATCGCGGATGTCGTGCGCGATCTGCACGCGGGCCACGCCGGGGATCCCGCGTCGCCCATGGCAACGGGGCGGCTTTCGCCGCCCCGTTGGCCACAACTGTCGTTATGCGTGCGCGATCGATGCCGCGCTGGTGCCGCTCATGAATCCGATGCGGGCTGGCCACGGGTCGCGTTGTTGCTGGCCACCCAGGCCTTGTACTCGTCCTGGCTCAGTTCGCCGTCGGCATTGGCATCGGCCTCGGCGAAGATCTTCGACAGGCTCGGCACCTGCTGCGCCTCGCTGGCGCTCAGGGTGCCGTTGCCGTTGCCGTCGAGATCACTCCATTTCTTCTCGCCGGTCGCCTCGGTCGTATCGCCCGTGGGCGGCGTTGCGGGCGGCGCGGCCTGCGCCTGGGTGTTGCCCTGTGCAGCGGCCTGGTCATGCGCGTCGTTGACCTGGGTCGCGGCCTGGGCGTCTGCGCCCGCATCGACATCCGTCTTGGTCGGGTTGGCCACTTGCGCCATCGCCATCGGCGCAGCCAGCGCCAATGCTGCCGCGGTCAGGATCAAGGTCTTCTTGTTGTCGTTCTTCATGGGGTTACCTCTCTCGTTCGTGGGGGAGCGAAACGAGCCTCGGAAGGTGCCGAGACACGAAGCCGCCGATCGACGCGATGAAGCGGCGTCATCGACCGGCGCCACCACCCTGACCGACCGGGCATGAACGCCCACAGGTCCGGCGGTGTTAGGAAAACGTAGGTTTAACCCCCTCGCCGGCAAAAACGGCTAGCGCGATGACGAAAAGCCCATGACACCGGGCACTCGCCCCCGACAGGCGCCTGTCTGCCAACTGAACCTGCGATGCGCTTAACAAACACGGCCGCCAAAACCCGTGGGGACAAGACCCTGACATCGTTATATCGTTCATGTGGCGGGACGATAGGTTCAAATTTCGCTAGCTACCACCAGCATCGTCCCACTCGTAAGATTCTCGCATCCCGTAGGCATGTCGCCTGACGTCATGGAGAACGCAATGAAGAAGATCCTCGGCATCACCAACGCGCCCGGTCGCCATTGGGTGGGCGATGGCTTCCCGGTCCAGGGCATGTTCGGCTACAGCGGCCCGGATGTCGGCCAGCGCAGCCCGTTCCTGCTGCTGGATTACGCTGCCCCGACCGAGTTCGGCCCCAACACCGGCTATCGCCGTGGCGTAGGCCAGCACCCGCATCGCGGTTTCGAGACCGTCACCATCGTCTATGAGGGCGAGGTGGAGCATCGCGATTCCACCGGCCGTGGCGGCGTGATCGGTCGCGGCGACGTGCAGTGGATGACCGCCGGCGGCGGC
>JACSSF010000173.1 GCA_014879375.1 Lysobacteraceae bacterium
CCTGACCGAAGGCCGCAACCGCGAAGTGCGCCGCCTGTGGGAGTCGCAGGGCTGCCAGGTCTCGCGCCTCAAGCGCATCCGCTACGGCCAGGTCAGCCTGCCGCAGCCGCTGCTGCGCGGCCAGTCGCAGGAACTGCCCGACGCGCAGGTGGAAGCCATGCGCAAGGCCGTGGGGCTGGAAGACAGCGTGCCGGCCGCATTGACCCTGCTGCCGGTGATCGGCCAGCGTCGCGCTACCAAGTCGACCGTGCACCTGGGCAATGAACGTCGCGCGCAGGGCGGCTACGTCAACGGCCACAACGCCGCCGATGAAGGCCGCGAACTGCGCCGCTTCGACCACGTCCGCGAGGACCGCTGTCGTCGTGGTGCGCCGCGCAAGTCCGCTGGCCTGACCGTCAGTGGCGAGGCCGCGGCCAACCAGGCCAACAAGCGCCTGAAGGTGAAGGGCCAGCAGCGCCAGCCCGGCCAGCGCCTGCGTCCCGGCGAGCAACGCGGCGACAACCCGGCGGCGATGCGCACCTGGTACGTGCCCGATGGCGTGGACACCGGCCCCAGCGGTCATCGCAATGCCGATGGTCGCGGCCCCAAGAAGCCCTACGGCAACAAGCCGCGCCGCAGCGGCCCGAGTGCCGGCCCGGGTGGCAATGCCGGCAGTTATCGCCAAGGCAACGGCCCAGGCGGCCCGCGTCAGGGCGGTGACGGCCCGAGTGGCCAGACCGGCTCTGGGCAGGGCAAACCGAAGCATCCCTACGGGCATCCCGGCAATGCGCCCAGCTTCCCGTCCGACCACGCCAATCCGGGTAGCAGTCCTTATGGACAGGCGCCCCGGCAGAACCGTGGCCCGCGCCCGGGTGGCCCGGGTGGTCCTCGCCCCGGCGGCAATCGTCCGGCAGGCAACCGCGGCCCACGCCCCGGCGGTGGTGGCAATCGCGGCCCGCGCGGCAGCAGCGGCAATCGCTGATCAGGCGGGATGATGGAATGACGATGTGCGTGACCCGCACATCGTCATGGCCGGCCCTTAGCGCAGCTCGAAGATGTCGGCGTCATGCATCGCGGGGAACCTTGCGCGATGCTTCTGCAACTCGTCCCATTGCAGGCGGGTGGTGGCGACCATCTCGCCGGGACCGTCCTCGCTGACCGGCTGGCCGAGGAAATCGATCACCGCGCTGTCGCCGGCATAGTCGATGTCGTTGCCATCGCGTCCCACCCGGTTCACCCCCGCCACGTAAGCGAGGTTCTCGATGGCACGAGCGCGCAACAATGTCTGCCACGGATACGCGCGCACCGCCGGCCAGTTGGCGACGAAAATCAGCAGATCGTAGTCCGGCATTTCCGCGCGATCGACATCGAAGCGATTGCGCGCAAATACCGGGAAACGCAGGTCGTAACAAACCAGCGGACAGATGTTCCAGCCGCGCCATGTCACGATCAACCGCTCGCTGCCCGCCGCATAACGCTCGTGCTCGCCCGCGAAGGTGAACAGGTGCCGCTTGTCGTAATGCTGCACGTCGCCGTCCGGCGTCACGAACAACAGGCGGTTGAACACCGCATCCTCCACGCGCAGCTGCACGCTGCCGCAGATCGCGGCATCGAGTGATCCCGCCTGCTCGCGCATCCACGCGACGGTCGGACCGTCCATCGTCTCTGCCGACTCGATCGCGTCATTGGAGAAGCCGCTGGTGAAGGTCTCGGGCAGGATGACGAGATCGGTCAGCCCGCGCAGGTGCGAGATCTTCTCTCCGTAGTAGGCGCGATTGCCCGCCGGATCGTGCCAGCGGGTATCGCCCTGCACCAGCGACACGCGCAGGTCGCGATCGGATGTCATTGCCTGGCCACCGCTTCGTCCGGCACGAACTTCAGCACGTTGCCGTTGATGCAGTAGCGCTTGCCGCTGGGCGGCGGGCCATCGTCGAATACGTGGCCGAGGTGGATGCCCGAGCTCTTGCTCAGCACCTCGACCCGGCGCATGCCGTGGCTATCGTCCACCCGCATTTCCAGCGCCCCGTCGATGGGGTTGAAGAAGCTCGGCCAGCCGGTGCCACTCTCGAACTTGGCGTCCGAGCGAAACAGCTTTGCACCGCTGATCGGATCGACGTAGTAGCCGGGACGCTTTTCATCCAGATGCGAGCCACTGCCCGGCACCTCGGTGCCCTGCTCGAAGGCGATGCGCTGCTGCGCAGGCGTCAAGAGCTGGAAGCCCAGCCACTTCCAGAACGCCTGTTGTTCGCCGTTGTAACCGGTGTAGCGCGAGACCTCGCGGCCGCTCTTGAACAGCACGATCGTCGGCGTGGCGAACAGCGCCTTCTCCAGCGTCCAGCCCGTCGGCGGCTGCGCGGAGAGCGTGGTCGCCACCGGCACGTCGGCGCTCCACTTCGACAACACGTCCTGCTTGAACTTCTCGCAATACGGGCAGGTCTCGGCTTCGAACACGATCAACTGGCGCTCGGCGTTCAAGGTCGACGGGTCGAGCGGCGGATGCGCCTGCCCGCCGCTGCCATCCATCGTGTATTTCACCCCGGTGCCGCCCAGGCCGCAGTAGCCGTTCGGGTTCTTCACCAGATAGTCCTGGTGGTAGTCCTCGGCGCGGGTGTAGTTCTTGAGCGGCGCGATTTCGGTGGCGATCTGGCCGAAGCCTTCGCGCGTCAATGCGGTTTGGTAGATGTCGCGGGTCTGCACGGCCAACGCCTGTTGATCCGGCGTGGTGGTGTAGATGGCGCTCCGGTAGTTGGTGCCGATGTCGTTGCCCTGCCCGTCCACCTGGGTCGGGTCGTGGTTCTCCCAGAACGCGGCAAGGATGGTCGCAAGCTCTACCTTCTTCGGATCGAAGGTCACCTTGATGACTTCCGCATGGTTGCGCGCATCACTGCGGCCACGCTTGATCTCGCGCTCGAGCGCGAGCACGTCGTCGTAACTGGTCTTGCCGGCATCGCCATTGGCGTAGCCCGATTCGACATCGACCACGCCCGGAATCGCCGCCAGGCGCTTTTCCGCGCCCCAGAAACAGCCCATGCCCAAAACGATGCTCTGCACATCCGCACTCATGTTCTTTTCTCCCGATGAAAGCAACGGCGTGGCGGCCGGCGGCCGCAACACGAACCAGCCCAGCAAGCCGGCGACGGCCAGGGCGACGAGGACAGCGATGAGATTCACGGTTTTCATGGCGGTTGGAGCCGTTTTCCCGTCGATTAGTTCCTGAACATCACTGACCGGCCGATATGGCCGGCGCCCCGGTCAGAGCGCCTTCAGGCGCTCGATCGCTGCATCCAAGGTGGGTTCGCTTTTGGCGAAACACAAGCGCAACAGGCGCTGGCCGGCGGGCGGGGTTTCGTAGAAGGGCGAAAGCGGGATGCCGGTGACACCGTGCTCAATGGTGAGCCAGCGGCTGAACTCGACATCATCAAGATCGCTGACCGCCGAGTAATCGACCAGCTGGAAGTACCCGCCTGGCACCGCTAGCGGACGGAAGCGGGTGCCCGCCAGCTGCGCACGGAAGCGGTCGCGCTTTTCCTGGTAGAACGCGCCGAGGTTTTCGTAGTGCGCGGGATCGGCCTCGATCATCTCGGCGAACGCGGCCTGCGCGGGATGAAAGGTGCAGAAGGTGTTGTATTGATGGACCTTGCGCAGCTCGGTGCTGAGCGCCGGCGGCGCGATGGCGTAGCCCACCTTCCAGCCGGTGCAGTGGTAAGTCTTGCCGAAGCTCGAGATCACGAAGGCGCGTTCGCGCAGCTCGGGATAATACAGCGCGGATTCGTGGCGGCGGCCATCGAAGACGATGTGCTCGTACACCTCGTCGGAGATGAGATACAGGCCGTTCTGTTGCACGATGTCCGCGAGCTCGCGCATGTCATCGGCCGTCAACATCGCGCCGGACGGGTTGTGCGGCGTGTTGGTGATGATCATGCGGGTTTTGGATGTCACGGCGTCGCGCACCTTCTGCCAGTCGGGGGCGAAGGTCTCCGCATCCAGCGCCACGTGAGCGGCGCGCGCGCCGGCCAGGTTGATGGCGGGCTCGTAGCAGTCGTAGCACGGGTCCAGGACGATCACTTCCTCGCCTGCCCGCACCACGGCGTTGACGGCGTCGAAGATCGCCTCGGACGCGCCGCTGGTCACGGTGATCTCGCTATCCACGTCGGGGCGATGGCCGTAGCAGCGCTCGGTCTTGTCCGCGATCGCCTGCCGCAACGCGGGCGTGCCGGTCATCATCGCGTACTGGTTCTGGCCGGCGCGCATGGCACGGTCCAGTGCATCGACCAAACGCTCGGGCACCGGGAAATCGGGAAAGCCCTGGCCCAGGTTGACCGCGCCGTACTGGGCGGCCAGCTGCGACATGACGGTGAAGATGGTGGTGCCGACGTTGGGAAGCTTGCTCTGCATCGTGCGCGGATCGGGGGCGGTGGACGGATGAGTGTACGCGGCGGCGGTTAAGATGCCGCATCGTCATCATCCCCAGCGCCGTGCCGATTTCGCCCTCCCCGTCCCTGCTCACCGTGCGCGGCCTGTCGTTCTCGCGCAACGAGGAGCCGTTGTTTGGCCCGCTGGATTTCAACGTCGATGCCGGCGAGGCCTTGCTGGTGCGCGGCGACAATGGCGTGGGCAAGACCACGCTGCTGAGAGTGTTGGCCGGGCTGCTGCGCGCCGACCAAGGCACGCTCGAGATCGAGGGCGTCGCCGCCGACCGCGAAAGCCGTGCCCGCGCCATCGCCTACCTCGGACATTTGCCGGCGTTCAAGGCGGACCTGACGTCGCTGGAGAACCTCGAATTCCTCTGTGCACTGCACGGCCGTCGCCAAGGTCGCGACTTCCAGGCCGCGATGGCGACCGTGGGCCTGGCCGGTTACGAGGACAGCCCGGCACGCACCCTGTCGGCCGGGCAGAAGAAGCGCCTGTCGCTGGCACGGATGTGGCTTTCGCCCGCGCCGCTGTGGCTGCTGGACGAGCCTTACGCCAACCTTGACCTGGACGGCATCGAACTGGTGAACCGATTGATCGTCGGGCATCTGGACGATGGCGGCGCGACCCTCGTCACCACCCACGGCGCCTATGCCGCGCCGCCGGTGAAGACGCGAGAGCTGGTGATGCGGCGCGCGCGCTGGAGCAGCGCCGCATGATCACCGCCGCACGCGCCCTGCTGCTGCGTGACCTGCGCCTGCTGTGGCGGCGTCGTGGTGACGCCCTGCAACCGGCGCTGTTCGCGGTGCTGGTGGTGGTGCTGTTCGCGCTGGGCCTCGGCGGCGAGGCCGACCTGCTGGCCAAGGTTGCGCCCGCGGTGCTCTGGCTGGCGGTGCTGCTGTCGGGGATGCTTTCGCTCGACACCCTGTTCCGTGGCGATGCCGAGGACGGATCGCTCGACCAGTGGCTGCTGGCGCCGGTGCCGTTGTCGTGGCTGGTCGCGGTGCGCGTGCTGGGCCACTGGCTGACCACCGCGCTGCCGCTCCTGATCGCCGTGCCGCTGCTGGCCGAACTGATGCAGCTGCCGCGCGCACAACTGCCCTTGTTGATGATGTCGCTGCTGCTCGGCACGCCGCTGCTCAGCCTGATCGGCGCGGTGGTGGCGGCGCTCACCGTGGGCATGCGGCGCGCCGGCATCCTGCTGGCCTTGCTGGCCTTGCCGCTG
>JACSSF010000177.1 GCA_014879375.1 Lysobacteraceae bacterium
CGGTACAGGGTTCGAACCTGTGACCCCTACCATGTCAAGGTAGTGCTCTACCGCTGAGCTAACCGCCCGAAAAGAATCTTGCCCACAGCGTGGCGCGGAATTGTAGCCGGAAGATGACACAAACGCCAATCCCCCGCCTTACAAATTCAGCGACCCATAACCGCCTGTTGCTGGGCTTGCTGAATGGATTGCTGTTCTTGTAAAGCCCGCTGGCGTTCGTTCGCCTCCCTATACATGTGGTCGCTCATCTGTTGCATGCTAGGTGTCGGTGCCTGCAGATCGACCTGTCGCGCGGCGGATCGAACAACCGCACCTCTAGTTTTGATCTGTCCGGCCTTTCAGAGGGAACGTCATGGTTCTTGATTTTTCTCGGATCGGTTATCTTCTGTCACTCGCTCAACCAGCACCGGCTCACCATTTCGAAGTTGATAACTGTCGAAAACGTGTAGGCAACAGCCATCCTTGAATGCAAGTTTCAAGTAGCCGTCTTCCACCAGAAACGGTGCAGTAGCTCCCTGCATCAATTCGGTAAGCGCTGGGTTGCGGACAAACTCCCGGGTCTTCGCATCGAAAAGAAACACGTCATAGGAAGCTCCGCCATAGCCACCTTCGCGACCTGTCCATACCATCAAGTCCGGATGATCGTCGCCATTGAGATCACCCAAAACGATGCTGTAACCCTTCTCGCGATAACCACCGGAAAGCGAACCAAGATAGGCCGTTGCCTCGCTGTCCAGGTAGATTTTTTCGAGCGACAGCGTTTGATTGACGTCCTCAGGGCCTGCAATTTCCAGCCGAACATCGCGCTTGCACCATTGCACATGGTCAAGCCATTGCTCGCAATCCGTTGCAGACACCTGCAGCGACCAG
This sequence comes from Lysobacteraceae bacterium, assembly GCA_014879375.1. Classification (GTDB taxonomy): domain Bacteria; phylum Pseudomonadota; class Gammaproteobacteria; order Xanthomonadales; family Xanthomonadaceae; genus Solilutibacter. The sequence goes on from JACSSF010000177.1 coordinate 871, forward strand.
TCACCCAACGACAATGCCATATGACCTTGCGCGTCCAACGTCGCATTGGCTGTCGTACTTGCCGGCGATGACGATGTCGTGGAAGGGGGGGCTGCATTGTCCATAACTCGTCCTTGTGCTTGTCCAGAAACTGAGTCTGCCTTGCCGGTTGCAGGCGCTTGCTGGCACCCAGCCATCATCATGGCTACGGCAAGAAGCTGAGGGACGAAGTAAATTTTCATTATGGTCATCCTTGTCGTCGGCCCTTCGAATTCTTATTGCAACGATCAAAAATCAATCTATTGGATGTGGACTGCAAAGCTAAAAGCGGGGCTGGAAACGAGCCACTTGCATGATGTAACAGTTGTTAAATACACCAAGTTCAACAATGACGGCACTCAAACACTGAATTTGGAATTCAACACTGCTATCTGTTAAATCAGGCTTTCGAAGAGCACCTCACTTCTACAAAGAGTTACTGCACACGAACAGGGAGACTGCAGCCGGTGAGTTCGACAGCGCAGTTTGTTCCTCCGTACCCAGCACAATCCGCCATTGCTTTTGCTTCAGATTCACTCTGGTTCACTCCAAATCTGGAGAGTCGGATCCAAGAGCCATCTTTTCGCCCATTCACAATCGAGCCGCAGCCATTTACATATTCTGTGGCCACCCTGCATGTGCTCGCAGCACACTTTTTGACTGCCAGTTTTCTGGCTGCTCTCATTGACTTTTGCCCGTTGGCCACACCAGCATCGGAGCCACCTACGGACATTGCTATTGCACCGTATCTGTTACGCCAAATCTCGGGCAGTGAGCCGCGCCCACTTGAGGCATTGGAAGGTGACCCGCAGCTTCCATTCACCGGAGCGGAACCACCAGGACAAGGGCCTGGATTCCTGCCGATGTGCTGTGCCTTCGCTGGAGAAACCAGTGTCAAAGCCATCCAAAAGACGATAACCGTAAAAACTGAATTTAGGCTCATGACAAATCCTCTTAAGTTTTACTGCTTAACTACTCTTGAAGCATGTGGTTGCTGTCCCTCAATATTTCTTTACCACACGTTCTGACCTCTGGTGTATACCTTTTCAAACCTTCCACTGGTCAATCCACCACGCTGGACCGGGCTTTCATTCCCAATATCTGTTATGCGATCGCAGTCGGTATGTGGCTGACATGGCGCTACCGCGACGAAGACAGTCCCGGCAAGCGTGTCCAAGGCAGGAATTAATCGTCCAACGCGGTCTTTGACATCCTTCCAGTCCACTAAAAAGGCCACCCTGAGGTGGCCTTTTTTGTATCACCGAGTTGGGCCTGACTCATTCCTCGGCCGGGATGCGCAGGACCTGACCGGGGTAGATCTTGTCCGGATCCTTCAGCATCGGCTTGTTGGCCTCGAAGATGACCGGATACTTGTTCGCATTGCCATACATTTCCTTGGCGATGGCCGAGAGCGTGTCGCCCTTCTGCACCGTGTAGGTGCGCGAGGTCCACTCGCCTGCGCCGCCTGCGCCCACGACCGCCGAAGAACTGCCGACGACGGCGCTGAAATCAGCACCACTGGCACCGGCCGCGACGGTCATGCGGTCATCGACTTGGTCGATGCCCTCGATATTGCCGGCGATCAGCACGGCCTTCTCTCGGGTGGTGACGTCCTTGGCCTCGCCCTCAATGGTCGCGGTGCTGCCGTCGACTTCAACCTTCAGGCCCTTGATGTCCAGCCCGTAACTGGCGATGTGCTTGGTGATGGCATCCTCGGCCTTGGCTTCACCCGGCTTGAAGATCTTCTCGCCAGCATTCTTGATGAAATCGAACATTCCCATGGGCTTCTCCTTAATAGGGACAGGCAGCATCGCAAGGGGAAAGTTACGTGCAGGTCAAAGGGGCGTTGCCCGGGGCCTCCCCGCTGAACCCCCGCCCAATGGTCACTGCAAGACGGTCTCGCGCAGCCTTTGCAGCTGGTCGCGCACGTGGGCGGCTTCTTCGAACTCCAGGTCGCGGGCGTGCTGGTACATCCGATCCTCCAACTCCTTGATCTTCTCGGCGGCCGCCTTGGGCGTGAGCGCCCTGTAATTCTCGGCCTGCTCGGCGGCGCGGCGCTGTGCGCTGTTCATCCCGCGCGTCTTGCGCATCTCGGCGGCGTCCGCGCGCGCGCCTTCCATAATGTCATCGATGGCACGCGCGACCGATTGCGGGGTGATGCCGTGTTCCTCGTTGTAGGCCACCTGCTTCTCGCGGCGACGATCGGTTTCATCCAGCGCCGCCTTCATCGAGCGGGTGACCTTGTCGGCGTACAGGATCGCCTTGCCGCGCAGGTTGCGCGCCGCACGCCCGATGGTCTGGATGAGCGAGCCGGTCGAGCGCAAGAAGCCTTCCTTGTCTGCATCGAGGATCGCCACCAGCGAAACCTCCGGCATGTCCAGGCCCTCACGCAGCAGGTTGATGCCGACCAGCACGTCGAACTTGCCCAAGCGCAGGTCGCGGATGATCTCGACGCGCTCCACCGTGTCGATGTCCGAGTGCAGGTAGCGCACGCGCACGCCGTGTTCGGACAGGTATTCGGTCAGGTTCTCGGCCATGCGCTTGGTCAGCGTGGTGACCAGCACGCGATCACCCATCGCCACCCGCTCGTTCACCTCGGACAGCAGGTCGTCCACCTGGGTCGCGACGGGGCGGATCTCCACCGGCGGGTCGATGAGGCCGGTCGGCCGCACCACCAGCTCGGCAATCTGCCCTTCGCCCTTCTGCAACTCGTACAGGCCGGGCGTGGCGGAGACGAAGATCGCGCGCGGCGAGCGTTCCTCCCATTCCTCGAAGCGCAACGGTCGGTTGTCCAGCGCGGAAGGCAGGCGGAAGCCGAAGTTCACCAGCGTTTCCTTGCGCGCGCGGTCGCCTTTGTACATCGCGCCGATCTGCGGCACGGTGACGTGCGATTCATCCACCACCAGCAACGCGTCGGGCGGCAGGTAATCGAACAGCGTCGGCGGCGGTTCGCCCGGGCCACGCCGGGTGAGATGGCGCGAGTAATTCTCGATGCCGTTGCAGAAGCCGACTTCGGCCATCATTTCCAGATCGAACTGCGTGCGTTGTTGGAGGCGTTGCGCTTCGACCAATTTGTTTTCCGCATACAGACGTTCGAGTCGTTCCGACAGCTCCACCTTGATGGTCTCGATCGCGTTGAGCACGCTTTCCCGCGTGCTGGCGTAATGCGTCTTCGGGTACACCGTGTAGCGCGGGATCTTGCGTTGCACGGCGCCGGTCAGCGGGTCGAAGATCGACATCTGCTCGACTTCGCCATCGAAGAGCTCGATGCGCAACGCCTCGCTTTCCGATTCCGCCGGATGCACATCGATCACTTCGCCGCGCACGCGATAGGTACCGCGGCGTAGTTCGGTGTCGTTGCGGACGTATTGCAACTCGGTGAGGTGGCGGATGAGGTCGCGTTGCTCGATGCGCTCGCCCTTGGCCAGGATCAGGCGCAGCTTGAGGTAATCCTCGGGATCACCCAAGCCGTAGATCGCGGAGACCGATGCCACGATGATCGCGTCGCGCCGCGACAGCAGCGCCTTGGTCGCCGACAGCCGCATCTGCTCGATGTGCTCGTTGGTCGAACTGTCCTTCTCGATGTAGGTATCGGAGGACGGCACGTAGGCCTCGGGCTGGTAGTAGTCGTAATAGCTGACGAAATACTCCACCGAGTTATGCGGGAAGAACGCCTTGAACTCACCATACAGCTGCGCAGCCAGGGTCTTGTTCGGCGCCATGATCAGCGTCGGCTTCTGGATCTGCTGGATGACGTTGGCGATGGTGTAGGTCTTGCCGGAACCGGTCACGCCCAGCAGCGTCTGGTGCGCGAGGCCCGCATCGAAACCGGCGACCAATTGCTCGATCGCCTTGGGCTGGTCACCCGCAGGCTGGTAGGGGGACACGAGGCGGAAGCCGGCGTCGTCACGATCATTTGGCATCCCGCCAGCATGCCAGAAGCAGCCACCCGCCGGATGACTCCCGGCTTGCCTGCCGGGGCATTCCCTTACACGCCATTCAATCTCGCCTGACAGTGTGCGCCGAAGGCAGGTGGAAAGCTTTCTCCATCACCCATGTGATCGAGCAGGAGCCGCCATGCACAGCAAATCGCAAGTCGGAGTCACCCTCATCGAAATGGCTTGCGTGCTGGCCGTCTTGAGCATCCTCGGCGGGATCGCCGGGCCATCGATGTACAAATGGCGCCAGCGGGCTGCGGCCGACGGCTTGATCTCCGCGCTCACCACCGACATCGCGCTTGCGAGGATCACCGCGATCTCCCGCGGCAGCACGGCAGTCCTCTGCCCGAGCCATGATGCCAATGGCTGCGATGGCGCCGCAGACTGGCGCGACGGCTGGATCGTGTTCCTGGATGCAAACCGCGACAGGTCGCGCCAGCCGGAGGAAGAACTCCTGAGCGTTGCCCAAGCCCGACGCATTCCCGCGCTGGGCTTTGCCTCGACCTCCGGGCGACGCACGATCCGCTTGTTTCCGAGCGGCATGGCCTACGGCAGCAACCTGACGGTAACCAGCTGCCTGGACGGCAACACCCATGCACGGCTGGTCATGAACAATGTCGGGCGGGTCCGGGTCGAGCGCCCGCGAGCGCCGGTTGCGTGTCCCTCGGGCGCCCCCACGCCTTGACCCCACCGGGGACCGGGCCTATCCTTACACGCCCGCCCGAATAGCTCAGCCGGTTAGAGCACTTGACTGTTAATCAGGGGGTCGTTGGTTCGAGTCCAA
>JACSSF010000224.1 GCA_014879375.1 Lysobacteraceae bacterium
CTTCATCGCCTTGTCGCGGTTGGCGTGCTGGCTGCGCTCGGTCTGCGATTCCACCACCACGCCGCTGGGAATGTGGGTGATGCGGATCGCCGAATCGGTCTTGTTGACGTGCTGGCCGCCCGCGCCGGAAGAACGATAGGTGTCGACGCGCAGGTCCGCGGGGTTGATCTCGATCTCCACGTCGCCACCTTCCTCGGCGATGATCGCGACCGTGGCCGCCGAGGTGTGGATGCGGCCTTGCGATTCGGTGTCCGGCACGCGCTGCACGCGATGGGTGCCGGATTCGAACTTCAGCTTCGAATACGCGCCATCGCCTTCGACCCGCGCGACGATCTCACGATAGCCGCCGTGCTCGCCGGGGTTGGCGGATTCGACGTCCACCTTCCAGCCTTGCTTCTCGGCGTAGCGCGAATACATGCGGAACAGGTCGCCGGCGAAGATCGCGGCCTCGTCGCCGCCGGTGCCAGCGCGCACTTCCAGGTACAGGCTGCTGTCATCGCGGGCATCGCGCGGGACCAGGTGGCCCATCAGTTCGGCGTCGAGTTCGGCGATGCGGGCTTCGGCGGCGCCGATTTCCTCCTCGGCCATCGCGGCGAACTCCGGGTCCGCGCGCAATTCGATCGCGGCGGCGAGATCCGCGCGTGCCTGGCGGTCTTCGGTCATCGCCTTCGCCACCGGTTCGAGCCTGGCGAATTCGCGCGAGAGCTTGCGGAAGGCGTTCTGGTCGCCGATCACCGCGGGATCGGCAAGCAGGCGTTCGACTTCATCGCGCCGTTCGGCGAGCAGATCAAGCTTGCGGCGCAGGGTCGGCAGCATCATCAGAATCGTCGGGCGCGGCGTCGGCGTCGCTCACGCGGGTATTGGGGAACAGGCGATCCACCGCGCGGCCCAGCTCGCTGTCGCCGCTGGCGGCGGCTTCGCGCAGGGCGACGGTCGGCGCGTGCAATAGGCGGTTGGTCAGCGTGTGCGCCAGCAGGTCCAGCGCGGCCTGCGGATCGGCGCCCGATTGCAGCAACCGCTGCGCCTTCTGCATCGCCTCGTTGCGGGCGATCTCGCCGTGCTGGCGCAACTGGCGCAGCGGGGCATCGTTGCGGATCAGTGCGAGCCGCTCCATGAAACGTTCGGCATGCAGCGTGGCGATGGCTTCGGCCTCGTCTGCGGCCTCGCGGCGGCTGCGTCGGTTGTCCTCGACCACGCGCTCCAGGTCGTCGACGGTGTAGAGGAAGACATCGCGGAGCTTGGCGATGTCGGGATCGATGTCGCGCGGCACGGCCAGATCCAGCAGCAGCATCGGACGATGGCGGCGCGTCTTCAGCGCATCGGCCACGTGCGAGCGCAGCAGCACCGGCTCGCGCGCGGCGGTCGCGGAAAACACGATGTCGGCTTCGGCCAGATGCCGGTCCAGTTCCGACAGCGGCAAGGCGAAGCCGCCATGACGGCCGGCGATCTCCTGAGCGTGGGCGAGGGTGCGGTTGGCGATCAAGAGCCGCTTCACCCGGCCTTCCGACAGGTGCTTGGCGGTGAGCTCGATCGTCTCGCCGGCGCCGATCAGCAGCACAGTGGAATCCTCCAGCCGGGCGAAGGTGTCCTGCGCCAGTCGCACCGCGGTGGACGCGACCGAGACCGGATGCTGGCCGATGCGGGTGTGCGTACGCGCATGCTTGGCGGTGCCAAACGCCTGCTGGAACAAACGGTCCAGCGAGCTGCCCAAGGTGCCCGCCTCGCGCGCCGAGGCCCAGGCCTCCTTCACCTGGCCGAGGATCTGCGGCTCGCCCAGCACCAGCGAGTCCAGCCCCGCCGCGACCCGGAACAGGTGGCGCACGGCCTCGGCATCGCGATGGCGGTAGAGGTAGGCATCCAGCGCCAGCCGGCCATCGGGCCGCTGCGCCAGCCACTCGTGCAGCGCCGCGCCGTCGTCGGCCGACAAGACGTAGAGCTCGGTGCGGTTGCAGGTGGACAGGATCGCCGCTTCCTGCACGCCCGGCAGCGCCCTCAGCGCCGAGAGCGCGGCCGGCAGCGCCCCGGCATCGAACGCCAGGCGCTCGCGCAGGCTGACCGGCGCGGTCTGGTGGTTGACACCCAAGGCGTGGAAGGTGGGCCGGGTCGGCATGTTCAGGCGCTTGCGATTAAGCTGGCTGCGTTTCCAAACCGCGCATTTTACGCCCCTGCCGATGCCTGACAGTCACGTCCGCCGTTTGCCCGTCATTTTGATGTCGATGTTGCTTGCCGGCGCGCCCCTGCTGCTGCAGGCCAGGACGCCCCCGCAAGCCGCCGGCAACGTCGCACTGGAGCCGATGCTGGCCGGCGAATTCGCCCTCCAGGCGGGCAAGCTGGACGAGGCGGCGAAGTATTACCTGGAGGCCGCGCGCAAGAGCGGCGACGTGGGCCTGGCCGAGCGTGCGGCGCGCATTGCCCTGCTTGCCAATGACGATCACACCGCCAACCAGGCGCTGGCCCTGTGGAAGCGCGGCGCCGAGCCGTCGCTGGCCCTGTCCGCTACCGAGGCCACGCTGGCCCTGCGCGGCCGGCATGCCGGCACCGCCGCGCGCAGCCTGGAAGCCCTGCTGCGCGACCCGGATCCGCGCGGCTGGCGTTACGCGCTGATCGCGCTCTCGGCCGGCGGCAAGAACACCGCCGCTACCGCCGGCGTGCTGCAGACCCTGCGTGATCGCGGTGCGCTGCCCAAGGACATGAACGCCCAGCTGGCCTTCGCCGGGCTGGCGCAGCGTCTCCAGCAACAATCCCTGGTCGATGCGCTGGTGCAGGACATCGTCGCGGCGCATCCGGACGAGCCTCGCGTGCAACTGTTGCAGGCCAGCCTGGCCCGCGAAGCCGGCGATCTGGACGGCGCGCGCAAGCAGCTGGATGCCCTGCGCAATCGCATCGACGAGATTCCGCAGGCGCGGCTGCCGCTGGCCGGCGAGTACGAGGCGCTGGGCGATGCCGCGACTTCCGCCGCAGTGCTCGCGGGTGGGCCGCAGAACACCCAGACTCGCGCCCTGCGCGCGGCGATGCTCTCGCGCGCCAAGGACGATCCGGGCTTGGAAAAGCTCTACGCGGAAATGCAGGCCGACAACGCCGTGCCCGACCAGCGACATCGTTTGCTGCTGGGGCAGGTGGCCGAGACGTTGAAGAAATACGACGAGGCCTTGCAGTGGTACGACTCGGTGGCAGGCGGCAACCTGCGCGACATCGCGCGCCTGCGGCGCGCCAGCACGCTGCATGCGATGGGCCGCAAGGACGAGGGTTTCGCAGCCCTGCGGGCCTTGCAGAACGACGAGGATGCCGAAGGCGAAGTGGTGCGCGATGCGTACCTGGCCGAGGCCGAGCTGCACCGTGAGGACGGCGATGAGAAGGGCGAGTTCGATGCCTACGCGCGCGGCCTCGCGGCGATGCCGGACGAGCTCGCCATCCTCTATACCCGCGCATTGGCCTGGGAGCGGGTGGACCAGATCGACCGCGCCGAGGCCGACCTGCGCAAGCTGCTGGTGATCGAACCGGACAACGTCGCCGCGCTCAACGCGCTCGGTTACACCCTGGCCGATCGCACCACCCGCTATCGCGAGGCACTGGAGTTGATCGACCGCGCGCGCGTGGCCGAGCCGGGCAACGCCGCGATCATCGACAGCCACGGCTGGGTGCTCTATCGCCTCGGCCGCAACGAGGAGGCGTTGGTCCAACTGGAGCGCGCCTTCGCGCTGAACAAGGATGCGGAAGTCGCCGCCCACGTCGCCGAAGTGTTGTGGGTGATGGGGCGCAAGGACGAGGCGCGCAAATGGTTCGACGAGGCGCGCCGGATCGACCCTGATCACCGCGCGCTCAAGCGTGCGCTGGAAAAGACCGGAGCCGGGCCGTGACGAAGCGGCATCCCGCCACTTTCATCGCATCCATGGCCTGTGCCGCGTTGCTGGCCGGCTGCGCAGGGCAGGTGGTGAAATCGCCGCCGCCGGCCCTGGTTTGCCCGGGGGGCGAGGTGGCAGCGAGTCCGGACGGCGCTTGCGCGCAGGCCATCGGCCGCCTCGTCGACCAGGCCATAGCCGAGGCAGCTGGGATGGTAGCGGGCGAGGGCTGGACCCTGCAGGGGCGGGTGGCGATCAGCAGCGGCAAGGAAAGTGGCAATGCGCGCATCGAATGGCAGCAACCCCCCGTGCTGGACAGTTATCAGGTGACCCTGAGCGCGCCGGTGACGCGGCAAAGCTGGCGCCTGCAGGTTAATGCCGGCCGGGCCACGTTGTCCGGGCTGGACGGCGGGGACCGCAGCGGGCCAGATGCCGGCCTGCTGCTCCGCGAGGCGACCGGCTGGGACATTCCGGTGGATGCGCTGCGCTTCTGGCTGCGCGGCCTGCCGGTCGAGGGCAGGGTTACGCAATATGCCTTCGATGCACGCCAGCGCCTGGTCGGCCTGGACCAGAACGGCTGGCACATCCAGTTCGAGCGCGTGGGCGATGAGGTTCTGCCCAGGCGCATCACCGCGAGCCGTGGCGACAGCCGGGTGCGCCTGGTCATCGACCAATGGGGCGTGGTGACGGGTGGCTGATCCGGCGATGGCGTTCCCCGGCGAAGAAGGCTGGAGTGCATGGCCCGCGCCGGCCAAGCTGAACCTGTTCCTGCACATCACCGGGCGCCGGCCGGATGGATATCACCGGTTGCAGACCGTGTTCCGGCTGCTCGACTGGGGTGACACCGTGCATTTGCGGCTTCGTGAAGATGGCCGGATTCGCCGTTTGGGTCCGTCCGTGGTGGGCGTCGCCGAGGTCGATGATCTGGCGGTGCGTGCAGCGAAATTGCTACAAAATGAAGCCAACATCGCGCAAGGTGTCGATATCGGCATCGAAAAACGTATTCCGGCCGGTGGCGGTTTTGGCGGCGGTTCCTCGGATGCAGCGACGGTGCTGGTGGCACTGAATCGGCTATGGGGGCTGGATTGGCCGGTGGAGCGCCTTGCCGTGCTGGGCCTGACGCTCGGCGCGGACGTGCCGGTCTTCGTGCACGGCCGCAATGCCTGGGCCGAGGGCGTGGGCGATGCCCTGACCCCGATCGACTTGCCGCCGGCCTGGTACGTGCTGGCTTTCCCGGGCGTGCATGTCCCGACCGCCGGGCTTTTCCAAGCCGATGATTTGACGCGGGATTCCGCGCCCGCGACAATAGCCGACTTCCTTTCAGGATCGCTCTCGGGCAATGCGTTCGAGCCGGTGCTGCGGCAGCGCGAAAAGGCGGTGGATACCGTGCTGGACGCGCTCGCGGCGATCGGCTCGCCGCGCTTGACCGGCAGCGGCAGCGGCTGTTTCGTCGAATTCGCCACCCGCGATGCGGCGATGGATGCCCTGCAGCGATTGCCCGCGCAACTGGACGCGCGGGTCGCACAAGGCGCGGCACGTTCGCCGCTGCTGGATGCGCTGGACGGGCGGGGCTGACGCATCGCGTCGATCCGGAAAGCTACACAGGGGCGTCGCCAAGTGGTTAAGGCACCAGGTTTTGATCCTGGCATGCGTAGGTTCGAATCCTTCCG
>JACSSF010000132.1 GCA_014879375.1 Lysobacteraceae bacterium
GCTCAGTTGGTAGAGCAGGGGATTGAAAATCCCCGTGTCGGGGGTTCGATTCCCTCCCCGGCCACCACTCGCAAGGTCACGTCGAAGCAAAGGTCGCCATGGGCGGCCTTTTGTTTTCCCGGGTTTGCACATCCGCGCGCTATCCTCGTCCCATCTCCTACGGAATGGAACGATGACTATCCTGCGCACCGGCCTGCTGCTCGCCCTCGCCCTGTTCATCGCGGCCTGCTCCAGCGCTGGCCCGCGCCGCGTGTCCGAGCCGGCGGCCAGCATCCAGCAGCTCACCATCGATGCAAACGGCGGATGGCAGGTGCGCGTGCGTCTGCAGAACTACAGCAGCATCGCGATGCGCTTCGATTCGGTGGATGTCGCGGTGACCGCCGGCGGTGTCGCGGCTGGCCAGCTAAAGGCCCAACCCGGCCTCAACGTCCTGCCCGAATCTGCCGACGTCATCGACGTCACCCTGCGCCCCAGCGCCGAGGCCCGCCTGCAAGTCGCCGACGCGCTGGCCACCGGGCGCAGCCTTGGCTACACCCTGACCGGCAACCTGGTGGCAACGCCGGAGGACGGCAAGCCGCGCACCTTCCGCATCACCCGCGACAGCGCCCTCAGCCCCGCGCCCGGGCTGCCCGGTGTGCTGCGCTGATCGCCGCGATCCTCCCCATCCCCGCCACCTACCACCAAACGGACACTTGCGATGAGCCAATACCGTGCCCCCCTCGATGACATGCGCTTCGACCTGTTCGACGTGCTCAAGGTCGACACCGTGCTGGCCGAACTTGGCCAGACCGACGTCAACCGGGAACTGATCGATGCCGTGCTGGAGGAAGGCGCGCGCTTCACCACGCAAGTGCTGGCCCCGCTCAACGCGGTCGGCGACCAGGGCTGCACTTTCGACAAGGCAACGGGCGATGTCACCACGCCGCCGGGTTTCGCCGCCGCCTACGCGCAGTTCGTCGAGGGTGGCTGGCCGGGCCTCAACTCGCCGGCTGAATTCGGCGGCCAGAGCATGCCGCAGGTGATTGGCGCGGCGATGAAGGAGATGATCGACGCCGCGAACCTTGCCTGGGGCAACTTCCCCCTGCTCTCGCACGGCGCCACCGAGGCGCTGCTGCACCACGGCAGCGAATGGCAGCAGCACATCTTCCTCAAACCCCTCGTCGAAGGCCGCTGGACCGGCACGATGTGCCTGACCGAGCCGCACGCCGGCAGCGACCTTGGCCTGCTGCGTACCCGCGCCGTGCCCAATGACGACGGCAGTTATTCCATCGCCGGCACCAAGATCTTCATCACCGCCGGCGAACACGACATGGCGGAGAACATCCTGCACTTGGTGCTGGCGAAATTGCCCGATGCGCCGGCGGGCAGTCGCGGCATCTCGCTGTTCATCGTGCCCAAGTTCAAGGTGGACCAAGACGGCGCAATGGGCGAGCGCAACGCGGTGCGCTGCGGCGCGCTGGAGCACAAGATGGGCATCCACGGCTCCGCCACCTGCGTGATGAATTTCGATGACGCGCAAGGCTGGCTGGTCGGCGAGCCGCACAAGGGCCTGATGGCGATGTTCACCATGATGAACACGGCGCGCCTCGCCGTCGGCCTGCAGGGCCTGGGCCTGTCGGATCGCGCCTATCAGAACGCCCTGCGCTACGCCCGCGAGCGCCTGCAGATGCGCGCGCTGACCGGGCCGAAGTTCCCCGACAAGCCGGCCGACCCGATCATCGTCCACCCCGATGTCCGGCGGATGCTGCTGACCCAGAAGGCCCTGGTCGAAGGCGGGCGCCTGCTCGCCTACCACGCCTTCCTCAACGTCGACATCGCCCGTCTTGGCGCCGACGAGGCCACCCGCAACGATGCGGATGCGCTGGTCGGCTTCCTCACCCCCATCGTCAAGGCCTGCCTGACCGAATGGGGCATCGAATGCACCTACGACGCGCTGCAGTGTTACGGCGGCCACGGCTACATCGTCGAGCACGGCATGGAGCAGCTCGCCCGCGATGCGCGCATCACCACCCTGTACGAGGGCACTACCGGCATCCAGGCGCTCGACCTCGTCGGCCGCAAGCTGCTGCAGCTCAAGGGCGCCGGCATGCGCGTGTTCCTGAAGGAGGTGCTGGCGTTCTGCGATGCCGAGGCCGACAACCCGGCGCTGGCCGAATTCATGCCGACCCTGCGCGTGAAGCTGGACGAGTGGCAGGCACTGTCGCAGCGGATCGCGGGCGAATCGATGGCCAATCCCGATGAGATCGGCGGCGCGTCCTGGGACTACCTGTTCCTCTCCGGCTACGTCGCGCTGGCCTACTGGTGGACGCGCAGCGTGGCGGCGGCCGAGGCTTCCTCCCATCCGCAGTCGTTCAAGGATGCCAAGCGCGAGACCGCCCGCTTCTACTTCGCCCGCCTCCTGCCGCGCACCCTCGCGCACAAGGCGGCGATCGAGAGTGGCGTGGCCAACCTGATGGCGCTGGACGAGGCCGCCTTCGACTGAAGGCCGCGATAACCGCGCGGGATCGCCACCGATTTCGCGCGGACTATCCAAACCGTCATCAAATGCGTATAACCTGTCTTTCCGATGGGTACGCATAGCGCAAAGCTACGCCTGATCGGCCTTGGTCCGGATGCGGACCAGGACGACCGATCTTCCCCTGTCGTCTCCTCGATCCGCTCCTCGTCACTGCGCTTTCTTGCGCTGGATGCGCACGGGCGCGCGCTCGACTGGATCCGCTGGCAGGATGCCGCCTGCCTGTATGCGCGCGATGCGGTGGCCTGGACGCTCGGCGAATCCTGCCTGACCGTTTATGGCGGCACCTCGCGCTTTACCGGCGAACGCAGCTTTCTTGACTTGCACCCGATCATCGCCGCGCGTGGCCACGCGCGCGGCCGCGCCATCGACCCGACGCCGGCGCTGACCAACCCGTCGCTGTTCGCACGCGATGCGCATCTCTGCCTGTACTGCGGCACGCGCCCCGCCCGCCAGCAACTGACCCGCGACCACGTGATGCCCGTGTCCAAGGGCGGCGCCGATGTGTGGGAGAACGTGGTCACCGCGTGCTTCCACTGCAACTCGCGCAAGAGCAACCGCACGCCGCAGCAAGCGGGGATGCCGCTGCTCGCCGTGCCATATCGGCCAAGCTGGATCGAGCATCTGATCCTGTCCAACCGCAACATCCTCGCCGACCAGATGCAGTTCCTGCAGGCGCAGATGCCGAAGAAGCCGCGTCGGCAAATGGCATGACGGCAGCCTGCTCGGATGCCCGGCCAGCGCGATGCGCTGGCGCTCACCGGGTCGTCGTGTCCACAGGACACGACGAAGCACCCATCTTCGCCCTCGCCGACCAGATGCAGTTCCTGCAGGCGCAGATGCCGAAGAAGCCGCGTCGGCAAATGGTCTGACGCCAGCCTGCTTGGATGCCCCGCCAGCGCATTCATCGCAACCTGCCTGCCGACGCGCAAAAACGCTGGCCCGCGCACGCGCCGGCAAGCCCCATGCCTCGGCTACACTCAGGATCTCATTACAGGGGACTTCAACGCATGACCAGCACGCTGGGCTTCACCGGGATGGATCGCGACACGCAGGCGGACTTGAGCCAGGCCATCGGCCAGTCGATCGAACGGCTCGGTCTTGACCTGCACCTGGTGGAAGACGGCAATGCGGATGTCGTGGTCGTCGACATGGACAGCCTGTACGGCCCGATGAGCTGGATGCAATTGCACAACGCCGGCCGCAAGGTCATCGGCTATACCTCGTCCTCGCGCAGCCAGACCGATTTCGTGCTGGTACGTCCGCACAACGCCCACACCATCGACAGCGTGCTCGGTGAGCTGGGCGTGGCGCAGGCGCCTGAGCCGCCCGCTGCGCCTGTCCCTGCAGTCGAGGCCACGGCATCGACCGGCGCCGAACCCCACGCCGCCGCGCCGCACGGCTTCACCGCGGCGCCCGCGCCCACCGACATCCTGCCGGAGGAAGTCGCCGTCGCCACGGTGGATGAAGAACTCGCCCAGCCTGCGCCGGAGCCATTGATGGAGACGGTCGTCGTCCACGCGCCGGAACCGGAACCCGAACCCGAACCGGAACCCGTCGTCCAGATCCGCGAACCAGTGCTCGCCGACTGGCTGCAGCCCGGCCATCTGTCGGGACGCGTGCGCTACCAGCGCGATGCCGGGCCCGTCCTCTACATCGATGGCGACGCCCGCCAGTACCACGGCCCGGCGACGCTCAAGCCGCTGGCCGACTACTTTGAGGGCATCGTCACCGGGGCCGATTTTGCCCCGCTGGACGATGCCGCCTGGCAGAGTGCGATGGCCACGGTCGGCGACGCGCAGCCGCTCTCGCGCCTGGTGTGGTTTGCCGGCCTGCTGGAAGGTCGCGGCAACCTGCTGGCGCATGTCGATCCCGAAGGCCGTTATCGCCTGACCAAGTGGCTGCAGACCGAACGCGAGTTCCCCAAGCATTTCCGCATCGCCACCGCGATGATGAAGGGGCCGGCGATGGTGCCGGAAATCTCCGCCGCGGCCAACGTCAGCGACGCGGAAGTGGCGGATTTCGTCAATGCAGGCCTGGCCACCGGCATCGTCGCCCAGGACATCCCGGAAACGCCGCCAGCACCGGAGCCAGCCCGCGGCCTGTTCGGGATCAAGCGCAGCCGCTGACGAGCCCACTCGCGCGGGATTCACATCCACCACACGCAGGCGCAGCGTCACGGTCGTAAAATAGGGCCATGATCGATTCCACGCGTTATCCGCGCCTGTCGCGCATCGACTCTCCCGCCGAGCTGCGCCGCTTCGACGAAAGCGAACTTCGCGCCGTCGCCGACGAGCTGCGCGCCTACCTCATCGAATCCGCCGGCAAGTCAGGTGGCCACTTCGGCGCCAACCTCGGCGTGGTCGAGCTGACCACCGCATTGCATTACCTTTACGACACGCCGGAGGACCGCATCGTCTGGGATGTCGGCCACCAGGCGTATCCGCACAAGATCCTCACCGGCCGTCGCGACCGCATCCACACGGTCAAGCAGAAGGACGGCGTCGCGCCCTTCCCCAAGCGCGAGGAGTCCGAATACGACACCTTCGGCGTCGGCCATTCGTCCACGTCCATCTCCGCCGCGCTCGGCATGGCGATCGCCAACGCGCGCGCCGGCAACGACCGCCGTGTGGTCGCGGTGATCGGCGACGGCGCGATGACCGCCGGCATGGTGTACGAGGCGCTCAATCACGCCGGCGGCATGGATGATGAGCCCAACCTCCTCGTCATCCTCAATGACAACCGCATGTCGATCAGCGAAGCCGTGGGCGGCCTGACCCGCATGCTCGGCCGGATGACCGGCAGCCGCACGCTCAACGCCATCCGCGAAGGCGGCAAGCGGCTGCTCGGCGACAAGGACGCCGCGCCCGCGCGCTTCGTCAAGCGCTGGGAAGAACACTGGAAGGGGATGTTCGTGCCCTCCACCCTGTTCGAGGAAATGGGCTTCCACTACACCGGCCCGATCGACGGCCACGAC
>JACSSF010000178.1 GCA_014879375.1 Lysobacteraceae bacterium
CGCATTTCATCGAGCTGTGCAACCAGCGCGGCATCCCGCTGGTGTTCCTGCAGAACATCACCGGCTTCATGGTTGGCAAGAAATACGAGAACGCCGGCATCGCCAAGGACGGCGCCAAGATGGTCACGGCGGTCGCGTGCTCGTCGGTGCCGAAGTTCACCGTGGTGATCGGCGGCTCGTTCGGTGCCGGCAATTACGCGATGTGTGGACGCGCCTACGGCGGTCGCTTCCTGTGGATGTGGCCGAACGCGCGCATCAGCGTGATGGGCGGCGAGCAAGCGGCGAGCGTGCTGGCGACGGTGCGCCGCGACGGCATCGAGGCCAAAGGCGGCGAGTGGTCGCAGGCGGACGAGGAGGCCTTCAAGGCGCCGATCCGCCAGCAGTACGAGGACCAGGGCAACCCGTATTACGCGACCGCGCGGCTGTGGGACGACGGCATCATCGACCCTGCCGATACGCGCCGCGTGTTGGGGCTGGCACTGGCGGCATCACTGAATGCGCCTATCGAAGAAGCTAAATACGGCGTGTTCCGGATGTAACGCACGCCCGGTGCGTGCCGCGTTTCACACATGAACGCCAGCCAACCTGACGCTTGCCTACACACAGTTTTCACATGCTAAGTTCATGGGTCCGCAGCCCCCGCTGCCCTTGCGAGAAGTCCCATGGTGAATTGGAGAGATTCCGGCACTAACGCCAAGAAGGAAGTCGCGGACTTCCCGAATGAAGCCGTGACCACGCCGCCGTCCCAGGCCCCTGCGCCGCCGCGCCCTGCTGATCCGATCCCCGCGCCGAAGACGGTGGCCAAGGAATCGGTGATTGCCGCCGACCTCAGCATCGAGGGCAAGATCGAAGGCGCCGGCCACGTGCGCATCGCCGGCAAGTTCAAGGGCGATGTCAACGTCAAGGGCGACCTGACCATCGAGCAAGGCGCCAAGCTGACCGGCAGCGTGCGCGCGGAGAAAGTCACCCTCTCGGGCGAGCTGGACGGCAACATCGAGGCCGCCAAGCGCGTGGACCTGCTGGCATCGAGCGCGATGAACGGCGACATCAAGGCCGATGACCTGATCATTGCCTCCGGCGCACGCCTGCGTGGCCATGTCGAGTGTGGCTGGGCTGACGGCAAGACGAGCGCCAAGAGCGACGACAGCGCCGCGGCATGAGCGTGCTCTCCGCACGCGGCAAGGCGGACGAGGTGGGCGCCACGCGCACCTGTCCGCATTGCCGGGCCACCATCCTTGCCAGCGCGGCCGTGTGCCCGCAGTGCAAGGGCCACCTGCGCTTCGATGCGACGCCCGACCGCAAGGTATTGGCATCGCCGCTGAAGATCGAAGGCACCCTGCCCGGCCCCGCGCCGGGCGAGGCGTGGGAATACTCGGTGGTTGCGGTGGTCAAGAACGAGCGCGGCGAGGAAGTCGCGCGGCACGTGGTCGGTGTCGGCGCGATGAACCCCGGCGACGTGCGTACTTTCAGTTTGAGCGTGGATCTGGTCGCCAGCACGCGGATGCGCGCGCGCTAGACCTCAGCCACAGCCGTTGCAGCCACCACATTCACCCGACGCCAGCGCCGACGCCGGTACGATGCGACGACCGATGCGCTGTATCCATGCCGGACGCCCTTCGCGCAGCATCGGGATGGCGATGGCGATACGCGTCGCACGCCACGAGCGCGGGAACCGTGTGCGCCACACGAACAGCGCCGCCAGCATCACGGCCACGCCGATCAACACGTATTGCAAGACGAGCGGCATCGCCATCAGCCCCAGCCCAGCGCCATTGCCAGCTGGTAGGTGATGAACGAAGCGCCATACGCCAGCGCGAACAGGTATACCGTGGCAAACAGCGTCTGCCGCCATGAGCCGGTCTCGCGCTTGATCGTCGCCAACGTGGACAGGCACTGCGGCGCGTAGATGAACCACACCAGCAGCGACAGCGCCGTCGCCAGCGACCAGTCGTTCTGGATCAGCGGCAGCAGCGCCTGTGATGCGGCATCGTCATCGGCCGCCGAGAGCGCGTACACCGTGGCCAGCGACGACACCACCACCTCGCGCGCGGCCATCGCCGGGATCAGTGCGATGCAGATCTGCCAGTTGAAGCCGAGCGGCGCGAAGATCGTCGTCATCGCGTGGCCCATGCGCCCGGCGAAGCTGTAATCGATCGCCGGCATGGTGGCGTCCACGGGCGCGGCCGGGAACGACAACAGGAACCACAACAGCACCGTCATCGCGAGGATGATGCCGCCGACGCGCTTGAGAAAGATCATCGCGCGCTCATACAGGCCGATCAGCAAATCGCGCCAGTGCGGCAGACGATAGGAAGGCAGCTCCAGCAGCAGCGCGTGCTCGCCGCGATCACGGCGCCAACGCTTCATCACCCAGCTCACCAGCAGCGCGCTGCCGATGCCCGCCATGTACAGCGCGAACAACACCAAGCCCTGCAGTTCCAGCCCGCCCAGCACCTTGCGTGACGGGATGAACGCGGCGATCAGCAGCGCATACACCGGCAGGCGCGCCGAGCACGTCATGAGCGGCGCGACGAGGATCGTGGCGAGGCGGTCGCGCGGGTCCTGGATCGAGCGCGTCGCCATGATGCCGGGCACCGCGCAGGCGAACGACGACAGCAGCGGGATGAAGCTGCGGCCCGACAGACCCGCCACCGACATCGTGCGGTCTAGCAAGAACGCCGCACGCGGCAGGTAGCCGGATTCTTCCAGGATCAGGATGAAGAAGAACAGGATCAGGATCTGCGGCAGGAACACGACGACACCGCCAAGCCCCGCGATGATGCCGTTGACCAGCAGGCTGCGCAGCGGGCCGTCGGGCATCGCGTTCTCGACCGCGGTGCCAAGCCAGGCGGTGCCGGCCTCGATCGCGTCCATCATCGGCGTCGCCCAGGCGTACACGGCCTGGAACATCAGGAACATCACCACCGCGAGGGTCAGCAGCCCGAACACCGGATGCAGCAGCCAGCGGTCCAGCGCGTCATCGACCTGCGCGGTACGCCGCGGCATCTGCACGCTGGTTTCGATCAGGCGCCTCGCCTCGCCATGCAGGTCGGCCGGCGCGGGCGTGGTCTGCTGCGCGTCGATGTCACCACTGGTGAACATCGCGTCCACCTTGGTGACAAGGTCCTTGGCGCCATCGCCATGCACCGCGATGGTCTCGACCACCGGCAGGCCGAGCTCGCGCGACAACGCCGCGACATCGATGCCGATCCCGCGTCGCTGCGCCGCGTCCATCTGGTTGAGCGCGACCAGCATCGGCCGGCCCAGCGATTTCAGCTCCAGCACGAAGCGCAGGTGCAGGCGCAGGTTGGTCGCATCGACCACGCACACCAGCAGGTCCGGCGCGGCTTCGCCCGGGTAGAAGCCGCGGCAGACATCACGCGCGATGGCTTCTTCGAGACTCGCCGGGGTCAGGCTGTAGGCGCCGGGCAGGTCCAGCACGGCGTAACTGCGCTCGCCCGCGCCGAGCATCCGCCCTTCCTTGCGCTCGACGGTCACGCCGGCGTAGTTCGCCACTTTCTGGCGGCTGCCGGTCAAGAGGTTGAAGAGCGCGGTCTTGCCGCTGTTCGGGTTGCCGATCAGGGCGATGCGCGGCAGGTTGGCTTCGCTCATGCGGCCCTGGCCTCCCGATCCACCGTCACGTCCACCTTCACTTCGAGCGCCGGCGCGACTTCCACCCGCGCGGCCTCGCTGCGGCGCAGGGCGAAGCGTGTGTAGCCCACCTGCACCATCAGCGGCTCGCGACCGAGCGGCCCGGCGGCGCGCACTTCCACCGGCTCGCCCGGCACGAAGCCGATCTCGGCCAGGCGCCGCGCGATGGCGTCGGCTTCACCATGGGGATGCACGGCCACCACCACGGCGGGTGCATTCTTGGGCAGGTCCACGAGGCGCACGGCGCACTCCAGATGGGAATCGTTCTCATTTTACACGGAACACACCCCGCGCCGCCTTATCATGGTCACTTTCACGAGGGCCATTCATGGACGCGAAGTTGCAAGTGCTGCGCGAGGGACCGGTGGCCCGGCTGCGGATGCAGCATCCTGAGGTCCACAACGCCTTCGACGCCGGCCTGATCGCCGGATTGACCAAGGCGCTGGCGGTCTTGGGCGATGATGCCTCGGTGCGCGTGGTGGTGCTGGAGGGGGATGGCGCGTCATTCTCCGCCGGCGCCGACCTCCACTGGATGCGCGACATGGCGAGGATGTCGGAAGCGGACAACCGCGAGGATTCACTCGCCCTCGCCCGCCTGATGCGCACGCTGGACGAGCTGCCCAAGCCGACGATTGCCCGCGTGCACGGCGCGGCGTTTGGCGGCGGGGTCGGCCTCATCGCCTGCTGCGACGTCGCCATCGGCGTGCCGGAGGCGAAATTCGGCCTGACCGAGGCCAAGCTGGGCCTGCTGCCGGCGGTGATCTCGCCCTACGTGATCCGCGCGATCGGTCCGCGACAGGCCCGCCGCTACTTCGCCAGCGCCGAGATCTTCGGCGCCGAAGAGGCCCGGCGCATCGGCCTGTTGCATGACGTGGTCAATGCCACCACGCTCGACACTGCGGTGCAGCGCCAGATCGACCTGCTGCTGAAGGCCGGCCCTATTGCTGCGGCCAGCGCCAAGACCCTGGTGCGCGAGGTGATCGCCCACCAGGACGGCGACCGCCACGACACCGACAACGCCGCGTTGATTGCGCGCCTGCGCGTTTCGCCGGAAGGGCAGGAAGGCTTGACCGCCTTCCTCGACAAACGCATGCCCAACTGGGTTGGCGAATAGTGCCGGTGCGACGCCACATCGCAACACAGGGAGCGCAGCGCCATGAGTGAGCACATCAATCGCCGTCGTTTCCTGAAAGGCACGATGGCAAGCGCGGCCTGGCTGATGGCCGGTGCCAGCCTCGCCCGGGCCAGTACGCCGCAACAAACAAAACCCGTCGGCAACGACTGGTTCATGCCCGACGAAAGCGCGCCGCATACCCGCACGTGGATGGCTTTCGGGGCCAGCGCGGCGATCTGGGGCGATGACCTGCTGCCACTGGTACGGCGCAACCTAGCCACGCTCGCCCGCGCCATCGGGCAATTCGAGCCGGTGACGATGCTGGTGCGCCCGCGCGAACGCAAGATCGCGCAAGGCTTGCTGGGCGATGCGCGCAACGTCAGCCTGATCGACTGCCCCATCGACGACCTGTGGATACGCGACACCGGGCCGACCTTCGTCATCAACGAATCCAATGGCCTGGCCGCGGTGGACTTCAACTTCAACGGCTGGGGTCGCAAGCAGGCGCATGCGCAGGATGCCAAGGTCGCGGCCTTCATCGCCCGCCAGGCGAAAGTGGACCGCCTGAAGGCCGACCTGGTGATGGAAGGCGGCTGCATCGAGGTGGATGGCGAAGGCACCGCGATCATCACCGAGAGCTGCACGCTC
>JACSSF010000179.1 GCA_014879375.1 Lysobacteraceae bacterium
GTCGATCCACTTCCACATCAACTCATCGCCGATCTTCATCGTCTTGGTGACGATGTCGATGGCCGGCTCGTTGATGCCGATGTAGTTGCCGAGCGACTTCGACATCTTCTGCACACCGTCCAGGCCCTCCAGCAGCGGCATCGTCAACACGATTTGCGGCTTCTGCCCGTGCGATTCCTGCAGGCCGCGGCCCATCAGCAGGTTGAACTTCTGGTCGGTGCCGCCCAGCTCGACGTCGGCCTGCAGCGCGACCGAGTCGTAGCCCTGCACCAGCGGGTAGAGGAATTCGTGGATGGCGATCGGCTGCTGCGATGCATAGCGCTTGGCGAAGTCGTCGCGCTCGAGCATGCGCGCGACGGTGTGCTGCGCGGCCAGCTTGATCATGTCGGCGGCGGTCATCTGGCCGAACCACTCGCTGTTGAAGCGCAGCTCGGTCTTGTCGTGGTCGAGCACCTTGAACACCTGCTCGGCGTAGGTCTCGGCGTTTGCCAGCACGTCTTCGCGCGTCAACGGCTTGCGGGTGACGTTCTTGCCGGTCGGGTCGCCGATCATCCCGGTGAAGTCGCCGATCAGGAAGATGACCTGATGGCCGAGGTCCTGGAACTGGCGCATCTTGTTGAGCAGCACGGTATGGCCAAGGTGCAGGTCGGGCGCGGTCGGGTCGAAACCGGCCTTGATCCGCAGCGGGCGGCCTTCCTTCAAGCGCGCTTCCAGCTCGTCGCGCTTGAGCAATTCGTCGGCCCCGCGGGCGATCAGATCCAGGGCATCGGCGGGGGCGGGTTGGGACACGATTGATTTCCTGAATGGGTAGTATTGACGGGCGCGAAGGGTAAATCTTCCGTTAAATCATGACCGGGTGCAAAAAAACCAGCCAGATCAATGGTTTGACCCGAGCACTTCATCTGTTTATGGTACCGCGCTGACACCGCCATCATATGGCGTGGAGATTGCTGAATGACCCAATCCAGCCCACGCGATGCCCGCCAACAGAAGTTGAGCGCGCTGCGTGCCGATGCGTTGCGCCGCTATGCCGGCTTGCGCATGCCGGCCGGTTTCAATGGTCGCTGGACACGTCGCCAGTGGGCGCATGCCAGCCTGTTCGCCAGCATCATCGCCCTGCTCGGCGCGCTGGTGCCCGGTTTCGACCAGGCGCTCGCCTTGCCTTCGCATGCGCCGCGCGCATCGATGGCGCTGGCCCTGCCGCAGATCGGCCCGAAGCATCACGTCGCCGGCCCGACCCGCAAGGGCGACAGCTGGCAGGTCGTCAACGTGCGCGCGGGCGAGACCGCCAGTGAAATCTTCGACCAGCTGCAGATCCCGCAGGCAGACCTGGCGCGCCTGCTGAAGTATCCGGGCGTCAACATGGAAATGCGTCGCCTGCGTCCGGGCGCCGAGATCGCGTTCGACCTGCCGCCGGGCGGCCCGCTGCGTGGCTTCCGCTACACGCGCATCGGCGAGAAGGTCGAGCTGGACATGACCGGCGAGAAGATCGTCGAGACCGCCGTGCCGCAGCAGGTCGATGTGCGCACGGTGGTGTTGTCGGGCACGGTGGGCGATTCGCTGTTCGAGTCCGCGCGCAAGGTGGGCCTGACCCGGCAGAACCTGAAAGAACTCACCGACGACATCTTCAAGTACAGCGTCGACTTCGATTCCGATCTTGACGACAACGACCGCTTCAGCGTGGTGGTCGACCAGACCTGGAAGGACGGCAAGCTGGTCGATACCGGCCCGGTGCTGGCCGCGACCATCACCACCGACGGCAAGCTGCACAGCGGCTTCCTGTTCGAGCGCGACGGCAAGCCCGGCTACTACACCGCCGATGGCCGCTCGCTGGAGCGCGCCTTCATCCGCATGCCGATTCCCTATGCACGCCTGACCTCGGGCTTCGGTGGCCGTCGCCATCCGGTGCTGGGTCGCTTCCGCATGCACAAGGGCGTGGATTACGCCGCGGGCACCGGCACGCCGATCATGGCCGCCGGCGATGCGCGGGTGAAGTCGGTCGGCTGGCATGGCGGCTACGGCAAGGCGGTCGAACTCGACCACGGCCAGGGCAAGACCACGTTCTACGCGCACATGTCGCGCTTCGCCAAGATCCGCCCGGGCCAGCGCATCACCCAGGGCACGGTGATCGGTTACGTCGGCAGCACGGGCCTGTCCACCGGTCCGCACCTGCACTACGAATTCCGCGTCAATGGCGCGCATCGCAACCCCCTGTCGATGATGCTGCCGCCGCCGGCGCCGCTGTCGGGCGCGCTGCTGGTGCAGTTCAAGGGCGAGACCCGGCGTGCGCTGGGCAAGATCCGCGAAGTCGAGAACATCGTCTTCCAGGGCGAGGAAATCCGTGTGGCCGATGCCGCTTCGGAAAAAGCCAAGGCCAAGGCCAGCAAGCGCGGCTGAGCTGCCCGCATCGACCGTCCATCCCGAGGGCAGCGCAGGCTGCCCTTCGCATTTCTGCACCGCCGACTGGCGCATGGCGGCGCGATCCGCCACGATGACGCGATGAACGACAAGCTCTATATCGGCCTGATGTCCGGCACCAGCGCGGACGGCATCGACGCGGCGCTGGTGCGCTTTGCCGGCGGCGCGGACATCGACGGCGGCTGCGCGCCGCTGCGCGCGGAAGTGGTCGCCGCGCGCACCTCGCCGTGGGACCCGGACGTGCGTGCGCGCCTGGTCTGGCTGGGCCAGGGTGGCTCGCTCGATTCGTTGGACGAACTCGGCACGCTCGATTCGCAAGTGGGCGAGGCCTTTGCCGAAGCTGCGCTCGCGGTGCTGCTGCACGCCGGCGTCGAGGCGCGCGAAGTCGCCGCGATCGGCTCGCACGGGCAGACGGTGCGACATCGGCCGTATCTGAAACATCCCTTTTCGCTGCAGATCGGCGATGCCGGCCGCATCGTCGAGCGCACCGGCATCACCACCGTCGCCGACTTCCGCCGCCGCGACATCGCCGCCGGCGGTCACGGCGCGCCCTTGCTCCCGGCCTTGCACCACGCCCTGCTGCACGATGCGGGCGAGGATCGCGCGGTGCTCAATCTTGGCGGCATCGCCAATCTCACCCTGCTGCCGAAATCCGGCGACGTGCGCGGCTTCGACACCGGCCCGGCGAATGCGCTGATGGACCTGTGGTGCCACGAACACACCGGCCGGCCGTACGACGAAGACGGTGCCTGGGGCGCGACCGGCGTGGTGGACGAGGCGCTTCTCTCGCGCCTGCTGGAAGACCCGTGGTTCGCCACGCCGCCACCCAAGAGCAGTGGCCGCGAACATTTCCAGCGCGCATGGCTGGCGCCACGTTTGCGCGGCGACGAAGCGGCGGTCGACGTGCAGGCGACGCTGCGCCTGCTCACCGCGCGCACCATCGGCGACGCGCTGCGTGCCACCCAGCCTGACACGCAGCGCCTGCTGGTCTGCGGCGGCGGCGTGCACAACCCGTCGCTGCTGCAAGCCCTGCGCGAGGAGCTGCCGGGCGTCGTCATCACCTCCACCGCGGAACACGGCCTCGACCCGGACCACATCGAGGCGATGGGCTTCGCGTGGCTGGCGCGGCAAACGCTGCTCGGCCTGCCGGGCAATCGCGCCTCGGTCACCGGGGCGGCAGGATCGCGCGTGCTGGGCGCGATCTATCCGGCCTGATCGCTCGGCGCTATTACCCAACGCGGACCGTGCCCGGTCACTTGGCGAAATCGATCTGCGTTTCGCTGGTCACGGCCACATGTGTCTGGAAGTAATACTTGCCCGAAGGTCGGCCGGCGTCATTCAAAAACAGGATCCGCACACGACGCGCCGTTCCCTGCACCACGATGCGACGGTTCTTCAACTCGTCGAATGGCACGCCCAATCGGCGCTCTACCTTCGGCACGAGTGACTTCCGCATCTTGATGGTCAGGTTGCGCTGGTCGCGGTAATCCCGCTCGGAGTTGAGGAATACCCATTCGTGCTCGCCGCCGATGGCCTTCACCGTCATCACGAAGTGGCCGCGCACCCCATGTTGCGGATCCTCGTTGGCGGCGCGGATCGCCTCGGTCGGCTCGATCCAGCCACGATCATTGCGCTCGACGGACGCACAGCCCGACAAGCACATCGCCAACAACACCAGCATCATTCCTTGACGCATGTCTTTCCCCAGTCAGTCCAATCAGTGCGGCTCATCCGGCGGCACCCCTCGCCGATGTGCCGGCTCGTCGCCATTGCCCATGTCGATGCGCGGATACATCCAGAAGAACAGGAAGATCGCCGGGATCGACACCAGCGCGGTGATCCAGAAATACGTGCCGTAGCCGGTCTGCTCGACGATGCCGCCGGACACCGCGCTGAGCAGCTTGCCCGGCAACATCACCAGTGACGAGAACAGCGCGAACTGGGTCGCGGTGAAGCGCTGGTTGACCAGCGAGGTCAGGAACGCGGCGAGCGTGGTGCCCTGGAAACCCTGCGCCAGGTTCTCGCCCGAGATCACCAAGGTCAGCTTGGCGAGGTCGCCATTGGCGCCCTCCAGCCAGACGTACAGCAGGTTGCTGGCCGCGCCGAGCACCACGCCCGCGAGCAGCGGCCAGCGCACGCCCCAGCGCGCGATGGCGATGCCGGCGAGGAACACGCCACCGATGCCGACCCATACGCCGTAGAGCTTGCTGATCGCGCCGATCTCGGTCTTGGTATAGCCCTGGTCGATGTAGAACGGCGCCATGATGCCGCCGCCGAGCGACTGGTCGGAGATCTTGGCGATCAGGATGAAGGCCAGCAGGCCCACGGCCAGCGCCGGGCCGAAGCGGCGCACGCAATCGGTGAACGGCGAGACGATGCCCTCGCGCAGGCTTTGCTCCCAGTTGCTCGCCTTGATGCGATGGGTGGTGGGCTCATTCGCGAAGAACACCGCGACGACCGGGATCAACAGCACCGCCGCCATCACCCGATAGACCATCGGCCACGGCAGGTGATCGGCCATCACCAGCGCCATCGCGCCGGTGATGATGAGCGCGATGCGATAACCCAGCGAATACGTCGCCAGCAGCGCGCCCTGGTCCTGACGCGGCGCGATCTCGACGCGATACGCATCCACGCCGATGTCGAGCGTGGCGCCGCCGAAGGCCGCGATCACCGTCACCCACACGAACGGCGTCAGGTGATCGGGCGTGAGTTGCGCCATCGCCAGCAGCGCCGCCATCACCCACAGCAACGCGAACAAGATCCAGCCGCGACGCAGCCCCAGCTTGCAGAAGATCGGCAGCATCCATCGATCGACCAGCGGCGCCCACAGGAACTTGAGCGTGTAGGTCATGCCGGCGCTGGCGATCAGGGTGATGCTTTTCAGGTC
>JACSSF010000070.1 GCA_014879375.1 Lysobacteraceae bacterium
AGATGTGTATAAGAGACAGATGTAGGGCAGATACAGGCGCCTGCCGAACACGGTTTCGACGAAACCCTGCCCGCGGGCTTGCTCGCGGGTGCGCTCCATGTACTCGCGCACGCCCGGGTAGCGGCTGAAGTACAGGCCGATGTAATCCTGCGCCTCGCCGCGCGACACACCGAGCTGCTTGGCCAGGCCAAACGCGCTCATCCCGTACATCAGGCCGAAGTTGATCGCCTTGGCGGCGCGGCGTTCGTTGGACGTGACCTCGTCGATCTTGCGGCCGAACACTTCCGCGGCGGTCGCGCGATGCACGTCGTCGCCCGAGTCGAACGCGCGCAGCAGCGCCGGGTCGCCGGACAGGTGCGCCATGATCCGCAGCTCGATTTGCGAGTAGTCGCAGGCCAGCAGCTGGCGCCCCGGCGGCGCGATGAAGGCGCGGCGGATGCGACGGCCGTCCTCGGTGCGGATCGGGATGTTCTGCAGGTTGGGATCGCTCGAAGCCAGGCGCCCGGTCGCGGCGCCCGCCTGGTGGTAACTGGTATGCACGCGGCCGGTCGCCGGATCGACCATCTCGGTCAGTTTCTCGGTGTAGGTGCTGCGCAACTTGGCAAGGCCACGGTATTCCAGGATCACCCGAGGCAGCTCGTGCTGATCTGCGATCGCCTCGAGCGCTTCCTCGTTGGTCGAGGGCGCGCCGCTTGGCGTCTTCACCACTGCGGGCAGCTTCAATTCATCGAACAACAACGCGCCCAACTGCTTGGGTGAATCGAGGTTGAGGGTGCGGCCAGCGAGCTCGGTCGCCTTCTGTTGCGCTTCCAGCATCCGCTTGCCGAGATCGGCCGATTGCCGGCGCAGCTCGGCGCTGTCGATCATCACGCCATTGGCCTCGATGCGTTCGAGCACCGGCACCAGCGGCATCTCGATGTCGCGGTACACGCCTTCCAGCGCCGGCACGTCCAGCAGACGCGGTGCCTGCGCGCGGTACAGGCGCAGGGTGATGTCGGCGTCCTCGGCGGCGTAGCGGGTCGCGTCATCGATCGAGACATCGGCGAACGGGATCTTCTTCGCGCCCTTGCCGGCGACGTCGCTGTAACTGATGGTGTCGATACCCAGCACGCGCTTGGCGAGTGAATCCATGTCGTGGCGCTGGCTGGAATCGAGCACGAAACTCTGCAGCATCGTGTCATCGGCATAGCCTTGCACGTCGATGCCGTGGCGTTGCATCACGTGCAGGTCGTACTTGCCGTGCTGGCCGACCTTGGCCTTGTTCGGATCGACGAGATACGGGCGCAGTGCGTCCAGCACCTCGGCCATCGGCAACTGCGCGGGCGCGCCCGGCGCGGTGTGGGCGAGCGGGATGTAGCAGGCGCGGCGCGGCTCGACGCACAGGCTGATGCCGACGAGGTTCGCCTGCAACGCATCCAGGCTGTCGGTCTCGGTATCGAAGGCGAAGCGATCCGCCGCATCGAGCTTGCCGAGCCACGCATCCAGTTGCGCGCGCGTCAGCACGGCCTCGTAGTCGCCGGGGCCGGACAGGGCCGGGTCGAGTGGGCCGGTCGGCTCGCTGGGCGGCGCAGCGACGAAACCACGCGCCGGAGTCGGCAACTTGTCGGCCGAGGGGCCATCGACAGGCACGCCGCCATCAAGCTCCTTCAGCGCCTGGTTGAAACCGTAACGGCTGTAGAGCGCGCGCAGGGCGTCGGTGTCGCGTTCACGCATGGCCAGGGTATCGAAGCCGTCAGCAAGATCGAGATCGGTGCGGATGGTCGCCAGTTCGCGATTGAGCGGCAGGCGCCCGACCACCGCGCGCAGGTTGTCGCCGACCTTGCCCTTGATCTCGCCGGCATGTTCGATGACGCCATCGAGCGTGCCGTATTCGCCCAGCCATTTCGCCGCGGTCTTCGGCCCGCACTTGTCCACGCCGGGGATGTTGTCCACCTTGTCGCCGACCAGCGACAGGTAATCGACGATGCGCTCGGGCGGCACGCCGAACTTGTCGATGACCGCCTCGCTGCTGTCCAGCTTGCTGCCGCTCATCGTGTTGACCAGCGAAACGTGCGGACGCACCAGCTGCGCCATGTCCTTATCGCCGGTGGACACGACGACCTGCACGCCCGCATCGGCGGCGCGCAAGGCGAGCGTGCCGATGACATCGTCCGCCTCCACGCCCTGCTCGCGCAGGATCGGCAGGCCGAGCGCGGCGACGATCTGCATCAGCGGCTCGACCTGGGCGCGCAACTCCTCCGGCATCGAGGGTCGATTGGCTTTGTATTCGGGGTCCAGTTCGTCGCGGAAGGTCGGCCCGCTGGCATCCATCACGAAGGCGATGTAATCCGGGGCTTCCTTCAGGTGCGCGCGCAGCATGTTGACCACGCCGAACAGCGCCCCGGTGGGCTCGCCGGCCGCGTTGGTCAGCGGCGGCAGCGCGTGGAAGGCCCGGTACAGGTAGGAGGAGCCGTCGATCAGCACGAGTTTCTTCATCCCCCGATTCTAGGCGCTTGGCTAAGATCAAGGCAGTCGCCCGCATCGGCACTCATGAAGGGGCCGACAGGTGGGCCAGCCTGGGAGGAATCGTCATGTCGAACCCGAAAACACCAAGGCGCACGCAGTGGCTGTGGGCCGGCGCCCTGTGCGCGGGGCTGGCCGCCTGTGCCAGCACGCCCCGGCCACCGGACGGCGCCGAGCGCGCGGTCCGCACCGAGTCCAATGGCGACGTGGTGGAGGAATATCGCGTCGGCGGCCTGCTGCGGATGGTGAAGATCACCCCCGCCCATGGGGTGTCGTACTACCTGATGGATCGCAATGGCGACGGTCGCTTCGAGCCGCCGCAGGGCATCATCCCGCCGGTGTATTTCAAGCTCTACAGCTGGTGAGATGCGTCGTAGGTTGAGGTGATCGATCGCGTCGTCAGGCGGGCTGCAGGTTGGCGTAGGCCAGCACCAGCCACTTGCTGCCGGCCTCGTCGAAATTCACCTGCACGCGTGCATGCGCGCCGTTGCCCTCGATGTCGGTGACGGTGCCCAGGCCAAACGTCGCGTGGCGCACATTGGTGCCGAGTGCGATGCCCGGTGTCTCGATCGGCGCATGGCCGGCATTGCGTCGCTGGGGCGACAGATACGGCCGCGCGACTTTCACCTTCGGGCGGATCTCGTTGAGCAGCGCGTGCGGGATTTCGCGCAGGAAGCGCGAGGGCAAGCCCATCATGTCCTGGCCATGCAGGCGGCGGGTCTCCGCGTGCGAGAGCACCAGTTTCTGCCGCGCGCGGGTGATGCCGACATAGGCGAGGCGGCGCTCTTCCTCCAGCCGCCCGCTTTCCTCGACGCTGCGCGCGTTGGGGAACAAGCCTTCCTCCAGCCCCACCAGGAACACCAGCGGGAATTCGAGGCCCTTGGCGCTGTGCAGCGTCATCAGCTGCACGCCTTCCTCGCCGGCATCGGCCTGGCCTTCACCGGCTTCAAGCGCGGCGTAGGCGAGAAACGCGACCAGTTCGGTGAGCTGCGCGGACTCGTCATCCTCGCCGCGGTTGAAACGCGAGGCGACGCTGACCAGTTCGTCCAGGTTGTCCACGCGCGAGTCGATGCTGCCCTTGGATTCGCGCTCGTAATGCGCGCGCAGGCCCGAGCGCATCAGCACGTGGTCGATCTTGTCCTGCAGGCTGAGCTCGAGGGTTTCATCGGCCAGTTGCTCGATCAGCTGCACGAAGCTGGCCAGCGCGTTCTTCGCGCGCGATGTCAGCGCATCGCCATGGATGGCAAGCTGGGTGGCTTCCCACAGCGGCACGCCTGCGCCGCGCGCGCTCCGGCGCACCTCGTCCAGCGTGCGTTCGCCGATGCCGCGGGTGGGCGTATTGACCGCGCGCTCGAACGCCGCGTCATCCACCCGCGAGGCGATCAGGCGCAGATAGGCTAGGGTGTCCTTGATTTCCATGCGTTCGAAGAAGCGCATGCCGCCGTACACGCGATACGGGATTTGCTCGGCCAGCAGGGTTTCTTCGAACACGCGTGACTGCGCGTTGCTGCGATAGAGGATCGCCGCCTCGCTCCAGCTGCCGCCATCGTTCACCCATTGGCGGATGCGCTGGATGACGTAGTGCGCCTCGTCGATCTCGTTGTAGGCGGCGTAGAGGTCGATCGGCTCGCCTTCGCCCGAATCCGTCCACAACTGCTTGCCGAGGCGCTCGGGATTGTTGGCGATGACTGCGTTCGCGGCGTCCAGGATGTTGGCGGTGGAGCGATAGTTCTGCTCCAGCCGGATGGTGCGCGCGCCGGGGAAATCCTGCAGGAACTTCTGCACGTTCTCGACCTTAGCGCCGCGCCAGCCGTAGATCGCCTGGTCGTCGTCGCCGACCACGAACACGTGGCCGGTGTCGCCAGCCAAGAGGCGCACGAAGCCGTACTGGATCGCGTTGGTGTCCTGGAACTCGTCGATCAGCAGCTCGCGGAAGCGCTGGCGGTAGTGCGCGAGCAACGCCGGGTTGTCACGCAGCAATTCGTGCGCACGCAGGAGGATCTCGGCGAAGTCCACCAACCCCGCCTGGTCGCAGCGTTCCTGGTAGAGCGTGTAGCTTTTCAGCATCACCTCGCCCCATTCGTCGCCACCGGGCTGGATGTGCTGCGGGCGACGGCCTTCGTCCTTCTGCGCGTTGATCCACCAGGCGATCTGTTTGGGCGGGAAGCGCGCCTCGTCGAATTCCAGTTGCTGCACAACGCGCTTGACCAGCCGCAGTTGGTCATCGCTGTCGAGGATCTGAAAACCTTCGGGCAACTTCGCATCCTGCCAGTGCAGGCGCAGCAGGCGATGGGCGAGGCCGTGGAAGGTGCCGATCCACATCCCGCGACCGCTGTGGGTGAGCAACGCATCGGCGCGATGGCGCATCTCGCCGGCCGCCTTGTTGGTGAAGGTGACCGCGAAGATGCCGTGCGCGGGCACGCCGTGGACCTCGTTCAACCAGGCGATGCGATGGGTCAGCACGCGGGTCTTGCCGGAACCGGCGCCCGCCAGCACCAGCAGGTGGCCGGGCGGGGCGGAGACGGCGTCGCGCTGGGCGTTGTTCAGCCCGTCGAGCAAATGGGAGACATCCATCCGGTCATTTTACGCGGCGGGCTAGACTGGCGTGCCCCCATCCGGATGCGCGCGATGATCGACCTGTATTACTGGCCCACGCCCAACGGCCACAAGATCACCCTATTCCTTGAAGAAGCCGGCCTCGACTACCGCATCCAGCCAGTCAACATCGGCAAGGGCGCGCAGTTCGAGCCCGACTACCTGCGCATCTCGCCCAACAACAAGATGCCGGCGATCATCGACCATGCGCCCAGCGATGGCGGCGAGCCGATCAGCGTGTTCGAATCCGGCGCGATCCTCGAATACCTGGCCGACAAGACCGGCCGCTTCATCCCCGCCGACCTGCGCGGACGCATGACGACGCTGGAATGGCTCTATTGGCAGATGGGCGGTCTCGGCCCGATGACCGGCCAGTACGGCCACTTCCACGTGTACGCGCCGGAGGTCATCGCCTATGCCCGCGAGCGTTACGCGCGCGAGGTGGATCGCCTGCTCGGCGTGCTGGACCGGCGCCTGCAGCAGGTCGAATACCTCTCCGGCGGCGCCTACGGCATCGCCGACATGGCAGTCTATCCGTGGATCGACGTCTATACGGCCGCGCCGATCGACCGCAGCGCGTATGCCGCGATCGCGCGCTGGCATGACGCGATCCGCGCGCGCCCCGCGACTGCACGCGCCTACGCGCGCGGCGCGGAGGTCAACCCGAATGCAGGCAAGCCGATGTCGGAGGAAGAAAAGCGCGTGTTGTTCGGCGCCAAGCCCGACTAATCGCCGAGCCGGTCAGTCAGTGCGCGTGCTCGCGCTTGCTGGTCGTGTTGGTCATCAGGCGGTCGGTGTAGGCGATGCCGATGGCGGAGAGGATGAACACGCAGTGGATGATCGTCTGCCACAGCACGCCTTGCTCGGTATAGGCAGAGCCGGGCGCGCCCAGGTTGCCGATGGCGATGAAGGTCTTGAGCAGGTGGATCGACGAGATGCCGATGATTGCCATCGCCAGCTTCACCTTCAGCACGCTGGCATTGACGTGGGACAGCCACTCCGGCTGGTCCGGATGGTCTTCCAGACGCAGACGCGAGACGAAAGTCTCGTAGCCGCCGACGATCACCATCACCAGCAGGTTGCTGATCATCACCACGTCGATCAGGCCCAGCACCCCCAGCATGATCTGCTGCTCGCCCCACTCGCTGGCATGCAGGATCAGGTGCCAGAGTTCCTTCATGAACAGGAACACGTACACCACCTGCGCGACGATCAGCCCCAGGTACAGCGGCAGCTGCAGCCAGCGCGAGGCAAAGATCAGGCGGGGCAGCAGGTTCAGTGATTGACGGTTGTCGGACATCGTGGGGGCGGGGCGGCTGACGGGAGGCGCGAGGGTAGCCGCTTGGCCGGGGCGCGACAACCCGTGTCGTCATGCCCCGGCGGTCATGGCATCACGGCGCAGGCGGCTTGATCTCGTACTGCTTGGGTGGAGTGGCGCCGAGCAGGTGCTGGACGAAATAGTCCCAGCGCTTGCGCATCACGTAGAAGCCGTCCTTGCCGAAGCCGTGGCGCGCCTGCGGCAGCATCAGCAGGTCGAAGTCCTTGTTGGCCTTCATCAGCGCATCGACCACCAGCAAGGTGGTTTGCGGCGGCACGTTGTCATCCATCAGGCCGTGGATGAGGTAGAGCTTGCCCTTGAGATGCTTCGCATGCGAGGCATTGTCCTGGCCGGTGTAGTTGGTGGTGCCGTCGGCGTTCTTCACCAGCAGGCCGTGGTAGCGCTCGGCCCAGTCGTCCTCGTAGCTCAGGTTATCGTGGTTGCCGGATTCGGCGATGCCGACCTTGAAGAAATCCGGGTACAGGAACATCGCGGTCGCGGTGGCGTTGCCGCCACCGGAATGGCCCCAGATGCCGACGCGGCCGAGGTCGATCCACGGATACTTCGCCGCGAGTTGCTTCATCCCCGTGACCTGGTCGGGCAGGGTGTTGTCGATCATGTTGCCGTAGTAGGTGTCCTGGAAGGACTTGCTGCGCATCGGCGTGCCCATGCCGTCGATGGCGACGACGATGAAGCCGAGCTCGGCCAGCGCCTGGTGGTCGCCCTGGGTGGTCGCGAAGCTGCGCGTGCGGATCGAGCCCACCTGCGGGCCCGGGTAGATGTAGTTGATGATCGGGTACTGCTTCGACGCATCGAAGTTGGACGGCTTCCACATCATGCCGTACGCGTCGGTCTTGCCGTCGCGGCCCTTGACCGTGAATTTCTCCGGCGGATGCCAGCCGGTCGCTTCGAGGCGCTTGATGTCGGCGCGGGCGATTTCCTTCACCTCGGCGCCGTCGTCGAGGCGACGCAGCACGGTGACCGGCGGCGCGCTGCTGGTGGAGTAGGTATCGACGAAGAAGCGGCCATCGTCCGAGAGCTGGACCTTGTGGTCGGCGTCCTCGGGGGTGAGCAGGTGCACGGCGCCGCCATCGAGGCTCGCCTTGTACAGGTGCGAAAAATACGGATCGCGGCCCGCCTCGCGGCCCACGCCCTCGAACCACACCGTGCGCGTAGCCGGGTCGATGCGTACGATCTTCGCCGCGTTCCAATCGCCGCGGGTGATCTGGCGCTTCAGCTTGCCGCTCGCCAGATCGTGCAGGTACAGGTGGCCCCAGTTCGATTTCTGGCTGAACCAGAGGAACTCGTTGCTCTCCGGCAGATAGCGCCACATCACCGAATCGAGCGCCGGCGCGCTCTGGTACTGGGTGGCGACGGTTTCCTGGTAGACGTCGCGAACGGCGCCGGTCGCTGCATCGGCGATGCGCAGCGTGGCGGACTTGTGGCCGCGATCGGTGCTGACGAAGGCGAGGGTCTTGCCGTCCTTCGCCCACTGCACGTCTTCCCAGCCCTCGCTGCAGACGATGTCGTCGCTGCAGGTGGAGCGATGCTGGTCCGGCGGCATCTTCAGGCGCACCGTCTTCGGCGTATTGCCGGTCAGGTCGATGATGACGCGCTCGATCATGGTGACGTGTTCATCGCCCACGAACGGGTACTTCCACTGCTCGGCCTTCGGTGCGCCGACGTTGGTCGCGGCCAGCGTCATCGTGCTGGTCTTGCGCTGGTCCTGCTGGAAGGTGGCGATCTTGTCGGAGGCCGGCGACCACACCAGGATGGCGTTGTCGGTGTGCTTCCAGCCGGCGTTGTCGGTGGCGTAGCCGTAATCGGTGGCGCCATCGGTGGTGAGTTGTGTTTCCTTGCTGCTGGCGATGTCGCGCAGCCACAGGTTCCAGCCTCGGATGAAGGCTTCGCGCTTGCCGTCGGGGGATGTCACCGCCGGGCCGTCGCCGTCCTTCTGCACGGCCTTGGCCTGCTTGGTGCACGCGCCATCGCGCTTGCAGGCGTAGTCGTCGCCGGCGAAGCTGAAGTGCAGGCCGCCCTCGTCGAGGCGCAATCCGCGCAGGCGCGCGGCGAAGGTATCGACATCGACCGGCTTGCCGCTGGCATCATTCAGGGCCTTGGCGAGCACGGCGGCATCGCCAAACGTCAGCGACTGGCCGCTGGCGGCATCCAGTCCCATCAGCCGGGATTTGCCGGCGCGGGTTTCCACCCACAGCACACGATCGCCGTCTTGCCAGGCGAGTGATTGCGCGGCGCCATCGACCAGCGGATTCAGCTTGTGCGCCAGCATCGATTCGGCGCGTGCGTAGTCGCTGGCGCTGACCTGCGCGGGTGCGTAGGGCGTCTGTGCGTGGCTCATCGGGGCGAGGAGGGCGAGCACCGAAGTGCAGGCGGAGAGGCGAACGTGATGGGGCATCGGGGCATCCAGTGGCGGCCGCGGGAAAACCCCGATGCTAGCGCGGATGGGCGCGCGACACCCCTGTCTCAGGTCACGCGGGCGAGCATGCGCTTGGAGCGAATCAGTCGCGCCCATCGGGTGCCGATGTCGAGCAGGCACAGGTAGCCGGCTTCGCCCGCCAGCCGCCACAGGGTGCGCGGCGTCAAAGCAAGGCGGGATTCGGCGGCGCACAATTCCGCCTCGATGCCCAGCTGGCGCGCGAACTGTCGGCAGCGGGCCAGGTGATAGCGGCTGGTCAGCAGGACCACCGGGCCCTGGTGCGCGGCGGCGCGCAACACCTCGCGCGCATTGCGCAGGTTCTGCAGGGTGTCGCGGGATTCGCGCTCCAGGTGCAGCACGGACTCATCCACCGCGGCGTTCTCGATCAACACGGCGCGGGCCAGTTCGGCTTCGCTGGGTTCGCCATCCGGGCCGCCACCAAGCAGTACCATGCGTTCAGGCGCGTGGCTGCGCCAGAGCGTGCCGGCACGGGCGATGCGCGCATCGAAATCGGCATCGATCCGCCCGCCCGGTGCGTGCTTGCCGAACAGCAACAGGCAGCGCCCGGTCCGCGGCTCGCACGGCGTGCTGCGCGCCACCCTGAACGTGTGAACGAAATAACCCGCATACACCAGGCCGGCGCTGAGCACGCACGCCGCCAGCGCCACGCTGCCCACGTGCAGGACGTCGCGGTCGATCATGATGGAAGCGCGATGGGCGATGCGGCTGCTCATTCCAACGTGAATAGTAAGCCTGCAGACGACGCTCCGCAGCAGGGTGGGCGTGATGCCGTCGCTATACTCCGGGCAATCAGATCGCTCGGTAATTCCGTGTCCGCCACCCCTAACGCGCCGCTCGCCGTGATGGCGCCATTCGCCGTGACCCATTACACCGCCACCAGTGCGCTGGGCCGTGGCCGCGCGGCGCACCTGGACGCGTTGCGATCGGGCCAGAGCGGGCTGCGCGCCAACGACTTCGGCCCCTTGCACGAGGGCGCGCCGCTGCCGACGTGGATCGGTCGCGTGGCGGGGCTGGAAGACGCGCCCCTGCCCGAGGCGCTGGCCGAATGGGAGTGCCGCAACAACCGGTTGGCGTGGCTGGCACTGAACCAGGATGGCGTGCTGGACGCCGCGCAGGCGGCGCGCGAACGCCATGGCGCGACCCGAGTGGCGATCGTGGTCGGCAC
This sequence comes from Lysobacteraceae bacterium, assembly GCA_014879375.1. GTDB lineage: Bacteria > Pseudomonadota > Gammaproteobacteria > Xanthomonadales > Xanthomonadaceae > Solilutibacter. The sequence goes on from JACSSF010000070.1 coordinate 10,039, forward strand.
CTCCACCGCCAGCATCGGCGAGACCGAAGACGCCTATGCCACGCGCGACGCCGACGGCCAGTTCCCGCCGCACATGCGTCGGCCCAAGGTCCACACGCCGCATTCGCTCGGCAACTTCGTGCAGGCGGCGACCGATTTGCGGGGGCCGTGCATCACGGTGGCGACAGCGTGTTCGTCCAGCGCCAAGGTGTTCGCCCAGGCTGCGCGGCTGATCGAGGCGGGCCTTGTCGATGCCGCGTTGGTCGGTGGCGTCGATACCCTGTGCGGCAGCGTGCTCTACGGCTTCAACGCGCTCGGCCTGGTGTCGAAGCAGCCGTGCATGCCGTTCGATGCGCGCCGCGATGGGCTGTCGCTGGGCGAGGCCGGCGGCTTCGCCTTGCTGGAGCGGATGAACGCGGGCGATGCGACATCGCTGCAGTTGTGTGGGTATGGCGAGTCCAGTGATGCCCACCACATGTCCGCGCCGCATCCCGACGGTCTTGGCGCGCAACTGACCATGCGCGACGCGTTGGCGCGCGCGGGCGTGTCAGCCGCCGATGTCGGCTATCTCAACCTGCACGGGACCTCGACGCCGGCGAACGACAGCGTGGAGGCCAAGGCGGTGCAAGCCCTGTTCCCGGACAGCCTGCATGCAAGCTCCACCAAAGGGTGGACCGGCCACACGCTCGGCGCCGCCGGCATCGTTGAATCGACCATCGCGCTGCTGGCGCTGGAACATGGCTTCCTGCCTGGCACGCTGGGCAGCAGCCAGCCCGATGCCGATTGCGGTCCGCAAATCCGTTTCGACTCACAGGACAAAACGATCGCCTATGCGATGAACAATTCGTTCGGCTTCGGCGGCAACAATTGTTCGCTGCTGTTCGGGGTGGCGAGGTGAGTCAGCTCGTCGCGCGTATCGAAGGCATCGGTTACTGGTCGAAGGGTTTGCCTTCGTGGCGGGCGGCCGTCGCGTTCGCGCAGGATGGCGCGCTGCCGGAAAATGCGCCTGCCCGACCCTCACCGCAGCTGCTGGCGCCAAACGAACGTCGCCGCGCGCCCGAGTCGGTCGCGGTGGCGCTCGATGTTGCACTAGCCGCCTGCGAGTCGGCAGGTCGCGACCCAGCCGTGTTGCCCTCGGTGTTCGCATCGACCCATGGCGACCTCGGCATCACCGATTACATGAGCGAGGCATTGGCCGGCGCCGACCCGGCTTCCATCTCGCCGACCCGTTTCCACAACTCCGTGCACAACGCCGCCGCCGGTTACTGGACGATCGGCGCGGGCTGCATGTATCCGGCCACTGCGCTGTCGGCCTTTGATGCCACTTTCGCGCAGGGCTTACTGGAGGCGATGGTGCAGCTCGCCACCGGCAGCGAAGCGGTGCTGCTGGTCGCCTACGACACCGGCGCGGCGGGCCCACTGGAGGCGATCTCCGACACGGTCGGCACGTTGGGCGGCGCGCTGCTGCTGGCACGCGATGGCCAAGCCGGACGACGCATCGAGGTGTATCTGGAAGACGGCGCGCCCTCGCCCGCCGAGGGGCCGCTGGCAATGCGCGAGGCGGGCAATGCCATGCGCCCGATGTTGCCCGTGTTCGACGCACTGGCCTGCGAGAATGCCGCCACCTTGCGCCTGGACGCAGGCGCCGGCCGCGTGCTGGTCCTCGACATCGGCCCGGCCTGACCGCAGGATGCTCCCGTGACCTACGACCGACACAACATCGCCGTCATCATCCCCGCGCTCAACGAGCGCCTGCGCATCCGCGACGTGGTGGAAGGCGCGCTGCGCCACGCCGAGCGGGTGATCGTGATCGATGACGGCTCCGACGACGGCACCGGCGAATCGATCCGCGACCTGCCGATCACCCTGCTGCGGCATGAGGTGCGACAGGGCAAGGGCGCTTCGCTGCGCGACGGTTTCGACGAGGCGCTGCGCCAGGGTGCGGTTGCCGCGATCAGCATGGATGGCGATGGCCAGCACAGCGCCGAGGACATTCCGCGCCTGCTGGATGCGGCCAATCGCCGGCCCGGCTGGATCGTGATCGGCGCGCGCTTGCGCAAGCGTTCGCAGCAGCCGACCTACCGCCGGCTTGCCAATGAGTTCGGCGACTGGGGCGTCGCCTGGGGCACCGGCTACCAGATCGCTGACAGCCAGAGCGGGCAGCGCCTGTATCCGGCCAACGTGATGGCGCTGGGTGACGTGCCGGGCGAGGACTTCGTCTTTGAAGCGCAGATCCTGATGTCCGCCGCGCAACAGCTGGGCGTGCGCTGCGTGTCGATCCCGATCGAGGCGCGCTATGCCGACGTGCATGCCGGCGAACAGTTCCGCCCCAGCCACTTCAAGCCGCTCAAGGATTTCAGCCGCATCACCTCGCACATCGTCTGGCAGTGCCTCAAGCGCGGCGGCGTGCCCACGGTGTACCGGAGCATCCGAAGCCATCCGCCGGTGATCGACGATGCCGACGGCGTGTTGCTGGACGCGGCCTCCGCGATGAGGCAAACGGGCTGAACGTGGCCGCCGACGCGCGCGATGTCGTCATCCTGGGGGGTGGCCTCGCCGGACTGACGTTGGCGTTGCAACTGCGGCAGCAAGATCCGGCGGTGACGATCCGAGTGATCGAGCGCCGCACGCATCCGGTCCCGGAAGCCGCGTTCAAGGTCGGCGAATCCACCGTGGAGATCGGCGCGCACTATTTCGCCAACGTGCTGGGCCTTCGTGATCATTTGAACGAGGCGCACATCCGCAAATTCGGGTTCCGCTTCTTCTTCTCCGACCGCAGCGACAACATCGACCGTTGCACGGAACTGGGCGTGAGTCGCTTGCTGCCGACGCCTTCGTGGCAGATCGACCGAGGCCGCTTCGAGAACCATCTCGGCGAGCTGGCGCGCGCGCGTGGCATCGAGTTCATCGATGGCGCGACGGTGCGCGGTATCGATCTGGGCGAGGGCGATGCACCGCACCGCGTGCGCTACGACGCCGGCAATGGCGAGCAGCAGGCCGAATCGCGATGGCTGATCGATGCCGCGGGTCGCGCCGGCCTGCTCAAGCGCAAATTGGGCGTTGCCCAAGCGAATGCGCACGATGTGAATTCGGCGTGGTGGCGAGTGGAAGGCATCGTCGATCCCGCGCAGTGGTCGGATGACGCCACGTGGCACGCGCGCTGCGATCCGCCGGACCGTTGGCGCTCGACCAACCATTTGTGCGGCCCCGGCTACTGGGTGTGGATGATCCCGCTCGCATCGAATGCGCATTCGATCGGCATCGTGGCCGACGAAGCCCTGCATCCGCTCGCGACCATCAACAGCCACGACAAGGCGATGGCGTGGCTGCGCGATCATCAGCCGCGACTCGCCACGCTGCTCGAGCGGCCTGAACATGCGCTGCTTGACTTCATGTTCATGCGCCACTTCTCGCATGGGTGTACCCAGCTGTATTCGGGCCAGCGCTGGGCGATCACCGGCGAAGCGGGACTGTTTGCCGACCCGTATTACTCCCCGGGCAGCGATTTCATCGCCATTTCCAACACCTTCATCGTCGACCTGATCGCGAAGGACCGCGCGGGTCAACCCATCGGCGCGCATGCCGCGCTGTACCAGCAACTGCTGCGCTCCTTCTACGACAACACCATGACGCTCTACGAGGGCCAGTACGCGTTGTTCGGCAACGCGCGGGTCATGCCGGTGAAGGTGATCTGGGACTACACGTATTACTGGGCGGTGCTGGCGCCGCTGTACATCTCCGGGCGCATCACCTCGCTGTCGATGCTGGGACGCCTGCGCGCGCAGTTCGAACGCGCGAGTTCACTCAACGTCGCGATGCAGCGGTTCCTGCGCGAGTGGAGCGAACGCGACGATTTCGGCATCCGCGAGGATGACCGCCTGCTGGACCAGTACATCATCGACTGGTTCCATGAGATGAACCGCGCGCTGGGTGATGTGCAGGATGATGACGTGTTTGCCGAACGGATCGCGGCGAACGTGGCACGCATGGGGTGTCTGGCGACGGAAATCCTGGAGCAGGTGCGCGGCAAGCATCCCTGCATCGAGAACGCTGGCTTGGCGGCGATGCTGGACGAGGTGTCCAACGGCAAGCCGATGCTGTCACCCACCTGGTATGCGCTGGCGGATTGAACCAAGGAAAAGGGCGCCGAGGCGCCCTTGGATGTTTATTCAGTTGTCCCTGCCCGCTGTTGGCGCGCGATGGCATCCTGTTGCTGTTCCGGTGTGAGTTCCGGCATCAGGTCAACCCTTGTCGTTGCAGGTTGCTCGTAGTTGTCGCGCAAGTAGGCATCGACCATGTTGGACAAACGGATGACCATTGCACGATCGACCGCGCCAAACGCCCAGCCAGCCGCGCCAGCACCGGCGTGCTGGTAAAAGCGCGGCTCGCCAATGACGTCGCCAGTGGCAGCATCGACCAGCTTCACCCTCATGTCGATGTGCGAGCCACCCATTAAGGGCCCCAGGAAGACGCGTCGCGCCGGAGTAACGAAGCGTATGTGCTCGATTACTGGCTCGATGATCAGCGTGCGACCGCCCTCCGTCGATGCCGCTTCATTCCATTCTTTGACGCGTTGGATAGAGCGCAAGCCCATATTGGCCTGCAGGTGCGCGAGTGCGGATTCCGTCGTGCCCTTTTCATTGAATGGCGGAGACGTGGAAACATCCTTGTGCTCGAAGTGCTGGAAGTTCTTCAGCGCTTCGGTCGCAGGCGGGTTGGTGCTGCCCTCGATCGGCGCCTTCCATTCATCGGCCATTGCAGGCGACGCCAGTGCGCCCAGCAACAACAGGCTTGTCCAAAGCCTTCTTTTCATCGTAGTCCCCTTTGTGGTGAGGCCGTCATCCCCATGACGGCCGACGCACTGTATCCAATCCCGCAAGCGTTGAACAGGTCAGCTCATCCCGCCATCGATGCCGATCACCTGTCCGTTGACGTAGCCCGCATCGTCGCTGCAAAGAAAGGCCGCCAAGGCTGCGACTTCACGCGGAGAACCGGCGCGGCCCACGGGCACCATCGCCTTGATCTGCTCGGGCGGGAATGCGCCTTCGGTCATGCTGCCCGCGATCACGCCGGGTGTGATCACGTTGACGGTGATGCCGCGACTGCCCATCTCGCGGGCCAGTGACTTGCTCGCGCCATGCAGCGCGGCCTTGGCGGCGGCGTAGTTCACCTGTCCGCGGTTGCCGAGCATCGCCGCGACGCTGGAAACATTGACGATGCGGCCCCAGCGCGCGCGCGCCATCGGCAGCAGCAATGGCTGGGTCACGTGGAAGAAGCCGTGCAGGGACACGTCGATGACGCCATGCCATTGCGCCTCGCTCATGCCTGCGAGCGGCGCGTCGTCATGGATGCCGGCGTTGTTGACGACGATCTGGATTGGCCCCTGCGCCAGCAGTGATTCGATGGCGGCGCGGGATGCCTTCGCATCGGTCACGTCGAAGGCGATGGCCTCGGCGCTGCCGCCCTGGTCGATGATCGCCCGTGCGACGTGTTCCGCGCGCGCAAGATTGCCGTTGGCATGCACGATGACATGGTGCCCGGCCGCGGCCAGCGCTTCGCAGATCGCGCCGCCGATATCGCCACTGCCGCCGGTGACCAGCGCGCGCTTGCGGGATTGAGGAGCGTCCATGCGGCGGTCCGTCGGGGAAAGCGTCACTGTAGCGCGACGATCAACCCTGTAACATCACCGCCGCGCGGCCTTCGGCGATCAATTCACCGGCGCATTCGATGCGGAAGGCGTACTGGTGGCTGTCTTCGCCTTGCACCAGCAGTTCCGCATGGCCGATCAGTTCACCTGGCAGATCGTCGATGCGCGCGACATGCAGCGTCACCCCACGCAAGGCGACGAGAAAACCCTTGCGCACCGAGGCGCCGGACATTTGCGCCAGCAGGCCGCCATGCACGGCCATCGCCTGCGCACCGTATTCGCACAGGTGCAGGCCGCGCAGACGGCCGTCGCTGCGCAACGGGTTGTCGAGGCCGCGATGCGATGCCGTGGCGACCGTGACGGTCGTCGCATCGACGGCGACGACGCGTTGCCACAGGCACATCGCGCCCTGGTGCGGGACCAGGGTGGCGATGTCGATCGCAGCCAGTGCCTCGGCATCAGGCATGCGTCGTCTCCGTGCGCGTCGCCGGCTGCCGGGCGATGAGTAGCCCCAGGACGAAGTTCGACACCACGCCCAACGTCACCGTGGTGCCGATCGCGCGCAGCACCGGGATGGAGGACAGCCCGAGCAGCGCGAATACCAGCAGCGTCATCAGGCTGCACACGATCAAGGCATGCAGCGTGCGCAGCTGGTCGCGCATGCCGTCGCCGGCATGGTCGAAGAACAGGGCATAGTCCAGCCCGAGCCCGGCGGCGAGGATCAGCGCGACCAGGTGAAAGAGGTTGAGCTCGACGCCGAACGCGCGCAGCACGGCGAGGATGACCAGCGTGGTCAGCGCCATCGGCAGCAACACGCGCAACGTGCGGCGTGGGTCGCGCAGGGAGAACCAGACCGTCGCCGACAGCAGCAGCGCGGCAACGAGCAGCGACCACAGCACGCGCTGCCGGTACTGCGCCACCAGCGACTCCGAGGCCTGCTTCATGTCCACCGGCTGCAGGCCGGCGTTCTTTGCCGCCAGCAGGAACGCGCCGTCATCGCGGATGCCGGAGACCGAGACAAGCGCAGTTGCACGGTCATCCTGCTCGCGCAGCAGGCCAGCGAGCGTGGTGGTGAGCGGCGTGCCAGCCAGGTCGCGCGCGGTAAGAGGCGGCGCATCACGTGCGGATGCGACATCGCGCACAAAATCCGCGAAGGCATCCGGCACGAAGTCGGTGTCGGCCAACGCCGCATCGAGTTCGGTTTGCAGCACTCCGGCTTGCGGCAACGCGGCCTGGCGCGCGCGTTGGGTGCGGATCGAGGGCAGGTAACGCGCGGCCATATCGTAACCGCCGATCACGCCCCTGGCCTGCATCGCATCGAGTTTCGGGCGCAGGGCTTCGCTCGCCTGCAGCACGGTTTCGACATCGCGGCCATGCACGGCGAGCAGGTAGCGCACGTCGGGTGCGCCGAGCTCTTCGCGCAGGCGGATGTCGCGCGCCATGGTGTCGGCGGGTACCGGCGTCAGTTTGGAGAGATCGTTCTGCCAGAAGGGCGGCGGCGAAAACTTCACCACGCCGAGGGCAACGACCGCCAGCAGCGCCAGCATCCAGGCGCGTGGCCTAGGCACGCGTTCGATGCCGCGCCACAGCCACGCCATCAAGGGCGAATCGGCGGGGTCGCGCGGATCGGGATCCAGCAATGCCGGCAGCAGGAAGCGCGTGGCGAGTGCGGCGGCAAGGAGGGCAGCGATGGTGAACACCGCGAGTTGCTTGAGGCCATCCACGCCCGAGGCGAGGAAGGTGAAATAGGCGATGCAGGTCGCGGCCACGCCGGTGGCAAGCGTGGGCCAGATGCTGCGTGCGTTCTGCCACGGGGTGATGCCGGCACGCTGGTGCGAGAACAAGTGGATCGGGTAATCCTGCACCACGCCGATCAGGGTGAAGCCGAAGGCGATGGTGATGCCGTGCACGCCATCGAACAGCAAGGCGACGGCGACGAGGCCCGCGATGCCGGCGGTGGCGAGCGGCAGCACGCCGAAGAGCGGCATCTTCCAGCTGCGGTAGGCGATGAGCAGCAGCAGGATCAGGCCGATGGTGTCGACCGAGCCGATCAGGCCGGCCTCGCGCGCGGTGCGTCCGCCGATTTCGACCGAGATCGAGCCGGGGCCGCTCATCTCGAGCGAGGTCTTGGTGCCGGTGCTCGCCTTCGCGAAGGCCGCGCGCACGGCGTTGACCGCAGTCTCCTGGCCGGTCGGGTCGAAACCGGCGGCGCGGGTTTCGGTGACGAGCAACGCAGAAGTGCCGGTGCGGTCGAACCACACGTCGTGCAGGCGTTGCGGCCCGTTGACGGGCTGCCAGCTTTCCAGCAGCTTGAGGGTTTCGAGCGTCGGGTCGGCGGGAATCAGCGGCTCCAGCAAACCGGCCGCCGGCGAGCCGAGGTCCTCGATGCGCGCCTGCAACTCGGTGGCAAGGTAATCGCGATCCAGCGGTCGCGCGTCGAAGCTGGAGGTAAGCAGATAACGATACGGGCGCAGGCGTTCGGGAATCGCATCGATGCCGGCGGCTTCGCCGTTCGACACCAGCAGGAAGCGATCGTCGGCCGCAAGCATTGCAGCAAGCGCGCGCGATTGGGCCGCGAGGGTGTCGGCGTCGGCGCCGGAGATCGACAGCAGCAACAGCCGCGAACCGGGACCTTCGCCCAGCTCGTCCATCAACAGACGTTGCTCGGGTGTCTGCGGCGCCGGCATGAACTTGCGCAAGTCGCCGCTCATCGACAATTGCGAGGACAGCCAGAAGCCGATCACGGCGAGCAGGCCCAGCCACGCAAGTGCAAGGGCAAGGCGGGTGCGGGCGGGCAACAGCTTCATCCGATCAATTCACGGCGGCGGGAAGCCCATGGTAGTGCCTGCGATGACGCGGCCGATGTGCTGTGGGCGATCAGTCGCCTTGCTGGCAGAGGGTCACCAGTCGTTCGGCCGGGGTCGTGGCCGTCACGCTGCGCGCGGCGCTGGCCAGCAGGGTGCGTTGCACTTCGTCGCCACGCACGGGGCGGGTCTCGATGCAGCGCAGCTCGCTGCCGCGACCGTACAGGGTGATGTCGCGCACCACCTGCTTGAGTGCGGCTTGCCTGGGCGAGAGCTGCATGCGCCACTGCGCGCGCGTGCCGGTCGTCGCCACGTTGAAGTCGCGGGCGATGGCGCGCTGGTCGCCGCCGAGCAAGGCGCCGAAACTCGCCTGCAGGCCGGCCAATTGCGGCGCCCGCGACATCGAGAACGTGCGCGGCGGCTTGCCGGCCCGCGCGATGGTGGCCTGATCGCCGCGGAGAGTGGTGGTCTCCACGTACGGCACACGGACTTCGCGGACCAGGGTGTCGTCGTCGGGCCGGCGGTATTCGCCATAGAGGCGCAGCGGGTTCTTCAGCAGGCGCGAGCTGCGCACTTCGACGAAACTCGTGCGCATCGGCGCCGGCTGCGCCAGCCGGGACAGGATCCAGCCGCTATCGACGCTCGCCGGCTCGCTCGCTGCCGCCGGCAATGCCACGGCGCACAGCAGTGCGACGCTGCACGGCAGCATCATCCAGCGCGGCGTCTTGCGCGGCGCCATCGTCAGCCCAGAAGTCATAGAAGTTGAACCAGTTGTACGGAGCATCACGGGTCATAGTCTCCAGACGCGAGGCATAACGGCGGATGAGCAGGGCCAGCGCCTGTGCGCGCGAGCCACGCGGCACGTCCACGCCCTCCGGCGCGAACACCTCGAAGCACAGGTCATAGCGGTTGCCGCCGCGATACAGGCCAAAGCCCAGCACCACCGGCACTTTCAGCGCCGCCGCGATCAGCCAAGGCGTGGTCGGGAAGCGCGCCGCGCCGCCGAGGAACGGCGCGGACAACGCGGGTTCATCCGGACGCGCGCGATCGACCAGCATCGCGACGAGGGCGCCCTCGTCGAGGGATTGCTTCATCGCCATCACCACGCTTGGGCCATCCTGGGTGGCGTCGATCACGCTGGCGGCGATGGCCGGGTTGAGTGCGTCGAGCAGTTTCATCAGTGCCGGGCTCTGGCCTTTGTCCAGCACCACGCGGATCACGTAGTCTGGGTGCTGCGTGGCGAGCACGCGGAGCACGTCGAAACTGCCGAGGTGCGAGCCGAACAGCAGCACGCCGCGGCCCTGGTCGAGCAACCGATGCACGGATTCAGTGCCGTTGATGGTGACATCGAAGCGGTCGAGGTCGCCGCCGAGCAGGAACACGCGATCAAGGATCGTCGATGCAAAGGTGTGCACGTGACGCGCGCCGTGGCGAAGCGTAGCCGGCCGGCCGAGGATGCGCGTGAGGTACGCACGCGAGGCGCGTCGCTCGGGGCCGCGCTTGAGCAGGAAGTACCCGGTGATCGGCCACAGCAACGGGCGCGCGATGCGGCGGCCGAGACGGCGCGCGATGGTGCGGATCACCCACAACGCGAACAACCCGCCGCCTTCGGGGCGCGCCTTCCAGTCGTGGGTCGGGGTGCTGCTCATCGCGCGCGGATCTCGCCGCTGGCAAGCAACGCATTCTCGCGCGAGACGCGGAACCGCCAACGGCCCGGCGCCGGGGATTCGACGTGGATCTCGGCGGCCTCGCCCGGCAACAACGGCTGCGTGAACTTCACCTGCGGCAGGTCGAGCGCGGGCAACGCACCGACGGCGGCTTCGATGGCCTGCTGCACGGCGTCGAGGATGACCACGCCCGGCACCACCGGCTGACCCGGGAAATGGCCGGGCAGGCTGGGATGGGAGGGCGCGATGCACAGCGGCACGCGGAATGAAGCGACATCGCTCATGGGACTAGGATACGGCGCTTACTTGAACAGGTCGCGCCAGAACGCCGGGCCGAGCCCGGCCATGCGGCGGATGAAATCGAAGGCGTTCTTGTAGCGGCCCGGAAAGCGACGCTTGCGATAGATGAATTCGATCACGAATACCCCGCCCACCAGACCGTAGTTCAGCCAGTTGGCGAACCACGACCATTGGCTGTCGCTGATGGGCCAGGGCGGGGCGATGCCCGCGCGCGCCAGCAGCCCGCCCGGCGTCGCCATCAACGCGAGGAAGAGATTGAGCAGCGCCATCGCGATGAATACGGCGGTCCAGACCGCAGTCAATCCGCGCGTGTAGCGATCCAGCGCGGCCATCATGGCCTCGCTGTCGCCGCCTTCAAGCGCGCGCACGATCTTGACGATCACCGGGATCCGCCCCGGCAGCAACGAGCGCCCGAACAGCCACGCCAGCAGCAGCAGGAAGATCACCGGCATCAGCAACAGCGCGATGTGGGTATGGGCTGAATCCTTCAGCAGCCACAACGCCACTGCGGCCACGGCGGCGATGGCCAGCGCCCACGGGCGGCGCTGCCACAACGGCTCGGTCAGCAGCAGCACGACGATCAGCCCCACCGCCAGCGCGGCCAGGCGATGGCTGCCTTGCGCGGTGGCGAGGTGGGAAAGGCACAGATAACCCACGGCCAGCGCCGGCCGCACCGCCGCCAGCCAGGCCGGGGATGCTGCGACAGGGCGCCCCGACACGGCGATCAGGCGGCGCGGTGTTGCTGGATGTGATCGGAGAGCGCGCGCAGCGAGGCGAAGATGCGGCGGTTGTCTTCGTTGTCCGAACGCAGTTGGAAGCCGTATTTCCTGGAGATGGCGAGCGCCAGCTCCAGCGCGTCGATCGAATCCAGGCCCAGGCCGGTATTGAACAGCGGCGCTTCCGGGTCGATGGACTCGGCGGCGACATCGTCCAGGTTCAGGCTTTGGACGAGGAGCTCGGCAAGCTCGCGTTCGGCTTCGGTTTGCGACGACATCAGTGGGTTTCTCTTTGGATTCAGTGACGCGGGCACGGGCTCGTGCCGCCGGTGAAGGTTAAGCGCACGTTATCATCTGCGCCAGTCCCCGCACGCCTGGACGCCGCGGGAAAAGGCCTTTCGATGCAGCATTCAGAACATCAAACGACTTCGATCGAACCCTGTGACGTGCTGGTGATTGGCGGGGGTCCGGCGGGCAGTTGCGCCGCCACGCTGCTGGCCCGGCAGGGCTGGCGCGTGGTGATGCTGGAAAAATGCGTGCATCCGCGCTTCCACATCGGCGAATCGCTGTTGCCGCTCAACATCCCGATCCTCGAGCGCATGGGCGCGCTGGAGAAAGTGCGCGAAGTGGGCCTGCTCAAGCTGGGCGCCGATTTCCCCGCCGATGACGGCAGCTTCAACGTGTTCGACTTCGGCCGCACCTTGCGTGAATCGCCCGACTTCGCCTTCCAGGTCAAACGCGCGGAGTTCGACCACGTGCTGTTCGAGCATGCCCGCGAATGCGGCGTGGACGCGCGCGACGGCATCGCCGTCGAACGCGTGGAATTTGCCGACGATGGCGGGATCACCGTGCACGCGGGCGAGCACGCCTGGCAGCCGCGTTACCTGCTGGATGCAAGCGGCCGCGACACCTTCCTTGGCGGCAAGCTCAAGCTCAAGCGCAAGAACCCGCGCCACGCCTCGGCGGCGGTTTTCAGCCACTTCAGCGGTGTTGCGCATCGCGAGGGCCGTCATGCCGGTAACGTCAGCATCTATCGGCACGCACACGGCTGGGCGTGGATGATCCCGCTGCGCGATGGCAGCAGCAGCATCGGCGCGGTGTGCCTGCCCGAATACCTGAAGACGCGCCGCGGCGACATCGAATCCTTCCTGATGCAGACCGTCGCGACCGTGCCCGAACTCGCCACGCGCATGCAGGGTGCCACGCGCATCGCGCCGGTGCACGTCACCGGCAACTACGCCTACGAATGCACGCGCATGCACGGCCGCCACTGGACGCTGCTGGGCGATGCGTATTCATTCGTCGATCCGATGTTCTCCTCGGGCGTGTTCCTGGCCATGCACAGCGCCGAGCAGTCCGCGCACATGGTCGATGCGATCCTGCGCGAACCGGCGCGCGAGCCCGCGTTGCAACGCAAGCTGCAGCGGGAGTTCGACGCGGGGCTGGATGAATTCAAGTGGTTCATCTATCGGTTCACTTCGCCGACGATGAAGGCGATGTTCGCCGAGCCACGCGATGTGCTGGGGGTGGAGCGCGCGGTGGTGTCGATGCTGGCGGGTGACGTGTTCCAGGCACGCCCGGTGCTGCGCCGGCTGCGGTTGTTCCGCGCCTTTTACGCCTTGACTGCGCTCGGCATGGCACCCTCTGCGTGGCGGGACTGGCGTCGACGCCGGCGACAGGTTGCCGTGGAAATGCGAGAGGAGACCCTGCAAGGATGATGCAACACGCGATGCACACTAACCTGCCCGCGCCGCACCTGCGGGTGGACTACGTCGATGCGACCCGGCTGACCGAATGGCTGGCCCAACCCGATGTGTTGGCGGTGTTCGGCTTCGGCCCGGACGCGCCGGGCGCGGACGACCCGCGCTACCTACGCGTGCCGCTGGCGCCCCATGGCGCGGCGCCGCTGGAGGTCTGGCGCGGCAAGGGGGAGGTCAACGCCGGGCATGACGGCCCGATCCGCTGGTCCAGCGACGGCGAGCTGTTGTTTGGCGTCATCGAAGTGCGCGAAGACGAGGGCGGCATCAAGGCGGCAGCGCGTGAGGCCTACGCGCAGATGAGCCGCTTCGTGTCCGCGCGCGACTTCCCGCACATGCTGCGCATCTGGAATTATTTCGACGCGATCACCTTGGGTGATGGCGATGCCGAGCGTTACCGGCAGTTCTGCGTTGGTCGCGCGCAGGGCCTTGGCCAGTTCGAAACCGAATTGCTGCCCGCCGCGACCGCGATCGGCCGCTGCGACGACGAACGCGTGCTGCAGGTGTATTGGCTGGCGGCGAAGGCGCCGGGCCGGCCGATCGAAAACCCGCGCCAGGTGAGCGCGTATCGCTACCCGCGCCAGTACGGCCCGCAATCGCCCAGCTTTGCCCGCGCGATGCTGCCGCCCACCCGCGACCAGATGCCGATGCTGCTGTCGGGCACCGCAGCGGTGGTCGGCCACGCCTCGCAGCATGACGGCGAGCTGCAGGCGCAGATGGAGGAAACCTTCCGCAAC
>JACSSF010000182.1 GCA_014879375.1 Lysobacteraceae bacterium
GCGCACCGATTTCATCCGCAACATCGTCCGCGAGGACCTGGCGAGCGGCAAGCACACGCACATCAAGACGCGCTTCCCGCCCGAGCCCAACGGCTACCTGCACCTGGGCCACGTGCGCGCGATCTACACCGACTTCGGCATCGCCGCGGAATTCGCTGGCGACTGCAACCTGCGCTTCGACGACACCAACCCGGCCAAGGAAGACCCGGAGTACGTGGATGCAATCCAGGATGACGTGCACTGGCTGGGTTACGAATGGCACGACCTGCGCCACGCCTCGGATTACTTCGGCGTGCTGTACCTCAGCGGCGAAAAGCTGATCCGCGATGGCAAGGCGTTCGTGTGTGACCTCTCCGCCGAGGAAGTGCGCGCCACCCGCGGCACGCTGACCGAGCCCGGCACGCCGTCGCCCTACCGTGATCGCTCGGTGGAGGAAAATCTGGACTTGTTCCGCCGCATGCGCGCGGGCGAGTTCCCCGATGGCTCGCGCACGCTGCGCGCGAAGATCGACATGGCATCGCCCAACATGAACATGCGCGATCCGGCGCTGTATCGCATCAAGCATGTCGAGCACCAGAACACCGGTAATGCATGGCCGATCTACCCGATGTACGACTACGCGCATGCACTCTCCGACGCGATCGAAGGCATCACCCATTCGCTGTGCACGCTGGAATTCGAGGATCACCGCCCGCTGTACGACTGGGCCGTGGACAACGTGCAACTGCACGCGCATCCGGAACTGCTGGCGCCATTGATCGAACAGGGCTTGCCGAACGAGGCCGCCAAGCCGCGCCAGATCGAGTTCTCGCGCCTCAACCTCGACTACACCGTGATGTCCAAGCGCAAGCTGATGGCGCTGGTGAACGAAGGCCTGGTCGATGGTTGGGACGACCCGCGCATGCCGACGCTGCAGGGCATCCGCCGCCGCGGCTACACGCCCGAGGCGCTGAAGCTGTTCGTTTCGCGCCTCGGCTTGTCCAAGCAGAACTCGACCATCGACTACACCGTGCTGGAAAACACCCTGCGCGAGGACCTGGATAGCCGCGCCGAGCGGCGCATGGCGGTGCTGAACCCGCTCAAGCTCGTGCTGACCAACTTGCCGGCCGATCATCGCGAGACGCTCAGCTTCGCCAATCATCCCAAGGATGAATCGATGGGCAGCCGCGAGATCGGCTTCTCCAACGTGCTGTGGATCGATGTGGAAGATTTTGCCGAAGTCCCGCCGAAGGGCTGGAAGCGCCTGGTGCCTGGCGGCGAAGTGCGACTGCGCGGCGCCGGCATCGTGCGCGCCGACGAAGTGGTGAAGGATGACGCCGGCAACATCGTCGAACTGCGTGGCTGGCTGGATCCCGAATCCCGCCCCGGCATGGAAGGCGCCAACCGCAAGATCAAGGGCACGATCCATTGGGTCGATGCCGCGACCGGTGTGCCGACCGAGTTCCGCCTGTACGACCGCTTGTTCACCGTGCCGAACCCGGACGACGACTCCGAGGGCAAGACCTATCGCGATTACCTGAACCCGGAATCGCGCGGCGTGGTGCATGGCTATGTCGAAGCGGCCGCCGCCGATGCCGCGCCGGAGACGCGCTTCCAGTTCGAGCGCACCGGTTACTTCGTCGCGGATCGTCGTGATCACACGCCCTCACGCCCGGTGTTCAACCGCGCGGTGACCCTGCGTGACACGTGGATGCAGAAGGAAGGCTGAGATGCATCGCATCGCCTTGTTCCTGATGGTTTGCATGCTGGCACTGGTCGCCGGCTGCACGTCGCCTGCGACATCCAAGTCCGTCACGCCGGAGAGCTTCCCCAGCAACCCGCTTGATCGCCCCGTGCAGCACCGCCCGATCGGCGCCGATCCGACCATCGTCAACCGCAGTTGCAAGACCGACGCCGATTGCGTGGTGAAGGACGTCGGCAACTGCTGCGGCTATTACCCGGCTTGCGTGAACGTCGATGCCAAGCCTGACCCGGTGGCGGTGCAAGCGCAGTGCGCGAAATCCGGCAGGGCATCGGTCTGCGGCTTCCCGCAGATCAATGGTTGCCAATGCGTCAAAGGCCAATGCGCCGCCGACACCCGAGCGAGCGCACTGTGATGCTGCCACTCCAGCAACACCTGACCTTGCCGGTCTGGGTACACGAGTTCGATTTCGCCGACCGCTACCCGGGTGACGAAGCCAAGGTCGCGCTGGCCGTTGCCCTCGCGCGCCACAACATCGAATCGCGTTCCGGCGGTCCATTTGGCGCCGCCGTGTTCGCGCCGGATGATCGGCTGATCGCGGTCGGCGTCAACCGCGTGCTGCCGCAGAACTGCTCGGTGGCGCATGCGGAAATGATGGCCTTCATGCTGGCGCAGCAACGCATGCAGCGCGCACGCCTCAACATCAACGACGACGGCAGCCGCTACGCGCCGATCACCTTGGCAACATCCGCCCAACCCTGCTGCCAGTGTTACGGGGCCAGCATCTGGGCCGGCATCGACCGCCTGTTGATCGGTGCACGCAGCGAGGATGTCGAGTCGCTGACCGAATTCGACGAAGGCCCGTTGCCCGCCGACTGGATCGGCGAGCTGCAACGCCGCGGCATCGAGGTGGTGCGCGATGTGGACCGCGAGGCCGCATGCCGCGTGCTGCAAGACTATGGCCTGCTCGGCGGCGCAAACTACTGACTCATGGACGGCCTCCTGTGCTGGTGCCGAAGCGGCTTCGAGCCGGACCTGGCCGCCGAACTCACCGCGCGCGCGTCCGCAGCCGGCATCGCGGGCTACGCACGCACCGAACGCGGCAGCGGCCATGTCGTCTTCCACGCCGATGATGGCGCGGCGCTGGACGCGGCGCTGCCTTGGCGTTCGCTCGTCTTCGCGCGGCAAAAATTGCGCCTGATCGCCGAGTTGCGCGGCCTGTCCGCCGGCGATCGCATCACCCCGATGCTGGAAGTGTTGCAGGCCGGCGGCACCCGATTCGGCGAGTTGTGGGTGGAACATCCGGATTCCGATGCCGGCAAGCCGCTCGCCGGACTGGCGCGCAGTTTCGGCAACGCGTTGCGTCCCGCATTGCGCAAGGCAGGGCTGCTGACGGCCAAGGACGATCACAAACTGCCGCGCCTGCATGTCGCCTTCGTCGATGGCGACCATGCCTTCCTGGCCCAAGCCACGCCCGGCGACAGTGCGCCTTGGCCGCTCGGCATCCCGCGCCTGAAGATGCATGCCGATGCGCCTTCGCGCAGTGCATTGAAGTTGGAAGAAGCGCTGCTGGTCCTGTTGGATGCGCGGGAGCGCGAAGCCCTGCTTCGCCCTGGCATGCGTGCGGCCGACCTGGGCGCCGCGCCCGGTGGTTGGACCTGGGTGCTGACCCGGCATGGCCTGCGCGTCATCGCCATCGACAACGGCCCGCTGCGGCCGCATCTGTTCGATACGGGCCTGGTCGAGCATCTGCGCGAAGACGGCTTCCGCTGGCACCCGCCCGCGCCGCTGGACTGGATGGTCTGCGACATGGTCGAGCAGCCGATCCGCGTCGCCCAACGCATGGCCGCGTGGTTCGCGCACGGCTGGTGCCGGCATGCCATCTTCAACCTGAAGCTGCCAATGAAGAAGCGCTGGCAGGAAACCGAGCGCTGCCTGGCTCTGTTTGCGGAAGAGGCAGAACAACCCCTGACTTTTCGCGCGAAACAGCTGTACCACGACCGCGAGGAGATCACGGTGTTTGCCGGCACCAAGGGTTGACGGCCCTGGCACCGACTAACCAGCGAATCGCCCCATCGCATTGCATGCTGGGCCCCCCGGATCACTCAATCCGGCATGGAGTTTGCTTGTTAGCGCTTTTAGTTCCTGCGTATACCTTGGACAATAAATCGAGGTATTCGTCACAAAAAATACACGTGCAAAGATGTTTTTCGGGGTAATTCATGCAGCTTCAGCCAGGTCGTAGATCGTTTCGCCACCCTCGTCACCTGATTTCCGGTGTTCTATTGGCAGCCTGCGGGTGGATGACCATGGCAGCCGGCCCTGCCCATGCGCAGGTGGTGCAACGCAGCTTCGTGAACCAAAGCTTCGAACGGCCCTATATCGGCACCGGGTCTGATCCGGGCTGCTCCCGTACCATCTGGGGGAGTTGGGTACCCGGCTGGTCCACCACTGAAAACGCAAGCAACCCCGCTGGCTTCAATTCCGGCTGCCCCACGAATGGCACATGGACCGGCACCTATCCCCAAGGCTCCACACCCATCTATCCGTTAGGCCCGGCAGGCCCCAATACTGCCAACATGATTCAGTTGTTCAGGCAGACATTCGCCTCATTAACGACCGCGGGGTGGAACTATGCGGTTGCGGCAGAAGGCACCCAGTGGGCGGAACTCAATGCCGACAGCAATGCCCGCCTTTACCAGAGCGTGTGTCTGGTCACCGGTGAGCGGGTCAACTGGACCCTGAGCCACCGGGGGCGCACGAATGTCGTCAACCCCGAAGTCATGGCCTTCAATATTGGCCCGAATGCCAATGGCACCGGGGCAGCCTTGATCGTGCGAGGCGCCGACACGGTTTCGGGCAGCGAGGGAACGCCGCTCTTGAGCAGCCATTCCCGCCAGTGCGGCCCGGGCGTCACCTGCAATGCCCCGTCGACCAACAGCGCCACCGGCTGGACCACCTACAGCGGCTACTTCAACTGGAGTGGCGCCAGCGCGATGCAGACCATTGGCTTCGAAGCCATCTATGGTGCGGGCGGCTCTTCGAACGGCGGCAATTATCTCGACAACATCCACGTGACCCTCAAGCCGTTCCTGCAATTTGCGGGCGGGTTGTCCACCACCTCCTTCGTGGAAGGCTCGACCGCGCCCACCATTCGCATCCATGTGGTCGGTGAAGTGCCGACAGGGGGCATCACCATTCCACTTACGGTCACGGGTACGGCCAGCGCAGGCAGCGATTACACGCTCACCAGCAACATCTCTGTCCCGGCCGGAGACTATGGCGAAGGCACGCTGGTCGATGTACCGCTTACCTTCCTGGACGATACGGTCATCGAAAACAACGAAACGCTGATCCTGACCATTCCATATAACGCAAACATGTCGCCTTACGTGGTGACCAGCACCACTACCTGTGGGGCTACGGGCATCAACCAGTTGACCATCAACCTCTACGACAACGACATCGACCTGTTGACCGACAAGTCGCCCAGCACCGACACGCCGCTGTAC
>JACSSF010000093.1 GCA_014879375.1 Lysobacteraceae bacterium
GTGGCGATGTTGGTGACCTGGGTGCCGACCGGCACCACGATGGTCAGGTCCTCGCCCGCCTTGCCGTACTTCTGTTGACCCATGCCATTCTCGCCGCGCTGGGCGCGGAACAGCTTCTCGTGGCGGAAATCCACCAGCGTGTTGAGGTTCTCATCCGCGCGCAGCCACACGCTGCCGCCGTTGCCGCCGTCGCCGCCATCGGGGCCGCCAAGCGGGATGAACTTCTCGCGGCGGAACCCCACGCAGCCATTGCCGCCCTTGCCGGCAAACACGGTGATTTCGACTTCATCGACCAATTTCATGGGAGGCGGGACCTTGCGGATTCTGGAAGAGTGTAACGATGCCAAGGCGGGCGGCCCGGCAGAAATGAAAAGCCCCGCGCAAGGCGGGGCTTTCCGCGTGTCGCGGGTGCGAGATTACTCGGCGACCACGCTCACGGTGCGACGCTTCTGCGGACCCTTGGTGGAGAACTCCACCTTGCCGTCCTGCAGCGCGTACAGGGTGTGGTCGCGGCCAAGGCCGACGCCCGGACCCGGATGGAACTGGGTGCCGCGCTGACGCACGATGATGTTGCCGGCGTCGATAGCCTGGCCACCGTAGATCTTGACGCCCAGGTATTTCGGGTTGGAATCGCGACCGTTGCGCGAGGAGCCTACGCCCTTTTTATGTGCCATGACGAATTCTCCTTGACTTAGCCGGCGATGCCGGTGATTTCGATTTCGGTGTAGTGCTGACGGTGACCCATCTGCTTGCGGTGGTGCTTGCGGCGGCGGAACTTGACGATCTTCACCTTGTCGGCGCGGCCATGGCCGACGACCTTCGCGGAGACGGTCGCGCCCTTCAGCGCATCGCCCAGCTTCACGCCATCGCTGCCGCCCAGCATCAGGATGTCGTCGAACTTGATCTCGCTGCCGGCTTCGACCTCGAGCTTCTCAACACGCAGGGTCTCGCCCTGCATGACGCGGTATTGCTTACCGCCGGTTACCAGGATTGCGTACATCGCCATCTTCCTTTGTCGTTATTGTGGCTAGTGTCCATGCGGCAGGCGCCGCACTGAACCCGCAATTATAGCGGAAATCCGGCTTGCAAGCGGTAGTCGCGCGGTGAATCCGGCGTAACCAAACGCTAACGCCCGGCATGGACGATGAGCAGGGCAGTCATTTGTGTGCACCAGCGCACAGTTCTGCCGCATACGTCACTACAGGGGGTTTCAATGTTCGACAGCCTGCTCAACGAGGTATCTGCCCGTTTCGGCATCAGCCTGGACAAGGCCAAGCTGCTGCTTGGATCACTTATCGCATTGATTTTCAACGAAAAAACCGGGGGCGTCACGGGGTTCGTGGATCGCTTTCGCAGCCTGGGCCTGAGCGGCATGGTCGATTCGTGGATCGGCAGCGGCGCGAACGCGCCGATCAGCACCAGCCAGCTGACCGAGGTTCTGGGCAGCCAGAACATCGACGACATCGCCAGCCGCACCGGGGTGGATCGCGGCACGGCCGCCTCGGCGCTGGCCGCGCTGCTCCCCGGTGCGTTCAACACGCTGACCGAGGACGGCCGCATCCCGACCGGCATCCCGGCCCGCATCACCGCCTTCATGGACGGGATGGGCGATTTCTTCGTCAGTATCGGCACGGGGGCGTTGGGCCTGGGCGCTGCGGCTGTCGGCGGCGTGGCGAATGCCGCGGGGCGTGCCGGTGACGCGGTGGGCAACGCGGCCAGCGAAACGGTCGATGCCGTCGGTGACGCAGGCCGGGCGGCGGCGCGCACGGTGGGCAATGCGGCCGATGCCGTGGGCGATGCAGCGCGTGGCGGGATCGGCAAATGGCTGCCCTGGCTGCTGCTCATCGGCTTGCTGATCGCGGCCTTCTTCCTGTTCAGGGGTTGCAGCAAGCACGACACTACCCCCGCACCCGCCACGACCGCGGCCCCGGCAGCTGGCGCCGCCCAGGCCACACAGCGCTTTGGCTTCGCCAATGCCGACGGCAAGGTGACGGTGAACGGCCAGGTCGCGACCGAGGCCGAAAAGACCCGCCTGTGGGACGCGCTGGTCGCCAACTTTGGCGATGGCAACGTCAGCGGCGACATCGTGGTCGATGCGAGCACGGCCCCGGCCGGCTGGCTGGACAAGCTGATCGCGCTGCTGCCGGACCTCAAGGCCAACGGGTTGAAGTTCGACCTAGACGGCAATTCGCTGAAGATCGACACCTCCGCGCTGTCGGAAGCCGATCGCTTCGCGCTGTCGCAGAAGTTCCGCAGCGCCTTTGGCGGCTTCGACATCAGCGGGATGTGGGACCAGGCGATGGCGGCACTGGCAGGCCTGGCGCCGGGCTACAGCGCGGATGACCTGGTCAAGGCGCTGAACCTGATGGATGTCTACTTCGATACCGGCTCCGCCGCGATCACCAAGGACAGCAACGAGACCTTGCAGGCTGCGGCCAAGGCCATCCAGGGCGCACCGGCCGGAATCCGCATCGAGGCCGGCGGCCATACCGACAACACCGGTGACGCGGCCGCCAACATGGTCCTGTCGCAGCAGCGCGCCGATGCCGTGGTGGCCCGCCTGCAGGAGCTGGGCGTGGCCAATGGCGTGGTCACCGCCAAGGGCTATGGCCAGGATGACCCGATTGCCGACAACAGCACGGAAGAAGGCCGGGCCGAGAACCGCCGCATGGCATTCACGGTCCTGAACTGATCCACTCGACATGTGATGGGTTCGGGGCGCCACGTGCGCCCCGTCTTTTTTGCGGCGCCCCGCGCCTTGCGATGCAGCGACATCGACACCATCTAGACATCCAGAATGATTCGCGATGCCGTCGGTTGCCCGGCCGCAGCCCGCCGCTTACGCTGGGCGATTGCCCTCCCCGCCTTCCCCCCCAAGGATCCCCTGTGGCGCTGGACACCATCCGCATCCGTGGCGCACGGACGCACAACCTGAAGAATTTCGATCTCGATCTGCCGCGAGACCAGTTGATCGTCATCACCGGGCTCTCGGGCTCGGGCAAGTCGTCGCTGGCCTTCGACACGATCTACGCCGAAGGCCAGCGACGCTATGTCGAATCGCTGTCGGCCTACGCGCGCCAGTTCCTGTCGGTGATGGAAAAGCCCGATGTCGATCACATCGAAGGCCTGTCGCCGGCGATCTCGATCGAGCAGAAATCGACCTCGCACAATCCGCGCTCGACCGTCGGCACCATCACCGAGGTCTACGACTACTTGCGCCTGCTCTATGCGCGCGTCGGTATCCCGCGCTGCCCGGACCACCACTTTCCGCTGGAGGCGCAGACCGTCAGCCAGATGGTCGATCAGGTGATGGCGCTCGGCAAGGACGCGAAGACCGCCGAGCAGCGCTGGATGCTGCTGGCACCCGTGGTGCGCGAGCGCAAGGGCGAGCATGCGCAGGTGTTCGAGCAATTGCGCGCGCAGGGCTACGTGCGCGTGCGCGTCAACGGCGAGCTGCACGAGATCGACGCCGTACCGCCGCTCGCGCTGCGCCAGAAGCACACCATCGAAGCCGTCATCGACCGCTTCAAGGTGCGCGAGGACGTGCAGCAACGCCTGGCCGAATCGTTCGAGACCGCGCTGAAGCTGGGCGACGGCATGGCGATCGTGCAATCGATCGACGATGACAAGGCGACGCCGCTGCTGTTCTCGTCCAAGTATTCCTGCCCGGTCTGCGATTACTCGCTGCCGGAGCTCGAGCCGCGGCTGTTCTCGTTCAACTCGCCGGTCGGCGCCTGCGAGACCTGCGATGGCCTGGGCATGGCGCAGTTCTTCGACCCGGCGCGCGTGGTGGTGCATCCGGAGCTCTCGCTGGCCTCGGGCGCGGTGCGCGGCTGGGATCGTCGCAACACGTATTACTTCCAGATGCTGCAATCGTTGGCCAAGCACTACGGTTTCAAGGTGGACACGCCATGGAACACACTGCCCGAGTACGTGCAGGAGGCCGTGCTGCATGGCAGCGGCAAGGAGACGATCAGCTTCACCTACGTCAACGACGCCGGCAGCCGCACCACGCGCAAGCATCCCTTCGAAGGCATCATCCCGAACCTTGAGCGGCGCTACCGCGATACCGAATCGAGCGCGGTGCGCGAGGAACTGTCGAAGTACATCAGCGAGCGGCCCTGCCCCGAATGCGGCGGCGCTCGGCTGAATCGCGCGGCGCGCAACGTATTCGTCGCCGATCGCCCGGTGTACGAGCTGACCCAGCAGCCCATCGACGAGGCGCTCGCCTTCTTCGCGTCGCTGGAGCTACCCGGCTGGCGTGGCGAGATCGCCACCAAGATCGTCAAGGAAATCGCCGAACGTCTCGGCTTCCTGGTCGATGTCGGCCTCGATTACCTGACGCTGGAACGCAAGGCCGACACGCTCTCCGGCGGCGAGGCGCAGCGCATCCGCCTGGCGTCGCAGATCGGCGCGGGGCTGGTCGGCGTGATGTACGTGCTGGACGAGCCTTCGATCGGCCTGCACCAACGCGACAACGAGCGCCTGCTCGGCACGCTGACGCGCCTGCGCGATCTTGGCAACACGGTGATCGTGGTCGAGCACGACGAGGACGCGATTCGCCTGGCCGATTACGTGGTCGACATCGGTCCCGGCGCCGGCGTGCATGGCGGCGAAGTGGTCGCCAAGGGCAGCGTGGAAGACGTGATGGCGGCCAAGCGTTCGCTGACCGGCGACTACCTGTCCGGGCGCAAGGCCATCGAGATCCCGGCCAGGCGCCACGCGCCGAACAAGAAGTTCATGCTCAAGCTGAAAGGCGCGACGGGCAACAACCTCAAGAACGTCGACCTCGAGATCCCGGCCGGCCTGATGACGGCGATCACCGGCGTGTCCGGCTCGGGCAAGTCCACCCTGATCAACGACACCCTGTACGCGCTGGCCGCGAACGAGATCAACGGCGCCTCGCACTCACCGGCGCCGCACAAGGACATCCAGGGCCTCGATCTGTTCGACAAGGTCGTCGACATCGACCAGTCGCCAATCGGCCGCACCCCGCGCAGCAACCCGGCCACCTATACCGGCCTGTTCACGCCGCTGCGCGAGCTGTTCGCACAGGTGCCCGAGGCGCGTTCGCGCGGTTACGCGCCGGGGCGTTTCAGCTTCAACGTGCGCGGCGGCCGCTGCGAGGCCTGCCAGGGCGATGGCCTGATCAAGGTCGAG
>JACSSF010000125.1 GCA_014879375.1 Lysobacteraceae bacterium
CAACAGGGACTTCTACGCGTCGCAGCCGTCGCACCTGCCGTCGTGGGTCACCCACGATGTCCAGGCCAGCTTCAAGGCCCCGTGGAATGCCACGATCTCGGTTGGCGTGAACAACGTCGCCAACAAGATCCCGGTGTTCGAGAACTACTCGGGCGGCACCAGCTACGACTCCACCCTGTACGATCCGTGGGGCCGTGTGATCTACTTCCGCTACACCCAGCGCTTCTGATCCAGGCTGGTGCATTCGATGCAAGAAAGAGGGCCTCGCAAGAGGCCCTCTTTTTTTATGCAGGGAACTTGCCGCACCCAGATGTACTTCCGACATCCAGCCCTGTATCGCAGCAGGCCATGGATGCCTGAAGTCGCTAACATAGGCGAAGGTTTCGCAACCATCGAACATGCCCAGTCTCAAACCGGCTTTCCCCGCAACCATGGCGACCGCAGAGATCGTGGATGCCGATGTCTTGAATGCGGCCCCGCAAGACATCCCTCTGCCCTGCGAACCGAAGCGCGAGCGTTATCGGAATCCACGCCGCACCGCGTAACACAACCATCCAAACATCATCATGCCCATCGATATGTCGCCGGCCAAACTAAAGGGTGCCCTTAAGCCCAACCAGCTGTCCCTGCACCCGCAGCCTGGACAATACGTGCAGCATTACGTCGGCCCGTTTCAGCCTAAGGAAGCAGGCATGTGCATCACTCATGTGCCCAGCACGCGCTTCCACCTGGGTTCCTCCAAGCCCGCGGGGGCTCCTGCATGAACAGCCTGCCGAGTTCGGAGCGCCGCCAGGCATGGGGGAATTACTGGCAGCAGGGGGCACTGCACAGCTTGCCTACCTCCTATGCAGGCAACTATCGCGGCGCGGTGGCGGGATTCTGGGAGTCCGTCGCCCGCCACGCAGCCGATGGGCAGCGCCTGCTCGACATCGGCACAGGCAATGGCTCCCTACCCTTCCTGTTCCACACGATATTGGGGCCAAACTGCCCGCGCATCGACGCGATTGATCTGGCGGACAAGCTCTCGCCATCGTGGCACCAGGACATGCCGCAACAGGCCCGGGATAGGATCGTGTTCCATCCCGATACACGGGCCGAGGAACTCCCTTTCCCTGATGGCGCATTCGATATTGTCTGCAGCCAATACGGCATCGAGTATTCGGACTTGCCCTTCACGCTGGCGGAAACCGCACGCGTGATTCGCAGTGGTGGGCGCTTGGCCTTGGTCATGCACCATGCCGGATCACGGCTTGCCGTTGTGGCCACAGAGGAGCTGAAATGGAGCAACCAACTATCCGGCGAAGGCGATTTCCTGCAGAAGGCGCGCGCGCTCTATCCTTGGCTCGCCATGGCCGCGGCGGGCAGGCAATCGGAACTCGTCGGCAACCCCGAGGCGAATGAGGTGCGCGCAGCGTTCAACCAGGCGCAGACGGAGATGGGTCGCGCCATTGAATCCTCATCGGTACCTGACTTGTTGCACGATGCCCGCGACATGGTGGCAGCGCATATCGAGGCGATCCTGTCGAGGCGTGCAACTGCCGATGACGCCGTTCGTGCGTCCCTTGCATGGCAAGATGCCCTGCGATTGGGTGCGTTCCGCCAATCCGAGTTGATCACGCACGCATTGGACGAGCCGGCTTTCCGGCGCTTGTTGGCAGAACTGGGAGCACTCGGCTTCCACATCGAGCATGCCGAGCCATTGGCCGAGAACGATGGTGTACTGATGGGCTGGTCACTGATTGCCAGCCGTACCTGAAGTTTGCCGCCATCCTCCTTGCAGGAGGCAAGGGAATAGCGAAGCTCAGGCAAGCGCCTGCGCCGTCGCCTTCTGTTCGCCTTTCAACGCCACCGGCATCCGCGGGCCATATTCGTCCAGATACTCGCCGATGCTGGCGAACTCGTGCTGCCAGCCTTCGCGGTCGTAGCCGAACAGCTTTTCGCGGGCTTCATCGGTCAGCTCGACCCCGGCCAGATTGACGTCCTCGATCTTCGGCAAGTGGCCGATCGGGGTTTCCTCACTGCCGACTTCGCCCGCAACGCGTTTCAGCATCCACTCCAGCACGCGCATGTTGTCGCCGAAGCCCGGCCACAGGAAGTCGCCGCCATCGCCCTTGCGGAACCAGTTGACGTGGAAGATCTTCGGCAATTGGGCGCCATCGGTATCGAATGACAGCCAATGACCGAAATAGTCGGCGAAGTTGTAGCCACAGAACGGCTTCATCGCCATCGGGTCGCGGCGCATCACGCCGACCGCGCCGGTCGCGGCGGCGGTGGTCTCCGAGCCCATCGCGGCGCCGACCAGCACGCCATGGGTCCAATCGCGCGCCTCGAACACCAGCGGCACCAGCGAGGCGCGACGCCCGCCGAAGACGATCGCGCTGATCGGCACGCCCTGCGGGTCCTCGGCCATCGGCGAATACGACGGGCACTGTCTGGCGCTGACGGTGAAGCGCGAGTTGGGATGCGCCGCCGGCTTGCCCGCGGCGCCATCGAAGGCATGGCCACGCCAGTCGGTCGCCGGCACGCGCTTGTCCAGACCCTCCCACCACGGCTGGTTGTCGTCGGTGACCGCGACGTTGGTGAAGATCGCATCGCGCTGCAGCGACGCAAGCGCGTTCGGATTCGACTTCTCCGACGTCCCCGGCGCCACGCCGAAGAAACCGGCCTCCGGGTTGATCGCATACAGGCGGCCGTCGGCGCCCGGACGCATCCAGCAGATGTCGTCGCCGATCGTGGTGATCTTCCAGCCCTCGTTCACGTAACCCTCCGGCGGGATCAGCATCGCCAGGTTGGTCTTGCCGCAGGCGCTCGGGAACGCGGCGGCGATGTAGTGCTTCTCGCCCTTCGGGTTCTCGATGCCGAGGATCAGCATGTGCTCGGCTAGCCAGCCTTCCGAGCGGGCCTGGTGCGATGCGATGCGCAGCGCATGGCACTTCTTGCCGAGCAGCGCGTTGCCGCCGTAGCCGGAGCCGAAGGACTGGATCTCAAGGTCTTCGGGGAAATGCATGATGAAGCGGCGGTCGGGGTTCAGGTCGCCGGTCGAGTGCAGGCCCTTGACGAAGCTGCCATCGCGCTCGATGCGCGCAAGCGCCGGCGCGCCCATGCGGGTCATGATGCGCATGTTGGCGACGACGTAGGGCGAGTCGGTGATCTCCACCCCGCAACGCGACAGTGGTGAATCGATCGGGCCCATGCAATACGGCACGACGTACATCGTGCGGCCTTCCATGCTGCCTTCGAACAGCGACTTCATCTGCTGGCGGGCAAGATCCGGCGCCATCCAGTGGTTGTTCGGGCCGGCATCGTCGCGGTTGCCGGTGCACACGAAGGTGAGATGCTCCACGCGCGCGACATCGTCGGGATGCGAGCGATGCAGGTAGCTGTTGGGATGGGTGTCCTCGTTGAGCTTGATCAGTGTGCCGTCCTGCTGCATCGCCGCGATCAGCGCCTCGTTCTCCGTGTCGCTGCCATCGCACCAATGGATGCGGTCGGGACGGGTCAGGCGCG
Organism: Lysobacteraceae bacterium; assembly: GCA_014879375.1. Lineage (GTDB taxonomy): Bacteria > Pseudomonadota > Gammaproteobacteria > Xanthomonadales > Xanthomonadaceae > Solilutibacter. The sequence goes on from JACSSF010000125.1 coordinate 3,508, forward strand.
CGACCTCGAGCACCCATTGATTGAGGGCTTCAAGAGTGCTTTGCGCGTTTTGCGGGATGTCGGTCATGTCGGTTCCGGAAATGATGCGAAGCCGCGCAGGCACGCGGCAAAAATGAACGGGATCAATGCTTGGCGGGGATCAGCGTCGCCATCATGTGGGCGACGTAGTCCTCGAACTCCTCGCGCTGCATGTCGCGCTGGCCCAGCTGCAGGTTGAGCTGGAGGAAGCCGACATAGGCCGCGTAGGCCAGGCGCGCGCGATGCTGGGCATCGGTCGCATCCAGCCCCGCCGCGCGGAAGGCAGAGGTGAGGTAATCGAGCCGGCGCTTGGAGACCCGGCCGATCACCGGCTGCACCGCCGGGTGGTCGAGCGCCTTCAGCAGCTCGCTGTAGATGACGTGGGACTGGACCTCGTTGGCGACCAGCTTGAACAGCGCGCCGAGGCGTGCGGCCGGGTCCTGGATGCCTTCGAGCTGGCCGAAGACCTCGTCCTGCTCGTGCGTCTCCCAGCGCTCCAGCGCCGCCTGCAGCAATGCATCGCGCGAAGGGAAGTGCCAGTAGAAGCTGCCCTTGGTCACGCCCAGGCGCCGCGCCAGCGGCTCCACCGCGACGGCGGAGACGCCCTGCTCGGCGATCTGGTCGAGCGCGGCCTGCGCCCAGTCGTCAGCGCTCAGTCGGCCGCTGCGTTCGGGTTTGTCGGTGGAAGGCGTCATGTGGATATTGTAACCATACGCAGGGGTCAAATTGCGTATGCGGCAGTGCAGCTTGACACGTCCGCACGGCAAACATACCTTTGCGTATGGTTATTCATCCACCCGGTCTAGATGTCGACTCGGGTATTACGTATCGCAACCGTCAGCCGCGCTAGCCGCAGGAGTGCACCATGTCCACCGTGATCCCGTTCCTGGCCATCGTTCTCGCCACCGGGTTTGCCTCCTACCACCGATGGCGCCTGCCGGTGTGGGCAGCGATCACCGCCTGCCTGTTGCTGGCCTGCTGGCTGCTGGGCGCGAACCCGACCGCGACTTTCGTCGCCGCGGCGATCGCAGCCATCGTCGCCATCCCGCTGCTGATTCCAGGCCTGCGCAAGGCGGTGATCACCACGCCCTTGCTGAAGTTCTACACCAAGATCCTGCCCCCGCTCTCCGACACCGAGCGCACGGCGCTCGAAGCCGGCACGGTCGGTTTCGAGGGCGAGCTGTTCTCCGGCAAGCCCGACTGGGACCTTCTGCTGTCGCAGCCCAAGCCGACGCTGACCGAAGAAGAACAGGCCTATCTGGACGGCCCGACCGAAGCGTTGTGCCGGATGGTGGACAACTGGGAGATCGACCACATCCGCGCCGACCTGCCGCCGGAGATGTGGGACTACATCAAACGCAGCAAGTTCTTCGGCCTCAACATCCCGAAGGAATATGGCGGCCTGGGTTTCTCGGCGCTGATGAACCACAAGGTGATCCAGAAGCTGGCCTCGATCAGCTCGGTGGTCAGCTCGACCGTGGGCGTGCCGAACTCGCTCGGCCCGGCGGAGCTGCTGATGCACTACGGCACCGAGGAACAGAAGCGCCACTACCTGCCGCGCCTGGCCGATGGCCGCGAG
>JACSSF010000185.1 GCA_014879375.1 Lysobacteraceae bacterium
GTCTTGATGTGCGTGTGCTTGCCGCTCGCCAGGTCCTCGCGGACGATGTTGCGGATGAAATCGGTGCGCTCGGGCGCGGGGGCGTTGCTGTCGGTCATGGGGGCGCGGGTTCGCTGCGATCTTGGGGAAGCGGCGCCCAGTTTACCGTTATGCTGGCCTGGCCCCCTCGCGGAACCCGCCCATGCGCACGGTCTACCAGGCGCTCAATCCCATCGACGCCCATCTGGTCAAGCATGCACTGGACGATGCCGGCATCCCGGCCTTCGTGCTCGGCGAGCACTTGATCGGCGGGATGGGCGAATTGCCGGCCACTGGTTTTGTCGAGGTGCGCGTGCCGGACGACTGGTACGCCGAGGCCGAAGCCCTGCTGCAGACGCTGCCGCTGGTGAACGACGCGGCCGGCCCCGTGGAAGCCGATGAAGACGACGAAGGCTGGCTGACGGAATGAGTGCCGCGGCCTTGCCGGACAACGCCCAACGCCGCGCCGCCATCGTCCAGCTGCTGATCGGCGCGGCGATCATCGGCACCAACGGGCTGATGGTGCGTTTCGCCGACACGCCGCCCACGGTCTCGGCGTTCTGGCGGATGTTCCTCTCCGGCATCCTGCTGGCCTTGTTGGTGCAGTTCCGCCACGGCTGGCAGCCATTGTCGAAGAAGGCGTGGGCGTGGATCGCGCTGCCTTCGGTCGCCTTTGCGGTGGATCTGTGGATGTGGCACCGGAGCATCCTGCTCGTCGGCCCGGGCCTGTCCACGCTGCTGGCCAACGCGCAGGTGTTCTTCATGGCGCTGGCGGGCGTGCTGTTCTTCGGCGAGAAGCTCACCCCGCGTTTCATCTTCGGCGTGCTGCTGGCCTTCTTCGGCCTGTGGCTGCTGCTCGGCGGCGGCTGGGCGACGCTCCCCGACGAATACCGCTGGGGCGTGTGGCTGGGCCTTGGCACGGGCGTGGCCTATGCGGCGTACAACATCGGCATCAAGCGCTCGCAGGCGGAGGCCGCGGTCACCTCCAAGCGGGCACCGGTCGAGCAGGTGCTGTGCCTGGCGGCATTTGGTTCCGCGACTTGCCTCGGTATGATGGGGATGGCCGAAGGCGCATCGTTTGCGATCCCGTCATGGAAGTCGTTCTGGATCCTGCTCACCCTTGCGGCGATCGGGCATTGCCTCAGCTGGATATTGATCTCGCGCTCCATCGCGGTGCTGTCGGTGGCGATGGTCGGCTTGCTGCTGCTGTTCCAGCCGATGGTGGCCTACCTGCTGGACGTGGTGTTGCTGGATCACCCGACCTCGCCGCGACAATGGCTGGGCTTGCTGGTCACGATGGCGGGCATCTTCGTCGCCGGGCTCAAGCCGATCCGTCGCTCGCGCAGCGGGTAAGCGTCACTCGACCGCGACGCTGCACACCTGGATCACCTCGCAGCCGCCCGGGCCGTGATCGTCGCGCGTCGTCGAACTGCGCCAGCGCCAGCCGTCCTTCGCCCGCACCTCGACCAGCCAGCCATCGATGCGCACGCGCTGTCCGGGCTGGATCGCGGCCAGTGCCGTGGCGATGTCGCGGTTGGCCGGGATCATGTGAATGTTGGCGCTCTCAAAGCGCACCTGGCTGATCGGGATCGGCGGCGCGCGATCCCAGCGGGTGAAGTACCAGCGATTCTGCTGGCCGACCTGCAGCATCGCCAGCACGTCGTCATCGCGCATCCGTCCCCAGCCGAGGGCGAGGTCGATCGGGGCGAACTCGGCTTCGCGGTCCTGCGTGTAGGTCCGCGACGACAGCACGCGTGCATCGACACTGAAACCCGCCAGCGGCTGCAAACGGGCATCGCCGTGCCTGAACGGCGCAAGGTCTGTAGGTACCGGGGATTGCGCAGGCGATTCGGGCGTGGCGAGGGGCGTCGGCATGGGGCAACCCGGCGCGACCGTGCGCTGGCGGGCGACGAACGGCGCATGCGCGGGCTGCATTGACGCGGCGATCATCGCGGGGTCGCGCAGCCGTGGCTCGGGCGTATGTCGTGCCCACCACCAGCCACCAATACCCATGAGGATGCCGGCTGCGGCCAGTCCCAAGGCGATGTGGCGGGTACGGGCCATGCGGCCTTGTCAGTCGTTGAGAAGGCCCGACGATAGCGTGCGCAATGTTTGCGCGATGTCGCCCAGTAGCTCGCCCATCGCCGAACTCTTGCGCCAGACCAGCGCGATGCTGCGACTCGGCGCTTCGCCCGCGAACTGGATCAGGCGCAAATGGTCCGGCTGTGCGATCGGCGGGCGCGTGGCCAGTGCAGGCAGCAGGGTGATGCCCGCCCCGGCGGCAACCATCTGTCGCAGCGTTTCCAGGCTGGTGGCGCGGAAGCCGGCTTTCTCATGCGCGCCGGACAAGCGGCAGACATCCAGCGCCTGGTCGCGCAGGCAATGGCCGTCTTCCAGCAATAGCAGCGTCTGGTCGTCCAGCTCGTTGATGCCGATGCTGCCGCGATCAGCGAAGGCGCCATCCTCGCGCGTGGCGAGCAGGAAGGGTTCGTCGAAGAGAGGCTCCGCATGCAGCTGGTCGTCGTGGATCGGCAGCGCGAGCAGGGCTGCGTCGATGCGGCCTTCGCGCAGCTGCGCGATCAGTGCATCGCTCTTTTCCTCGACCAGCAGCAGTTCAAGGCGCGGGAACCGCTTCTGCAACGCCGGCACCGCATGCGGCAGGAAATAGGGCGCGAGGGTCGGGAACGCACCGAGCCGCAACGTGCCCGATTCCGGGTCCTGGCTGCGGCGGGCGAGATCCCGCATCGATTCGACCTCGCCCACGATGCCGCGTGCACGCGCGACGACTTCGCGGCCGACCGGCGTCATCATCACCTTGCGCGGCGCACGCTCGAACAGCTGCACGCCCAGCTCCTCCTCCAGCTTCTTGATCTGGGTGGAGAGCGTGGGCTGGCTGACGAAGCTCGCCTCGGCCGCCTTGCCGAAGTGGCGATGATCGGCCAACGCCACCAGGTACTTGAGGTCGCGCAGGTTCACGCGGCTTGCGCCTGCTCGGCCGCCGGCACCGAGCTGCGGATCAAGTGGTCGAACGCGGAAAGCGAGGCGGTCGCCCCGGCGCCCATCGCGATCACGATCTGCTTGTACGGCACCGTGGTCGCATCGCCGGCCGCCAGCACGCCAGGCAGGGACGTCGCGCCACGATCATCGATGACGATCTCGCCGCGCGGGCTCAAGGCCACGCCGCTGTCCTTCAGCCACTCGGTGTTTGGCAGCAGACCGATCTGCACGAAGATGCCTTCGAGCGCGACCTCATGCTTCTCGCCGCTGGTGCGGTCTTCGTACACGAGACCAGTGACCTTGCTGCCATCGCCCACGACCTCGGTCGTCATCGCCGAGGTGATGATGCGGACGTTCGGCAGGCTGCGCAGCTTGGCCTGCAGCACTTCGTCGGCGCGCAGCTTGGCGTCGAACTCGATCAGGGTGACGTGGCCGACGATGCCGGCAAGGTCAATCGCCGCCTCGACGCCCGAGTTGCCGCCGCCGATCACCGCCACGCCCTTGCCTTTGAACAGCGGGCCGTCGCAGTGCGGGCAGAACGCGACGCCCTTGGTCATGTACTGGTCTTCGCCGGGTACGCCCATCTTGCGCCAGCGCGCGCCGGTCGAAAGGATCACCGACTTCGCCTGCAAGGTCGCGCCGCTCGCGGTGGTGAGACGGAAGCCGCCATCGACCGTTTCGAGCTTTTCCGCGCGCTGCAGGTTCATCACGTCGACGTCGTAATCGGCGACGTGTGCTTCAAGCGCGGTGGCCATCTGCGGGCCTTCGGTGTGATTGACCGAGATGAAGTTCTCGATGGCGAGCGTGTCCAGCACCTGCCCACCGAAACGCTCGGCCAGCACGCCGGTGCGGATGCCCTTGCGCGCGGCGTAGATCGCCGCGGCGGCGCCCGCGGGGCCGCCACCCACGACGAGCACATCGAACGCGGCCTTTTCGCTGATCGCCTGCGCGGCTTTCTCGCCTGCGCCGGTGTCGAGTTTGGCGATGATCTCGGCAAGACCCATGCGGCCGGTGCCAAACGGTTCACCGTTCAGCAGCACGGTGGGCACGGCCATCACGCCGCGCTCTTCCATCTCTTCCGCGAACGCGGCGCCATCGACCGCGCTGTGGCGGATACGTGGGTTGAGCGCCGCCATCGTGTTGAGCGACTGCACCACGTCCGGGCAGCTCTGGCAGGACTGCGAGAAGAAGGTCTCGAAGTGCAGCTCGCTGTCGGGGCCGGTGCCTTCCAGCGACTTGATGCGAATGATCTCATCTTCCGGCAACTTGGGCGGATGCTTGCCGACGTGCAGCAGTGCGAGCACCAAGGACGTGAACTCGTGGCCCAGCGGCAGGCCGGCGAACTCCACGCCAATGTCGGCGTCGTCGCGGGTGATGCGGAAGCTGGGCAGGCGGCTGCCGGGCTCGACACCCGCTTCACCGGCATCCTTCAAGGCGATCCGGCCCGCGCCGGCATCGACGATGTCATCCAGCAGGGCGCGCATGTCGCGGCTGGTCTCGGTGGCATCGAGCGTGGCGATCAGTGTCAGCGGTGCCTGCAGGCGTTCAAGGTAGGCGGCCAGCTGGGCCTTGAGTTCGTGGTCGAGCATGTCGGACTCCTGAAGATAATGTGGGAAGTGCGAAGCGATGAATCGAAAATCGGGTAGGCAAGACCATCGCGCCATCGGCACGGGTAGCGTCGAGAGGGCTGGGAACAAGGTATGCGATGAAGCGACATCACCTTCTTCCCAACCCTCTCCGAAGAACGGAGAGGGCGGGTTATTGCAACGGACTACAGCGTCACGAGCGATGCGCAGGCGTAGTCGCAAGCTGCAGAGAAAGGGGAGTGGACCGAGAGTCCATGACCCTTTCGAGCAAGCGCAGCGGCATAGCCTCCGCGAGCGCAGTAGCTGTAATCAGATCTTGCCGACCAGGTCGAGTGAAGGCTTCAGCGTCTTCTGGCCTTCCTTCCACTTGGCGGGGCACACTTCGCCGTCGTGGTTGGCGACGTACTGGGCGGCCTGCAGCTTGCGCAGGGTCTCGGTGACGTCGCGGGCGATGCTGTTGTCGTGCACTTCCATCGTCTTGATGACGCCGTCCGGGTT
>JACSSF010000190.1 GCA_014879375.1 Lysobacteraceae bacterium
CGAGGAAGGCAACGCCGACCTCAAGCTGCGCGTCTACATCCAGGGCGGCGGCTGCTCCGGCTTCCAGTATGGCTTCGAGTTCGACGAGAACCAGGCCGAGGACGACCTTGCCGTCGTCACCGATGGCGTGACGTTGCTGGTCGATCCGCTCAGCCTGCAATACCTGATGGAGGCGACGGTCGATTACACCGAGACCCTGGCCGGCGCGCAGTTCTCCATCCGCAACCCCAACGCCAAGACCACCTGCGGCTGCGGCTCCTCGTTCACTGTCTGATCGATGACGCCCGGTTTCGCTTTCGTCGCCGAGCCGCTGGATCGCGCCGACGAATGGCGGGCCGATGCGGCCAAACTCGACGCCCTGCGTGCGACATCGCATTGCCTGCTGCTGGATGCACGTGGGCAGGTGGCGGTGGATGGCGATGGCCGACTCCGCGCCGACATCGGTGCACCCGTTGATGCGGTGTTCCTCGGCCGTCATGGCGATGACGCGTGGTTCGCTGCATCGCGCGACACGCCGTTCGGCGATGACGACGCGCGCATCGACCTGCGCAGCGCCGCCCTGCAATGGCCCGCGTTTGATTCCACCTTGTTTGCGCAGGCGCGCGCAGTGTTGCACTGGCGCGGCACGCATCGTTTCTGCCCCAACTGCGGCCACGCGCTGATGTTTTCGCGCGGCGGCTGGCAGGGCGATTGCGGTCATTGCGGCCGCGTTGAATACCCGCGCACCGATCCGGCGGTGATCGTCGCAGTCAGTGACGGCGAGCGCTTGCTGCTGGGTCGGCAGGCGTCATGGCCGGCGCGGCGTTATTCGACGCTGGCCGGTTTCGTCGAGCCCGGCGAATCGCTGGAAGCCGCGATTGCAAGGGAAGTGTGGGAGGAAAGTCGCGTGCGCGTGCATCGTTCGCGCTATCTCGCCTCGCAGCCGTGGCCGTTCCCGGGCTCGCTGATGCTCGGCTTCATCGCCGACGCGGAAGGCGAGGTGCCGCAGACCGCGCAGGACGAGCTGGAAGACGCGCGCTGGTTCACGCGCGCGGACGTCGAGGCCGCGTTGGCGGAAGATCGCGAGGATGCGCCGCTGCGCGTGTCGCCGCCGCTGTCGATATCGCGCTGGTTGATCGAGTGTTGGGTCGCGGGCGAACGCGCCTGAGGCTCAGCCCGGCGCCATCCAGCTGAAGGGCGCCCACGGCAGGTTGCGCAGGATCCAGTAGGTGGGAATCACCGCCACCCATAGCATCGGTTTGGACAAAATAGTGATGATCGGCGCGGCCCAGGCCGGACGCAAGCCGCCGCCCCAGGCGAAGGCCAGCACGCCGAAGGGCAGCAGCAACATCGCCAACGGGTTCATCGCGAACGCGCGGGCGACATCGCCATGCACCAGTGCATGCAACGCGCGGGTGATGCCGCAGCCGGCGCACCAGAACCCGGTGAACGTGTGGAAGAGGCAAGGCGCGAACGGGCTGTCGGCCGCGTTCGGGTCATGCCATCGCAGCATGACGATGGCGGGGATGGCAAGGGCAACACCGCCGGCCCACCATCCGGCCCGCCGAAGCGGCGCCGGATGGTGGGCCAGTGCATCGTCGTGGATCACGAACCGCCTTGTGCGGCCTGCATGGCGTCCATGTAGGCACTCATCCCGCCTGCCATCCAGAACCAGGCACTGAAGATGATGCCGATCACGGCCAGCACGCTGGCGACGATCGCCCAGGTCTTGGCGGTGCCCGAGGCGCGCATCGCACCGGGGATGTCGCCCGCGGCCACCAGTGAGTTGACCTTGTTGGAGAAGACGATGCCGACGATGCCGATCAGGCCGAGTGGGCAGCAAGTCAGGGTGGCGATAATGGTGGACACGATGGTCCACGCCATGTGGTTCGGGATGTTGCCGTTGACGCTGTTCATGGATTCCGATTCCCCGGATGCGTGCCAGCCCACGCTGGCCTCGTCCCGATGTTCGCAGCAACCGTGCGGCCTGTGCAACCTCAGGCGGCATCGCCCCGCAATGCACGCACCTTGTCTTCCAGCATTTCTGCGGTGATGTCGGCGCCGGTAACGGGCGGGCCGGCGACCACTTCCACATGCGCGCGGAAGCGCCGCGGCAGGCGCATCCGCCGGAGTCGCGAGTCGCGCTTGCTCCACATGCTGCTCCACATCCCGCGCAGCGCCATCGGCACCACCGGGACCGGGTGGCCCGCGTCAGCGGCGCGCTGCAGGATGCGTTCCACGCCCGACTTGAACGCCGCGATGTCGCCATCCTTGGTCAATGCGCCCTCGGGGAAGATGCCGACCAGTTCACCCGCGGCGAGCGCGGCATCGATCTCGTCGAAGGCCTTTTGCATCAGTTCGGGGTTCTCGCGTGCGCCGGCGATCGGGATCGCGCGCGCGGTGCGGAAGATCCACGACATCACCGGGATGCTGAAGATCTTGTAATACATGACGAAGCGCACCGGCCGCGGGGTTACGCCGGAGAGGATCAGCGCATCCATGTAACTGACGTGGTTGCTGACGATCAGCGCCGGGCCTTCGTCCGGGACGAAGCGCTCCACGCCGTGCACGCGCAACCGATACAGCGTGCGCACCAGCAGCCAGCTGACGAAGCGCATCGCGAACTCGGGCACGATGCTGAAGATCCACAGCGACACCAGCACGCCGGCGATGGCGAGTGCGAGGAACAGCTGCGGGATCGTCCAGCCAAGATAATCCTGCAGCACGATGCCGCCGACTGCCGCCAGCACGATGAAGATCGCGTTCTGGATGTTCATGCCGGCGATGACGCGGGAGATTTCACCGCGCGGCGTGCGGCTCTGGATCAGCGCGAACAGCGGCACCACGAAGAAGCCGGAGAAGACGCCAATGCCGGCAAGATCCATCACCACGCGCCAGCTGCCCGGCTGAGCGATGAAGCCTAGTACATCCAGGTTTGATGCCGTTGCCGCGACGGGCCTTGCGAAATACAGGTCCAGCAGGAAGCCGCTCATGCCCAGCGCGCCGAGCGGCACCAGACCGATCTCCACCACGCGGCCTGAGAGTTTCTCGCACAGCAGTGAGCCCACGCCCACGCCGACTGAGAACACTGCCAGCACGAACACATACAAGGTCTGCGAGCCGCCGAGATAGGTTTCCGCATACACCGGCAGGTTGCCGGTCAACACCGTGCCGATGAACCAGAACCAGCTGACGCCCAGCACGGAATTCCTCACCGCCAGTTGCTTGCGAGTAAGGCGCCACACGGCCAGTGATTCGCGCCACAGGTTCCAGTCGATCGTGAGGTCCGGCGTGACCGACGGCACCGACGGAATCATCCGGCTCACCAGGTTGCCGGCGATGGCGAGTGCGATCACCAGGGCTGCGGCGATCATCGGCGCGGCATCGCCACCCATCGCGAAGATCATCCCGCCGACCAGCATGCCGATCAGGATCGAGATGGACGTGCCCATCTCCACCAGCCCGTTGCCGCCGGTGAGTTCTTCCGGTTTCAGCACGGCGGGCAGGATGGAATATTTCACCGGGCCGAACAGCGTGCTCTGCATGCCGGTGGCGAACAGCGCGGCCAACAAGATCGGCATCGACTGCAACCAGAAGCCGATCGCCGCGACCGACATGATGGCGATCTCCATCGCCGTGGTGATGCGAATCAGGCGCGCCTTGTCGGTGCGTTCGGCGAATTGCCCGGCCAATGCCGAGAACAGGAAGTAGGGCAGGATGAAGATTGCCGGCGCCAGTTGCGTGTAGGTGCCGCGCAATTCGGGATCGATAGTGCCAGCCACGGCCATCGCGCCGAGCAGGCCGATGATCGCCTGACGGAACACGTTGTCATTGAACGCGCCCAGCGCCTGCACGAAGAAGTAAGGCAGGAAGCGGCGTTGGCGGAGCAGGTCGAATTGCGAGTGGGCCATGAGTCCCCCGGGGTTGGGCGGAGGATAGCGCGGCTTGATGGTCTTGGTGGTTGCAGTTGTTATTGGCCGACGTAGCGCATCGCCACGTCGCAGCGCTCATATCGCGCGCCGTACTTTGCCATGATCTCTGCGTCATGTTGGAAGCCGAGCTTCTCGTACAGGTGGATGGCCGCCGCGCATCTCGCGTTGGTCAGCAGGTAAAGCGTGTCGGCGCCAAGCTCCTCGGCACGCTGGATGACGGCAGCCAGCAGAAACTCGCCCGCCTTCAGGCCGCGCGCGGATTCGCGCACCCCCATCTTGGTCAACTCGAAACTGGTGGGGCCGGTCTTCTGCAACGCGCAAGCACCGACGATGCCCACGCCGGAGGCCTCGACAAACAGGATCTGCCCGCCCGGTTCGATGATGCGCGCGCGTGGGTTTTCCAGCACGTCGCGATCAGTGGCTTCCAGCCGGAACATGCCGGTGATCCATTCGGCGTTGATGTCGTGGAAGTCGCCGGCGAGGTTGTCTTCGAACTCGCGGATGACAAGGCCGTGGGTCACGGTACGTTCCTGGCTGAGTGGCTTGACTGCGTGCATGATCGCGCAAATGCGGGCGATGCGACATCGACCAGATCAATGTCCCGAGTCGGCCTCGTCACGGATCACGGCACGCATGGCGGCGGTGGCCTCGATCAGTTCGGGAAAAAACACTTCGAAGGCCGCATCCACTTCGGCCTCGTGTGTACGCAGCACGGGCAGGCAGGCCCGCAGCTTGTCGCCATTGCGCGAAAGTCGCATGCTGATGCCACGGATCGCGCTGTCCACGCTGTCGCGTTCCCGATAGCTGCCCAGCCAATCCTCGGCGGCCATGTGCGGCGTGATGCGTTTCAAGCGGGGGGGGAGCAGCTCACGGTACTCATCCAGTACGCGATACACGCGCGCGGTGAATTCTGACAACGGCGTGTCGTTCCAGCGCAGCCAGTCGCGTGCCAGCAGATGGTCGAAATACACATCCAGCACGATGCCGGCATAACGACGCAAGTCACCAAAGCCTGCGCGTGCGGCAGTCACCGCCGGATACGTGTCAGTGAAGCGGTCGATGCGTCGATGCAGCAGGATTTCCGAGCGAACCTCCGGTGGCCAATCCAGCAGCACGACGTTGCCATGCACGAAGTCGCCGAGCAGGCCGCCCAGCAATGCTTCGTCGCTTTGTCGAGCCAGCCAGGTGTGGGCGAGATAGTTCATGCGGTCGCTGTCTTGTCATGGAAGCGACGCACCACACTCAATCCGCGCTACGCCCAATCGCCCGCCACCCGATATCCGAGCGGTGGAACTCGCCTTCCCAACTGATCTTGTCCACCGCGGCATACGCCGCACGTTGTGCTTCCGCCACGGTGTCGCCAAGCGCACACGCGCACAGCACGCGGCCGCCGCTGGTGATGACGTTGCCATCGCCATCAAAGCCGGTGCCGGCGTGGAAGACCTTGCTGTCGGCGGGTAGCGCGGCATCCAGCCCGTGGATGATGTCGCCGGTGCGCGGCATGCCCGGATAGTTCTGCGCGGCCATCACCACGCCCAGCGAGCTCTGCGGGTTCCAGTGCGCGCGGGTTTCATCGAGGCGACCATCGATGGCAGCCTCGACCAGGTCCAGCAGATCGCTGTCGAGGCGCAACATCACCGGCTGCGTTTCCGGGTCGCCAAAGCGCACGTTGAACTCGATGACTTTCGGCGCGCCGCTCTTGTCGATCATCAGGCCCGCATAGAGGAAGCCCGTGAACGGGATGCCGTCCTTGATCATGCCGGCGACGGTCGGGTTGACGATTTCGCGCATCACGCGCGCATGCACGTCAGGCGTGACCACGGGCGCGGGCGAGTACGCGCCCATGCCGCCGGTGTTGGGGCCGGTATCGCCATCGCCGACGCGCTTGTGGTCCTGCGATGTCGCCATCGGCAACGCGGTCTTGCCATCGACCATCGAGATGAAGCTGGCTTCTTCGCCATCCAGGAATTCCTCGATCACCACGCGGCTGCCCGCGGCGCCGAAGGCGTTGTCGGCCAGCATGTCGCGGATGGCGGCTTCGGCCTCAATCAACGTCATCGCGACAATCACGCCCTTGCCGGCGGCGAGGCCGTCGGCCTTGATGACGATGGGTGCGCCTTTCGCGCGCACATCGGCGAGCGCGGCATCGACATCGTCATGCACGGCGTAATGCGCGGTGGGAATGCCGTGGCGGGCAAGGAAATCCTTCGCATAGGCCTTGCTGCCCTCCAGCTGCGCGGCGGCGGCGGTGGGGCCGAAGATGCGCAGGCCTTCCTTGCGGAAACGATCAACCACGCCCGCCACGAGCGGCGCCTCGGGGCCGACCACGGTGACATCGATGCCTGCCTCGCGGACCAGGTTGACGAGGCCGTCGATGTCGGTGGCATTGACGGCGACGTTGCGGCATCGGGGTTCGCGCGCGGTGCCGGCATTGCCCGGCGCGACGATGACTTCATCCACGCGCGGCGATTGCGCCAGTTTCCACGCCAGCGCGTGTTCGCGGCCGCCCGATCCGATCACCAGCACTTTCATGCGCATGTCCTCAATGACGGAAGTGGCGTACGCCGGTGAACACCATCGACAGGCCATGCTCGTCGGCAGCGGCGATGACCTCGTTGTCGCGCATCGAGCCGCCCGGCTGGATCACCGCCTTGATGCCGGCTTCGGCCGCGGCGTCGATGCCGTCGCGGAACGGGAAGAACGCATCGCTCGCCATCACCGAGCCGGGCACGATCAGCCCCGCTTCCTCGGCCTTGAGGCCGGCGATCTTCGCGCTGACCACGCGCGACATCTGTCCCGCGCCGATGCCGATGGTGCGGTGATCCTTGGCGTAGACGATCGCGTTGGATTTGACGAACTTCGCCACCCGCCACGCGAACAGCAGGTCGTCCATCTGCTTGTCGGTGGGGGCGAGCTTGCTGACGACCTTCAACTCTTCGCGCGTCACTTCACGGTCGTCGGCGGTCTGCATGAGCAGCCCCGAGCCGACGCGCTTGACGTCGATGAAGCCCGCGCTGCGCGGGGCCATCGGGATGCGCAGCACGCGCACGTTGGCTTTCTTCTTGGCGTATTCAATCGCCGCCTCGTCGTAGTCCGGCGCGATCAGCACCTCGACGAACTGGCGATCCAGAATGGTCTTGGCCGTCGCCGCATCCAGCCGGGTATTGAAGGCGATGATGCCGCCGAAGGCGGAGGTCGGATCGGTCGCGTAGGCGAGCTCGTAGGCATCGCCCGGGGCAACGCCCGTGGCCACGCCGCACGGATTGGCGTGCTTGACGATGACGCAGGCCGGCGCATCGAACTGGCGCACGCATTCCCACGCGGCATCGGCATCGGCTAGGTTGTTGAAGCTGAGTTCCTTGCCTTGCAGCTGGGTGAAGGTGGCGAGCGATCCGGCGGCCGGCCACAGGTCGCGGTAGAACGCGCCTTGCTGGTGCGGGTTCTCGCCGTAGCGCAGGTCCATCACCTTGACGAAGTTGCCGTTGGTCTGCGCGGGGAAGGTGGCGACATCCCCGTCGTCGCCCAGCGACGACAGCAGGTCGCTGATACGTGCATCGTACCGGGCGACGTTGTTGAACGCGGCGACCGACAGCCGCCAGCGCGTCTGGCCGGACAGCGCGCCATCGTGGGCGTGCATTTCCTCGATGATCGGCGCGTACTGCGTCGGGTCGGTGGCGACGGCGACGCGTGCGGAATTCTTCGCCGCCGAACGCAGCATCGCCGGGCCGCCGATGTCGATGTTCTCGATCAGCTCGTCGAAGGTGACGCCGGGCTTCTTCGACACCGCCTCGAACGGGTAGAGGTTCAGTACCAGCAGGTCGATCGGCGCGATGTCGTGCTCGGCCATCACCGCATCATCGGTGCCGGCACGGCCGAGCAGGCCGCCGTGCACCTTGGGATGCAGCGTCTTGACCCGGCCGTCCATCATTTCCGGGAAGCCGGTGACTTCGCTCACGTCCTGGACGGCCAGGCCCGCTTCGCGCAGCGCCTTGGCCGTGCCGCCGGTGGAGACGAGCGCGACGCCCTGCGCGGCCAGCGCCTGCGCCAGCGGGACCAGGCCCGTCTTGTCGGAAACGGAAAGGAGCGCGCGGCGAATGCGGCGGGGCTCGCCGAAGACAGGCTGCAAGGACATGGAATGGGCTGCTGCGGTGGGAAACGCGAATTATAAAGCCGCGCCCGCAACCACAGCGGCGGGCATGGGCTCAGTCGATGCCGTAATCGCGCAGCTTGCGGCGCAAGGTGGCGCGATGGATGCCCAGCAGGTCCGCCGCGCGGCTCTGGTTGCCTTCGCAATGATTTAGCACTTCGACGAACAGCGGAACTTCGACTTCGCGCAGCACGACCTCATGCAGGTTGTGGGCACCACAGCCATCCAGATCGCCGAGGTAGCGGCGGATGGATTGCGAGACATGCTCACGCAGCGGCGTGTGCGATGTGGATGAGCGGTTCTGCACGGTTTTTGCCTTCCCCCTGACGGCCGCTGGCGGACGAAAGCGCGAGCGGGCACGCAGTCTAGCGCGTGGCGGCGGCCGATGCGCTGAATGGGTGCGTCAGCGCGCGGGCGAGGCGAGCGGCTGGAAGGTGAAGTGGAAGGCGACCGCGGCGCGTGCCGGCTCGCGCACGGTGAACTGCACGCTGGCGGTCTGGCCGGCACCGATCAGCGCGGGATGCTGGCCATCCAGATAGTCGGCGGGCGCGAGGGCGCGTCGCGCGAGCGGCTGCCCGTTGGCATCGGAGAGCGTCAACACCAGCGCCGGCCACGCTTGCGGCCAGGGCGCATCGTTGATGAAGCCGGCCTGCACGCGCAGCGCGCCGGGCAGCGCGGGATCCGCGTGCATGTCGCTTTCCAGCAGGCGAAATGCCTGCAGGTCTTGCCACGGCGTGAGGGTGCAACCAAGCCAGGCGCAGGTGCGCTCGGCCAGCGGGCGGGTGCGCGCATCGCTGGCCAGCGTGTTGCGGCCGGCCACCAGCAACATCGCGACCAAGGTCACGATGAGCACGCCGATGCCCAGCCAGATCCACTTGCCTGCGCGGGGGCGGGTGCCGCGCAGGGCGGCGAAGCTGGGGGCGTTGGCGGTCGGGGTCTCTGCGGCCATGCGCGCAGCTTAACCGCGGCGCCGGCCGCTGATGCGCACCCAGTCTTCCTGCCGGGCGACTTCAAGCTGCTCGAACCACGGCGCGTAGCGCAGCAACAGTTCGTCTTCCTGTCCCTGCAGGATGCCGGACATCGCGAGCAGCCCGCCCGGCGCAACCTGCGCGCTGATCGTCTCGGCCAGGTGGTCGAGTGCGGCGGCGAGGATGTTGGCGACGACCACTGGATACGTGCGCGTGGGCGCCTCGGCGGGCGCGAACACGTCGATCTGCTCGGCCAGGCCATTGCGCTCGGCGTTGTCGCGGGTGGCGACGAGTGCCTGCGGGTCGTTGTCGATGCCGACCGCGTGGCGCGCGCCCAGCTTGATCGCGGCGAGCGCGAGGATGCCGCTGCCGCAGCCGAAATCGAGCAGGTCGATGTCGCGCAGCTTCTCCGCATCGGTCAGGCCATCCAGCCATTGCAGGCACAGCGCGGTGGTGGGATGGGTGCCAGAGCCGAATGCGAGGCCCGGGTCGAGCCGCACGACTGCGGCATCCTCCAGCAGCGCCTCGACCGGCAGGTCGTGGTTCCACGGCACGATCCAGGTCCGCTTGCCGAAGCGCATCGGCTGGAACTGGTCCAGCCACGCGCGTTCCCAATCCTGGTCCTCGACGATCTCGAGCTGCGCCTTCGACCAATCCAGCGCGCCATCGAGCGTGCTCAGCTCTGACAGCAGCCACTCGACATCGGTATCGCCTTCGAACAGCGCGGTCAGCATCATCTGCTGCCACAGCGGCGTTTCGCCGACGCCGGGCTCGAAGATGGCCTGCTCGTCCGGCGTTTCGGCATCGGCATCGGCCAGCGTCACCGATAGCGCGCCCGCATCCTCCAGCGCCGATTCAAAGCGCGGATGCTCGGCCTGCGATACCGGCAAGGTCAGCTGCAGCCAGGGCATCAGCTGAGTTTCAGCGAACGCTCCTTGCTTTCGGCAAGGCGCTTTTCAAGGTAGTGGATGTTCTGCCCGCCGGCGGCGAAACCGGCATCGGCGAGGATGCGCTGCTGCAGCGGGATGTTGGTCTTGATGCCGTCCACGACCATTTCCGACAGCGCCACGCGCATGCGGGCGATCGCGGTCTCGCGGTCGGGGCCGTGCACGATCAGCTTGCCGATCATCGAGTCGTAGTTGGGCGGCACGCGATAGCCTTCGTACACGTGCGAGTCCACGCGCACGCCGGGGCCGCCAGCGGAGTGGAAATGCGTGATCAGGCCCGGCGAGGGCATGAACGTCTCCGGATCCTCGGCATTGATGCGGCACTCGATGGCATGGCCTTCCAGCACCACGTCTTCCTGCTTGATGGTCAGCTTGCGGCCGGCGGCGATGTTGAGCTGCTCGCGCACCAGATCGATGCCGGTCACCATCTCCGTCACCGGGTGCTCCACCTGGATGCGGGTGTTCATTTCGATGAAGTAGAAGCGGCCGTTCTCGTACAGGAACTCGAACGTGCCTGCGCCGCGATAACCGATGCGCAGGCAGGCCTCCACACAGACCTTGCCGATCTCCGCGCGCTGCTCGGGCGTGATGCCCGGCGCAGGCGCTTCCTCGACCACCTTCTGGTGGCGACGCTGCATCGAGCAATCGCGCTCGCCCAGGTGGATCGCGCCGCCCTGGCCGTCGGCCAGCACCTGGATCTCCACGTGGCGCGGGTTCTCGAGGAACTTCTCCATGTAGACCATGTCGTTGCCGAACGCGGCCTTGGCTTCGCTCTTGGTGGTGGCGATGGCGTTGAGCAGCGCGGCCTCGGTATGCACCACGCGCATCCCGCGCCCGCCGCCGCCGCCCGCCGCCTTGACGATGACCGGGTAGCCGATCTCGCTGGCGATGCGCAGGTTTTCCTCGCCATCGTCGCCCAGCGGGCCGCCGCTGCCGGGCACGCAGGGCACGCCCGCGGCCTTCATCGCGCGAATCGCTTCCACCTTGTCGCCCATCAGGCGAATGGTCTCGGCCTTGGGGCCGATGAAGACGAAGCCCGATTCCTCCACCCGCTCGGCAAAGTCGGCGTTCTCGGACAGGAAGCCGTAGCCGGGATGGATCGCCTGCGCGTCGGTGACCTCGGCGGCGGCGATGATCGCCGGCATGTTGAGGTAGCTCTCGCTGGATGGGGCCGGGCCGATGCAGACCGATTCATCGGCCATCGCCACGTGCTTGAGGTTGCGATCGACCGTGGAGTGGACGGCGACCGTGCGGATGCCCAGCGTCTGACAGGCGCGCAGGATGCGCAGCGCGATTTCGCCGCGGTTGGCGATGACGACTTTATCCAGCATCGCGGCCGCCTCAGCCTATGACAAACAGGGGCTGGTCGAACTCGACCGGCTGGCCGCTTTCGCACTGGATCGCCAGCACGGTGCCGGCCACTTCCGCCTCGATCGGGTTGAACATCTTCATCGCCTCGATGATGCCCAGGGTGTCGCCGACCTTGACCGCCTGGCCCACGGTGATGAACGGCGGCTTGTCCGGCGCGGGGGCGGCGTAATAGGTGCCGACCATCGGCGATCGCACCACCGTACCGGCGGGCAGGTCCGGGCCGGGCTTGGGCGCGCCACCGGTGGCGGCATCGACCGGCGACTGCATCGGCATCGGCGCGGCGACCGGCGCGGCCTGCATCATCGGCGCGGCCATTTGCATCGGCATCGGCATGGCGACGCTGCCGCGGGACAGGCGCACGGATTCCTCGCCCTCCTTGATCTCGATTTCGTTGAGGTTGGATTCTTCCAGCAGGTCGATCAGCTTCTTGATCTTGCGCAGGTCCATGTCGGTTCTCGGGAATGATTAAGAGGGGAATGAAGGGGTGGCCAAGGCATCGCGCGCCTTGTCGAAGGCGTGCAGATAGCCATCGGCGCCGAATCCGCAGATCACGGCCTGGGCCAGGTCACTGAAATAGCTGTGCTGGCGGAACGGCTCGCGCGCATAAGGATTGGACAGGTGGATCTCGATGAAAGGGATGGCCACCGCCGCCAAAGCATCGCGCAAGGCAACCGACGTGTGGGTGAAGGCGGCCGGGTTGATCAGGATATAGCGGGTGCTGTCGCTGCGCGCCGCCTGGATCCGGTCGATGAGCACGTGTTCGGCGTTGGATTGGAGGAAATCGATGCCGATGCCGACAAGTTCGGCACGTTCGCGCAGGCGGGCGTCGATCTCCGCGAGGGTGGTGTGGCCATAGACCGCCGGCTCGCGGGTGC
This sequence comes from Lysobacteraceae bacterium, assembly GCA_014879375.1. Classification (GTDB taxonomy): domain Bacteria; phylum Pseudomonadota; class Gammaproteobacteria; order Xanthomonadales; family Xanthomonadaceae; genus Solilutibacter. The sequence continues at coordinate 12,220 of JACSSF010000190.1, forward strand.
CGAGCAGGTTCAGGTTGGGGCCGTGTAACACCAGCAATCGGCTCATGGTCCGGGGCGGAGTGGACAAGGGCGGCAGTGTGCGCCAAAGCGATGATGCTGTCCAGATCGCCGATGTTAGGCGAAATTCAAGCGTATGTTTGAGTTGCTGTCGAAGCCCGCGTCATTGCAGGTCAGCGTAAACGAAACGACCCGCCATGGCGGGTCGTTTCGGGTGAATCGATCGATGATCCGGGGATCAGACGACCAGTTCCTTCTCGACATCGGCCGTCTTCATGCGGGCCAGGGCGAGGTTGGCGCGATCCTTCAGCAGCACGACGTACAGGAACAGGCCTTCCTTGCTCTTCATCGGACGGATGATGTGGTACTGGGTGCCCAGCGTGATCAGGATGTCTTCGATGCTTTCGTTGAGCTTGAGGCTCTTCATCGTCTTCATCTTGGCGCGGACGACTTCGGTGTTGCCGGCGCCGGCGAGGTCCAGGTCGATGCCCGAACCGGCCTTGCCGAGGACCAGGCCGCTGTTGGAGTCGACCAGTGCAGCGGCAACGCAGCCATCGATGGTCATGAGGGCGGCGAGCGAATCTTGGATGTTGGCCATTTCTAAAGTTCCTTGAAGGTTGGTTGGAGTGGGTCTTGCAGTGAAAAAGAACCCCGGCCCTTGGTCAGGGACGGGATACGGGTGGAAACGGGGTGGGTCAGCCGGAAATGAAGGCCATGGAGGCCAGGGCCTGGGCGCAGTAGCGCGACTGCGCCGAGACGATCCCGACGTTGGCCTCATGGTTGGCGGCGGTCAGCAGCACCATGCGGTTGCCGGGGGCCGGCAGTCGCTGGACCACGGCGATGCCGTCTTCGGTCGAGATCAGGACATCGCGGAATTGCGCCTGCCCAAGCTCCTTGCCCAGCGTTTCGCCCAGCCCGCAGAGCGAGCCGGTGATCGCGGCGAGGCGGGAGGTGTTCGCAAGGCGTCCGGCCTGGACGCTGGCCAGCTGCATGCCATCCAGGCTGGACAGCACCATGCAGTACGCGCCAGGGATCGATGTCACCGTGTCCTGCATCTGCTGCAAGCATTCCGCCTCGCGGGCAAGGGGAAAGAATTTCGCCCAGCGGCGTTGGTCGGTACTGGCATCAAGCAGCATGGGCGGTTCCCGTGTTGGAGGGCGATAGCAGTTCAAGCAGCAGGTTCAAGGCGTAGAGCACGTCGCGGCGTTGGCGGGGATCGATTTCGATGACCGGCATGCGATGTCCGCGCTCCTTGACGTGGTGCGCGAATCGCTGGATGTCGTATTCGTGCCTGGCCTGGTCGACATGCGTCACCACCAGCAGGCTGGTGGTGGTGCGGAGCATTTCGTCGAAGCTCTCCAAGTAGCCGTCCAGCTCCTGCAACGGGGCAGGGTGGCGGGCATCGAGGAAGAACAACGCGCCGATCGCACCATCGGAGATCATCGGCCAGATGAACTCGAACCGGCCTTGGCCGGGAACGCCATACAGGCGGACCACGTCGCCGCCGTCGAGCGCCATTTCGCCGAAATCCAGGGCCACCGTCGTCAGGCGGCTTTCATCCGATGCGGGCACGTCGGTGCTGACGGGCGGGAGGTCGCTGATGGACTTGATGGCGGTGGACTTGCCCGCGCCGGGCGGCCCCACGAACACGATCTTCAGGTCGCGGTCTTCGTTGATCGACATGGTCACGCTGCCAGTGCGCGCAAGCGCATGCGTAGGCGGCCCAGCAGGCCAGCGGGTGGATTGTGGGTGCGCTTGGGCGGGTTGATCGATACGACCTGCGAATCCCTGGCCGCCGAATACAGCGCGATGCGGGCATGCCGGTAGGTCAGGAGCAGGGAGATGCCATGACGCGCACGCGCGGCGGGAATCCCCGCATCCACGGCAGCGTGACGGAGCTGGCTGATGCTCATGCTGTGCCGATGCAGTCGGGTGAGGATCTCGAGCCAGCTCCCGGCGTCAGGCTGGGCGGAAAGGTTGGGCCAGGTATCCAGGCTGATGCGTGCGCGCTCGTCCTGATGCCATCGCTCCAGCTCGGGGATCCCGTCGCCGTGCGCAGGCAGGGCCCAGCACAGTTGTTCGACGCTGACAGGATGCAGCGCATTCCCCTTGGTGGTGCGCCGGGTGAACTCTTCCATGGCGATCGGCTGGATCGACAGGACGGACTCGTCGATCAACGCCGGGAGCAGCTGGCCGACCGGCGCCGAGAGGTGCGCGACGATGTAGCGATCGTCCACCAAAAGACTGCAGCCGGAGGCGAGGACGATTTCCAGCGGGCCGGGGTGATTGCGTCGAAGCAACACATCCAGCAAGGCAGGCTGGGCCTGCGACTGGACGGGTGCGCTGACAGCGACCGACTCACCGACGACCTGCCCCGTGGCTGAAAGAATGCCGTTGATCAGCGTCGACAAGGCTTCCGACAAAGGCACCAGGCGCATCGGGCGCTCCAGGCGCACCTCGCCATAAGCACTGGTCGCGCGGATGCCGTCGTCGTTTTCGTCCGGCTTGAGGGTGATGTCGCCGGCTTCCTTCATCACCACCATGCAAGGGGCCGGCAGATGCGCGGCGAGCACGCGCATCGACACCTGGGCATGGCTTTGCTCGGCCGGGGAAAGCAGGCCGATGGCGAGTTCGAGTGGTGGCGGCAACTGCAAGATGCTGGCCATGGCGGATCAAGGCTGGGGGAAGTGTCCGGCAAAGGGAGCAACATCCGTGCCATGGAAATTCCCTGCGTCGGGGAATCTGGCGTGCCAAGACAATTCCCGCGGAAATGCGATGGGTCCTTGCATCCATGGCATCCGTATTTGTGATGCACGACACAAATGATTGTGACGGACGCAGCGAATCAACCCACGAATGCATCGCAAAAATTCGATGATCCGGTGCTTGGCTGGAGCGAATGGCTGAATAGGGTCAGTTCTTGCCAGTAATTGACCATTGCGCGATTTGCGCAGTCGATTGAAACGGCCCGACCTGCTGCTTGCGCACGATGCCATCCGCATCGACAAGGATCGTATAGGGCAGTACGCCGGCGGGATTGCCGAGCACCACGCCCGCATCGCGCGGGCCCGCGTCGTCGCGGACATGCGGATAGGGCGAAGGCAGGCGTTCCAGCCAGGCCGCGACTGCCGCGGCATCGTCCAGGGCCAGGCCGATCACCTGCACGCCATCCTGGCCCTGCGCGCGCGCGAACTCGGCCAGCTCCGGCATTTCCTTGATGCAGGGGCCGCACCAGGTGGCCCAGACGTTGATCAGCAGCGGGCGGCGTTTGGGCACGGGCAGGTCGATGCGCTCGCCGGCGAGCGTCCACACCTTCGGGATCGGCATCGGCTGGCCACGTCGGGCGATGGCCAGGCCTTCCGGTGCATCGCGCTGGATCACGGCGTTGAACGCGCGTTGCCCCGCCTCGGTACGCAGCAGCGGCCCCGGGCCTTCGACGATGAACGCGGCGACCGTGCCGACTAGCGCCGCCGCCACGGCGATCAGCAGCAGGCCGCGGGTTTCACGCTTCATGGCGGGCTGGCGGCCGCGCGCAGGGCATCACGCGCGAGGGTCGGCGTCAGCAGCGTCGGCAGCACCCCGGGCGCGCCGCCGCCGGCCGGGTAGACCACGTACAGCGGCAGGCCGACCGCACCGTGCTCGCGCAGGAAGGCGGAAATCTTCGGGTCGACATCGGTGTGGTCGCCGACCATGTACACGGCATTGGCCTCTCGCAACGCAGTGCGGAAGCCTTCGCGGGAGAACACGGCGCGTTCGTTCGCCTTGCAGGTGACGCACCAGTCGGCGGTGATGTTGACGAACACCGGCCGGCCTTCGGCGCGCAGGCGTGCGAGCAGTTCCGGCGAATAGGCGACGTGGTCGGCCTCGGCCAAGGTCGCGGCGGCGGGCGCGGGGCGCGCGACCTTGCCGACCGCGTACACCGCCCAGACGCTGCCGGCGAGTGCAATGACGGCCAACACCAGCGCCCAGTGCTTGCCATGCCGACGCGCATGCGTCCACGCCCACAACGCCAGTGCCAGCGCAATGGCGGCGATGGCCCACAACCCGAACGCATCCGCGCCGCGCTGCTGGGTCAGCACCCACACCAGCCACGCGGCGGTCGCGTACATCGGGAAGGCGAGCAACTGCTTCATCGTCTCCATCCACACGCCGGGCTTGGGCAGGAAGCGCGCGAAGCCGGGGATGAAGCCGATCAGCAGGAACGGCAACGCCAGGCCCAGGCCCATCATCAGGAACACCAGCATCGACACCGGCGCGGGGGCGAGGAAGGCATAGGCCAGCGCCGCGCCCATGAACGGCGCCGTGCACGGCGTCGCCAGCACCACGGCCAGCACGCCGGTGACGAAATCGCCGCGCCAGCCGCCGCGTTGCGACATCGCCAGGCCCGATTGCGGCACCGCGAGCTGCGCGTACCACAAGCCCGAGAGCGACAGGCCGAAGGCGAACACGACCAGCGCCAGCACCGCGACCACGCGCGGCATCTGTAGCTGGAAGCCCCAGCCCATGCCTTGTTCGACCAGATGGCCGCGCAAGGCCAGCACGATCGCGCCGAGCACGGCGAACGCGACCAGCACGCCGAGCGTGTAGGCGAGCGCATGGCGACGCGCGTGTTCGCGGCTTTCGCCGCTCTGCACGAGCGACAGCGCCTTGAGCGACAACACCGGCAGCACGCAGGGCATCAGGTTGAGGATCAGGCCGCCGCCCAGCGCGAGCAGCAGCGCGGCCAGCAGGCCGACGCGCGCGGTGGGCGTGGCGGGGCTGGTCCGGGCGTCGGCTGAGGTCGCATCGCTGGCCGAGGCAGGCACCGTATCGTTGCCGGGATTCGTTGATGTCGCCGCGGCGTTGCCGTCGCTCGATGCGGCATCGGCATCATTTGCCTGGGCAGGCGTGGCGGTCGATGCGCTGTCGATCTGTCCTAGCGTGGCCGCGGCAGTGGCGACGGCGGCGGTCTTGGTGGTGGACGTGGCGGCAGGCAGCATCAACTTGTAGCTGCTCTTCATCGGCTCGTAGCAGATGCCGTTCTGCTGGCAGCCCTGCCAGCTGGCATTGAGGGTGACGGTCTGCGCCTTCGCGCCGGCCTCGCTGCGGATGAGTGGTACCGGGATCTCGACCTGGTCGAAATACACCTTGACGTTGCCGAAGTATTCGTCGCGGTAGGCGTCGGCCTTCGGGTAGCTGGGCTTGCCCAGGGCAACGCCCTGCGCGCCGGACAGGGACAGCTTCAACTTGTCGCGATACAGGTAGTAGCCGCGCGCCGGGGTGACGCGCAGCAGCAGGCGGCTGCCGCCATCGGCGATGGCCTCGACCTTGAAAGCCTGTGCGGGCGGCAGGGGCAGGGCGTTCTGGCCCGTGGCTATTCCGCTCGCTTGTGCGCCACCGGCGCCGCTGCCCAGGCGCGAGCCGAACGCGGCGAAGCCGGCATCGCCGGATGCATCGCCACCACCAGCGGGCAGGCTGACGTTGACGGTGCGGGTCTGCGGCGGATAGCAGACGCCGACATCGGCGCAGCCCTGGTATTTGACGCGCAGGGCGAGCGCGTCGGTGCCGGCGGCGGCCTTGCCGGGCAGGGTGACTTTCAATTCGCCGCGATAGGTCTCGACATCGCCGAAGAATTCGTCGTGATGCTTCTTGCCGGCGGGGATCTGCAGCGTGCCGGCCTGGTAGCCATTGCCGAGCACCTCGACTTTGGTGCGATGGCGATACAGGTAATAGCCCGGCGCGATCTTCCAGCGTACTTCGATGCGATCGCGCGCCGGCGCGCTGGCTGATAGCTGGAATACCGAATCGACCGGCGGCAGTTCGCTCGGGTCCATCGCCTGGGCGAAGACGGGCAGGCTGGTGATGGCGAGGAGCAGCGCGGCGATGCGCGTGGCGAAGGTCATGGCAGGCAGTCGTCGGTCAGGGAGCGGGGCGCGTTTGTTCACGCACCCAATCAAGATAGGCGGGCAGTCCGTCGGCGGATTCGACCGCGAGGAGCTCGGGAAGTTCGTACGGATGCAGCGTGACCAGGCGCGTGCGGAGTGCATCCATGCGGTCACGGGTGGTCTTGATGAGGAGCAGGAGTTCGTCGTCGCGGTGGACCGCGCCTTGCCAGCGATAGGTGCTGTGGATGCCGGGCAGGCAGTTGACGCAGGCGGCCAGGCGCTCCTCCACCAGCGCGCTGGCGATGCGATCGGCCGTGTCGCGGTCGGGGCAGGTGGTCAGGCAGATCAGCACGGACATGTGCATAGGGTAACGGGTGGGGGATTAACGGGTTTTCGGCGGCGTTGCATGGGCCATGCGGCCTGCGTCATTGCGCGTCAGGTTTCCGCCAGTACTTCCAGCACCGCATCGCCATAGCGTTCCAGCTTGCTGCTGCCGATGCCACCGATTTCGGCCAGCTCGCCGAGGCTGGCGGGATGCAAGGTGGCGATCTCGCGCAGGGTGCGGTCGTGGAAGATCACGTAAGGCGGCACGCTTTGCTCGCGGGCCAGGCGGGTGCGCAATTCGCGCAGGGCCTCAAAGCGGGGCAGCGAGCCGGGGTCGAGCCCGGTGGTTGCCGTGTTGCGTGCAGCCGATGCGCGGCCCGGTTTGCGGGGCGCTTCACGCCGCAACATCACCGGCTGCGTGTCTTTCAGTATCTCCGCGCTCTTCGGGGTCAGGCGCAGGCTGCCGTGGCCATCGACATCCACCGCCAGCCAGCCGCCGGCGACCAGTTGGCGGAACACGCCGCGCCAGGCGCGCACGTCGAGCTCGGTGCCGATGCCGTAGGTGGAGAGCGCATCGTGGCCGAATTGACGGATGCGCTCGCTTGTCGCGCCGCGCAGGATGTCGATCACATGCCCCGCGCCGAAGCGCTGCCCGCTGCGGTACACGCAGGAGAGCGCCTTCTGCGCCGCGAGCGAGGCATCCCAGCTTTCGGGCGGCGTCAGACAGTTGTCGCAATGACCGCAGGGGGGCGGATAGGTTTCACCGAAATTCGCCAGCAGCACTTGCCGGCGGCATGCCATCGATTCGCAGTAGCCGACCAGCGCATCCAGCTTGCGTTGCTCGACGCGCTTGCGTGCTTCATCCGAATCCGATTGCGCGATCATTTGTCCGAGTTGCACGACATCGCCCAGGCCATACGTCATCCAGGCTTCGGCCGGCTCGCCATCGCGGCCGGCGCGACCGGTTTCCTGCGTATAGCCTTCGATCGATTTCGGCAGGTCGATGTGGGCGACGAAGCGCACGTCGGGTTTGTCGATGCCCATGCCGAAGGCGATCGTCGCCACCATCACGATGCCGTCCTCGCGCAGGAAGCGATGCTGGTTGGCCGCGCGCACTTCCGCGGGCATGCCGGCGTGGTAGGGCAGGGCGTTGACGCCGTTCTCGCGCAGGAACGCGGCGGTTTCTTCCACCTTTCGGCGCGAGAGCGCATAGACGATGCCGGCTTCGTTCGCATGGCCGCGCAGGAAGTCCAGCAGCTGGCGACGCGCGTTGTCCTTCTGCACCACCGTGTAGCGGATGTTGGGCCGGTCGAAGGTGCTGGTGAAATGTCGCGCGTCTTCCAGTTGCAGGCGTTCGGCGATCTCGCGCTGGGTCGGCGGGTCGGCGGTGGCGGTCAGGGCGATGCGCGGGATGTCCGGCCAGCGCTCGTGCAGCAGGGTGAGCTGGCGATATTCCGGGCGGAAATCGTGGCCCCATTGCGAGACGCAGTGCGCTTCGTCGATGGCGAACAGGGCGATGTCGCTTCGTTCCAGCAGCGAGAGGAAGCGTGGTGTCAGCAAGCGTTCCGGCGCGACGTAGAGGAGATCCAATGCGCCTTCGCGCAACTGGCGCTCGACCTCCGATGCGGCATCAGCATCCAGCGCGGAGTTGAGGCAGGCCGCGGCCACGCCGAGCTGGCGCAGCGCATCGACCTGATCCTGCATCAGCGCGATCAAGGGCGAGACGACGATCGCGCAACCGGGGCGCAGCAGGGCGGGCAACTGGTAGCAGAGCGACTTGCCGCCACTGGTCGGCATGAGCACCAGCGCATCGCCGCCACCGGCGACGTGCTCGACGATCTCGGCCTGCGGGCCGCGGAATGCCGTGTGGCCGAAGACGCGGCGGAGGGTATCGAGGGCGGGGGAAGACATCACGACAAGGATAGCGATGCAGGTCGCAGGAGGCAGGTTGATTCATCCGGGATCCCGGCGGTGAGCACCATGGGCCCGCCGCAAGCGGTCCTGGACGATATCGCACGGCCCATTGGGGTTGGCAGGCTAAGGGGCGTTCAACGCAAACGGGATGCAGACACTCAGACCCGCAGCAGATGGCGGGTACGCGGGCTGCGCGTCACAGCACGGTACAGCTCACTATGAAACTGACCGCGCCCCCTGCCGGCAGCGTCGGGATGGCGATGCCGTTGGTGCTGTTCAGCGCACTCCACAAGGCAGTGCCGGTGGCCGTCGGACAGGCTGCGCTTCCCGTCGCCGAGCAAGTGGCGGACGTGCAATTCAGCAATGAATTGGGTTGATCGCGCAAGATCGACTGATTGGCATGGCCGGGTCCCTGGTTGCGCACGACAAGGGTGTAGGTCGTGGCAGAGCCCGAAGTCAGCGTGTCGTTGGCTTGATCCAGGTCGCCGTTGGTGCCGGATCCAGGCGTATTGGTCTTGCTCACGGACAAGTCGACAGCGGCCCGGGTATCGGTGTCCGTTGCGCTGTTGTTGTTGGGATTGGTGTCATTGCTGGAGTGACCCGCCTGCACCGATGCGGTGTTGACGAGGTTGCCGCTGAAATTGCTCGGAACCTGCATGGTCAGGGTATAGGTCACCTGGCTGTTGACGGGAAGATCCAGCCCCGTGTCGTTGATGGCGCCCGTGCCACTGGCCACGCCACAGGTTGCCCCTCCCGTGGCACTCCCGCAGGTCCAGCTGGCAGTGGTGATGCCGGTGGGCAGCGAATCGGTGACCGTATTGCCAGCCGCACCGAAGGGGCCGCTATTGCGGACCACGATGGTGTACACCACGGCACCGCCCGGCAGATACGTGGTTGCGTCATCGGTCTTGGTGATGGACAGGTCGGCGCCGAACCTGATGCTTTGAGTGACGCAATGGGCGCCATCGTTGTTGTTGGAGGCCGGCGCCTCCGAAATGAGCGTGTGAGCACCGGTGGTGAGGTTGAATTCGTAGAAATCGCCATTGTTGGAGGCACCGAACACCCCGTCCGGGGTGCCGAACATCGCCCCAAATGCCAGGTTGTCGTTGAGTGTGGGGCCAATGGCCGTCACGGCCCCGGTAACGGGGTTGATGCGATACAGCTGTTCCGGAATGTCGCCCGAGTTGAATTTGCGCCCATAGAGAAAGCCGCCTGACCAGGCAAAGTCCGGTATGTTCCCGATATCGATGGAAAGCGGGATCGCCGTGGCCGCGCGGGTGCTCAGGTTGATGCGATACATCGTGTTTCCGACGGTGCCCGACTTCACGTAGAAGAAGCCGTCAGTGCCGATTTCCCCCGCGGTGTAGTTGACGCCGGACGGCAAGCCGGTCACCGCTCCCAGGTCCGTCGTGCTGCCGTTGGCAGCGATGCGGACGAGGTGGTTGGTGTCGCGCTCCATGCCGTACAGGTAAAAATCGGTCGGGCTGAAGCCGATCGCGTTGTAATTGATCGATGCCGTGCCCAGCGCAGGAAAGGTCAGGGGATTGTTGTTGGTATTGACCAATGAAAGAGTGGTTGGCTGGTTCTGCGCCAGGAACAGGCGTGAATCGCAGCTGCCGAAAGACTGCGCCATGGCGGTGGTGGCCATGGGCAAGGTGACCAACAAGAGCAGGGCATGACCCCAGCCATGTCGCCGGTTGTAGCGGGAAAAATACATGGAACTCCTTGGACAACCGCGCTTCCGATCCCCGCCACCGACGACAACGGCCAAGCCGAATGTTGAGTCAAGTAATCTGGGCTACAGGCTGATCGTATCAAGACCCGCCCGATCCTGGCCAAGTTCTGGCACGTCTTGGTCCACAGCCCCTTGAAACCCCCCAACCCCACCCCATCTCGAAAGCATCCCGACAGGGCGCTGCGTGCGCCCGGCGGCTTGGCACTCTTGAGCGCTGACTGCTAAAATTGCCGGGTTTCCCCCTTCCAATCAATTACTTGAGAGATTCCCATGAACATCAAGCCGCTCCATGACCGCATCGTGGTCAAGCCGATCGAAGCCGAGGAACTGTCCGCCGGCGGCATCGTCATCCCCGACAACGCCAAGGAAAAGCCGACCAAGGGTGAAGTGGTCGCCGTGGGCACCGGCAAGGTGTTCGACAACGGCCAGGTCCGCCCGATGAGCGTGAAGGTCGGTGACAAGGTCATCTATGGTCAGTACGCCGGCTCCGCCTACAAGGATGGCGGCACCGAATACAAGATCGTGCGCGAAGACGACATCCTCGCCACCCTCGCCTGATCACTCCCCCAGATTTAGTCATCAAGGAATACACACATGGCTGCCAAAGACATTCGTTTTGGTGAAGACGCACGCTCGCGCATGGTGCGCGGCGTCAACACCCTCGCCAACGCCGTAAAGGCGACCCTCGGCCCGAAGGGCCGCAACGTCGTGCTGCAGAAGAGCTTCGGCGCACCGACCATCACCAAGGACGGCGTGTCCGTCGCCAAGGAAATCGAGCTGGCCGATGCGTTCGAGAACATGGGCGCGCAGATGGTGAAGGAAGTCGCCTCCAAGACCTCCGACAACGCCGGTGAC
>JACSSF010000087.1 GCA_014879375.1 Lysobacteraceae bacterium
CGAGTGGATCCTGCCGTCCACCGGCGAGCTGACCCCGGCGCGCATCGCCGGCGTCATCGCCAAACGCATTCAGCGGTTCCACGACAGCGAACACATCCGCGACGTGCTGCGCTGGATGGAGTCGAAGGAAGGCGAGCTGGCGCTGCCGCGGGCCAACTTCCCGCGCGTGCCGCATTACTGCTCGGGCTGCCCGCACAACACCTCGACCAAGGTGCCGGAAGGCAGCCGGGCGCTGGCCGGTATCGGTTGCCATTACATGGTGACGTGGATGAACCGCGACACCGACACCTTCACCCACATGGGTGGCGAAGGCGTGACGTGGGCGGGCCAGGCGGCCTTCACCGAAACCGAGCACGTGTTCCAGAACCTCGGCGATGGCACGTATTTCCACAGCGGCTCGCTGGCGATCCGCCAGTCGATCGCGGCGGGCGTCAACATCACCTACAAGATTCTCTACAACGATGCCGTGGCGATGACCGGCGGCCAGCCGGTGGACGGCACGCTGACCGTGCCGCAGATCGCGCAGCAAGTGCTGAGCGAAGGCGTGCATACCATCGCACTGCTGAGTGATGACATCACCAAGTGGACGCGCCAGCGTTACCTCTTCCCGAAGGAAGTGGAGTTCTTTGACCGCAAGGATCTGGATGACGTGCAAAAGCGCCTGCGTACCGTGAAGGGCGTCAGCGTGCTGATTTACGACCAGACCTGCGCGACTGAAAAACGTCGCCGCCGCAAGCGCGGCAAGATGGTCGACCCGCAGAAGCGCGTAATGATCAACACCTTGGTCTGCGAAGGCTGCGGTGATTGCGGCAAGAAGTCGTTCTGCGTCAGCGTGCTGCCCAAGGACACCGAGTTCGGCCGTAAACGCGAGATCGACCAGTCTAACTGCAACAAGGATTTCTCCTGCGTTGAAGGCTTCTGCCCGAGCTTTGTCACCGTGCATGGCGGCAAGCCGCGCAAGGGCAAGAAAATTTCTGCGGCCGAGCGGTTGGAAAACTTGCCGGCGCCTACCTTCGCCAGCGACTTGTCCAAGCCTTGGAACATCCTCATCACCGGCGTTGGGGGAACCGGCGTCGTCACCATCGGCGCGCTGATCGGCATGGCCGGCCATCTGGAAGCGAAGGGCTCGACGGTGCTGGACCAGACCGGCCTCGCGCAGAAGGGCGGCGCGGTGACCACGCACATCCGCATCGCACGCAACCCGGCCGATATCCACGCCGTGCGCATCGCCGCGGGCGAGGCGGACCTCGTGCTCGGCTGTGACATGGTGGTGGTGAACGATTACTGGGTGCTGTCGAAGATCCGCCCCGAACGCAGCACGGTGGTGATGAACACCTATGAGGCGATGCCCGGCACCTTCACCACGCGCCCGGACATGCAGTTCCCGGCCGCCGACATCATCGCCGCGGTGCGCACCGCGCTGGACGGGCAGGCGCCGTTGCAGGTGGATGCGACGCAACTCGCCACCGCACTGATGGGCGATGCCATCGCCGCCAACCTCTTCATGCTCGGTTATGCGTGGCAGCAGGGCCTGGTGCCGCTGTCGTTCGAGTCGCTGATGCGCGCGATCGAGCTCAACGGCGCGGCCATCCCGATGAACAAGACCGCGTTCGCGTGGGGGCGCCTGGCCGCGATCGACCTGCCGGCAGTGATCGATGCCGCGGGCGTGGTGCGCAACGTGCCGACCGCCGCGGAACAACGTCCGCATGCGCTGCCGCTGCTTGCACCGAATGCGAACGATGCCGGCGAATCGGGCCTGACGCCGTTCTCTGCCGACCTGCGTGACGAAGACGAGCTACGCCACGTGCCCGCGCATGGCGGCGATGTGGCCTTCCTGCCGCTGGACGATGCGCGTCTGTCGCGTTCGCTGGACGAGGTGATCGCGCGACGCATCGCTTTCCTCACCGATTACCAGGACGCCACCTACGCCAAGCGCTACGGCGACTTCGTCGACAAGGTGCGCGCGGCGGAACAAACATGTGCGCCGGGCTCGACCGATCTGTCGGAGGCCGTCGCCCGCTACTTCTTCAAGCTGATGGCATACAAGGACGAGTACGAGGTCGCGCGGCTGTACAACGCGCCGGAGTTCAAGCGCCGCCTCGAGCAGCAGTTCGAAGGCGACTACAAGTTGCATCTCAACCTCGCGCCGCCGCTGCTGGCCAAACGCAACGCCAAGGGCGAACTGATGAAGCGCGAATACGGCCCGTGGATGTTGAAGGCCTTCGGCATGCTGGCCCGCTTCAAGGGCCTGCGCGGCGGCGCGTTCGACATCTTCGGTTATACCGCCGAGCGCAAGATGGAGCGCCAGTTGATCGGTGATTACGAGGCGACCGTCGGCGGATTGCTGGAGAAGCTCGATGCCGGCAACGTCGCGTTGGCGGCGGAGATCGCCTCCATCCCCGAGCACATCCGCGGCTTCGGTCACGTCAAGGAAGCGCACTTCGAGAAAGCCAAGGCGCGCGAAGCGGAATTGCTCAAAGAATGGGCGAACCCGCTGCGGGTGGTCATGCAGGCTGCCTAAGTCGTAGGATAGGCACGACGATGCGGCGGCCCCGCATCGTCGCGCAAGACAGGGGGTTGCGCGCCCAGGCCGCGGGAGACCGCCATGTCCTTGAAGCGCATCTACGACAACTGGCAACAGCTCTACTCCGCCAGCGGAACACCCGGCAGCCGTGCACGTCGCCTGTGGCGTGAATATCTGAAGTCGCGACCATTGATCGCCTACTGGGGCGACTCGTGGTTCAGCACGCCGCTATACAAAAACCTCTACTGGAACAGTTTCGCGCGAATCGAAGGCATGTCGATCCGACTCGGCGGCCCAGGCCTCAGCGCCGCCGAAATGTGCACGCCATCGCGCTGCGCCGACAATGCCGCGCGCTTCGCCGCCCGCGACTTCGACCTTTTGTGCGTCAGCATCGGCGGCAATGATTGCCTGGGCGCGAACCTGCAACGCATCTTCGCGGGCAGTGGCCGCATGGATGCTGATCGCGCATTCCGGCGCGTGGTCGATGACGGCGTGTTCGCGCGCCTGCGTGGACGCTACAGGACCCTGCTGACGCCGATGCAGCAGATCGGCCGACAGTTCCGCGTGGTCGGCCACAGCTACGTCCCGTTGTATGTAGATGCGATTGGCGAGCGCGGGCAGGTCAACATCAAATCGTTGGGGCTGATCGCGCCTTTCATCGGCGCAGTCGGGCCGTGGTTGTGGCCGACGATGCGTCCCGTGCTGGGCAGCAAGACGGAGGCGGCGCGATTCGCGCGATGGCTGTTGGTCGATGGGTTTCGCGATCAAGTCTTGGTGCCCAGTCGTGACGAGTTCCGCGGGCTTTTCACCTTCGCCGATTTTTCATCGCTTGAAGAAAGCCTGGGACGCGACTTCTGGTTCGATGAAATCCACCCGACCGAGGCGGGCTTCGCCACCTTGTCGTTGGGCTTCAACGCGATGATCCAGGCCGCGCTGCCCACGCCCAAGCAGGCCGCCGTATTCGTTTGAACGAAGCGACATCACATAGTCCACAAAAGAAAATGGCCCGCATGCGGGCCGTAGATCCAATCGCTGGTGCAGAGACTCAAGGCACCGCCGTCGCCATCACCGGCAGGCTGCCGTTATGCAGCGCGCGTGCGGATGCGATGACTTGCCTCGCGCTCTTGCCGCGGCAACCGAACTGGCGCGAGCCCGCCAGCCATGGCGCGTCGTCGGCGTAGGAGAACACCAGCTGCTCGCCCTTGAGCGTGTCGATGACCTGGCGCGCGATGCCCTCGCGCAGTGCCGGGCAACCCTGGCTGCGGCCCAGGCGACCTTGGCGCTGGATCAGGTCCGGATTCGCGTACCACGCGCCGTGCATCACGATGGCGCGCATGCGGGCGTTGTCGTTGAAACCGGGATCCAGGCCGTCCATCCGCATCGAATAGCCGTTGCTGCCGTAATAGGTTTCGGCGGTGCGATACAGACCTAGGCTGGTCGCGAAGCTGCCCTCGACGTTGGAGAAACGGGTGGCGTATTTTTCACCACTGCCCTGGCCGTGGCTGACGTATTCGTTGAACAGCAGGCGCTCGTTGGCGAGATCGAACACCCACAGACGCTTGTCGGTAGACGGGCGCGAGTAATCGATCACCGCCAAGCGCGTATCCGCCGGGACATCGCCCGAGGCGACCGCACAGGCACGCGCTTCCACCGCCAGCGCCAGCACGCCCGGGTCAGCGGTCGGGGCGAGGCGTTGCAACTTGGCCAGCAGCACCTGGTCGGGATCAACCTGCACGGGCGCGACCACTTCAACCAGCTTGGGCGCGGCGGCCGTTTCGCGCTGCGGGGTGCTGGAGCAACTGGCCAGGGTGGAGGCAATGAGCACGATGAAGACGGCGTGAAGTCTTTTCATTCCGTCGACGATACAGGCATAACTTCTTGATTTGCATGAATACGTCGCGCTTTGTTCGGCCGATTCGAATTCCGGGCCCTGCGTCCGTTTTGTTCATTTAAATGAATCCAACGGAGTACAGCGCCATCCCTACGGCTCAAGGCCGGGTAGGGGGCGGAAGCTGCTTGGCCGGATCGATCGCCGGGGTGGAAAACGGCTGGTAGCCGGCGCTGGTCGGGCTGGTCCCGCGGGGCGATGTGGCGGGGTTAGGTGAAGCCGGCGTCGATGCCGCATCGCCGGCTTCCCCGAGCACGATGCGTCCGTCGCCCATCACGGTCACCCGCTGGCTAGGCGGCTGGGCGGGCGGTGGCGGTGGCGGCGCGTCCGGAAAGATGTAGGCGCCGGTCACCGCATCCACCGGCGCGGCATTACCCGGGTGGGTGACTTCGGCATACTCGAACTCGTCCGCGACGATGACGCGGGTACCGACTTCGGTGATCGCATACAACTGCTCGGCCAGCTTGCGCGGCAGGCGGATGCACCCATGCGAGGCCGGATACCCCGGCACCGCGCCCGCATGCAGGGCGATGCCGTCCCAGGTCAGGCGCTGCATGAAGGGCATCGGCGCATCGTCATACAGGTTGGAATGATGGATGACGCGTTTTTGCAGGATCTCGAAATGCCCGGCCGGGGTATCGCGCCCGGCGCTGCCGGTGCTCACCGTGGTGAGGCCGATGCGCTTGCCGCCGCGATAGATGTGCGCGCGTTGCTCCGGCAGGCTGACCACCACCAGCACTGCGCCGCTCGGCGAGCGTTCGGGCTGCCAGACGTAGCTGCCAGGACGTGCAACACGCGATTCCATCGTCGCGGGCGCGGCCTTCTTCTTCGCTGCCCATGCGGGCGATGCGCACAGCGACAGGCCGAGCCACAGCCCAAGCCCACATCGCCATGCCATGGTCATTTTCATCCAACGACGATATCGGGCGGCGGTGACGACGCGGTGAGCCCGCGCCGTGCGTCTGCTTACTTGCGCGCGCTGAAGATCGGGGTCAGCCAGTCGCGGGTGCCTTCGATACGCTCCAGCGCCGGGTAGCGCAGGCCGTCGTGGTAGTCGATGTTGATGTCGCGATAGCGATTGAAGTCCTTCACCAGCAGGCGGATCGGCGCGCTGCCGCCCTTGGCGCTGCGCACGGCATCGGCCAGCGCGGCGCTGCTGTATTCGACATCGTTCACCGCCACCACCGTCATGCCGGTGCCGATGCCGGCGTTGAAGGCCGGGCCATCCCAGCGCGTGTCGCCGACCTTGCCGTCCTTGCCGAGCGACAGGCCCAGTGAATAGACGAAGTCGCCATCGGTGCGCTTGCTTGCCTTGGCCGCGGCATTGGGCTCGTCCTTGTAGACCAGGCGCCAGCCGGTCGATTCGATGCTGTTCGCAAACGGCACGCGGCCTTCGATCCGATCGGACAGATAGGCCTTCCAGTCACCGGAATGCACGGCATTGAGCGCCGCAACCACGTCATCGAAAGTGTAAGGCGCGGGCACTTCCCACTGCCCGTCGTTGATGCCGAAGAAGGCGCGGGCAAAGTCATCCAGCGACTTCTTGCCGCCGGTCTCAGTGCGGATCTTCGCGTCCACGCCCAGCCAGATCAGCTGGCCGGCGCTGTAGTAGTCCTCCGACAGCTGCCAGCTGCGGTACGGCTTGGGACGCCGCGCGGAGATGATCGGGTCGTTGGTGGTGTCGAGCACATTGCGCCAGGCGAGGCCCGGCCGGTTGTCCTGATAGGTCGCGACCACCATCGCCAAGGTGTCGCGCGAGCGATCCATCGGGCGCAGATTGGCACGCGCGGCCAGCACGTTGCCCCAGTACTGGGTCTGGCCCTCGTACACCCACAGCAGCGAGTCCTCCAGCGGCGTGTTGAGGTTGGGCACGAACTGGTCGGCCGGACGGCGGTACTTGCCGTTCCAACTGTGGGTCATCTCGTGCGGCAGCAGGTCGCCGCCGCCTTCCTTCGCGTTCCAGTCCTTGAAGTAATCGACACTCTCGCCGTTCTCGCTCGAGCGCTGGTGCTCCAGGCCGTTGCCGGCCATTTGGTCGGACAACGACAGCAGGAAGTCGTAGTGGTCGTAGTGCTCGCTGCCGAACAGTTTCAGCGCCTGCACCACCAGCTCGCGATGCTGGGCGATGTGCTCGGGCTTGGTTTCCAGTTGCTTGGGATCGTCCGCGACCACGTTCAGGCGCACCGGGCGTTTGCCCGCGGGGGTGAGATCGATCTGCTTGTAATAGCGACCGGCATACACCGGCGAGTCAGCCAGGATGTCGAGCGACACCGGCTTGTAGACGATGGTGTCGCCGTTCTTCGCCTGCACGTCCAGCGCGGTGCCGGCCTGCCAGCCACTCGGGTACTTCACGCTGGGGCGGAACTCGATGCGCTGGCCGTTATAGCCAGCCGGATACAGCAGCACCGCGTTCCATTGCAGGTTCAGCATCGAGGGCGTCATCACCACGCGCCCCTGCGAACCATCGGTCGGCGTCAGGTACTGGTAATCGGCGGTGATGCTGGCGACGCCCTCGGGGATGTCGAGGTGGAAGGCATACACATCGGCCGGGTCGCGCTTCCACGCCAGCTTCTGCCCACCGGCGTGGAACTCGATCCCGGCCAGCTTGTCGATCGGCCCGCGCGGCGCGTGATTGCCGGGCAACCACGCCGGATACAGCAGGGTCAGCTTGCCGGGCGCGACCGGAATGGTCTGCCGCACCTGCATGATGCGCTGACCGAGATTGGTCGCATCCACCTCCACCGTGATCGGCCCCGGTGCGTAGGGCACGTCGCGCGGCGCCGGCACCTGTGCCTGCGCGTTGGCGGCAAGAATGAATGCGAGGGCGGCAACGATCGGGCGCAGCGGATGCTTCATGACGGGTTCCTGCAAGACAATCCCCCATCCTACCCACGCGGCGCCGGCGCACCCCTGCCAAAAGCCATGGTCGATGCCGCATCGGTCACGTTCGCAGGGCGCGGACGGCTTTCTTGATGGATCAGGCACGCATCAGGTGCGATGCTGCCGCTTTCTCCCCGTGGACATGCCCATGCGCGCTTCGCTCCTGCTCGTCCCGATCGGCCTTGGCCTGCTGGCCGCCTGCGCCGCCACCCCGACTCCCGAACCTGCGCCGTCGCTGCACTGCGATATCGCCCCGGCCAACGGTTTCATCGGCAAGCGGGCCATCTACAGCGTGACCGAAGGAGCGCGCGAGGCCGCCGGCGCCAACAGCGTCCGCGTGCTGGGCCCGGGCGATGTCGCCACCATGGACTACCGCGGCGACCGCCTGAACATCATGGTCGATGGCGAGCGCATCATCACCCGCCTGAGCTGCGGTTGACCCATCGCCGGCTGACCGGCAACCGAGCCGCCGCGGTCAATTGATCCGCATCAAGGCCGCTGCCACGCGAGTGCGGCAGTCTGCCGGAATGAACCAGACCGCGCCGATCGATGCCGGGTTGCTGCGCCGCCACGACCGGCCCGGCCCGCGCTACACCTCCTACCCGACTGCGCCGCAGTTCGCCGCGGATTTCGGTGACGCCGCGCTGCGCGAGGCGATCGCCGCCAGCAACGGCGACCCCATTCCGCGCCGGCTGTCGTTGTACGTGCACGTGCCGTATTGCATGAGCCCGTGCTTCTATTGCGGCTGCAACCGCATCATCACCCGCGACAAGTCCCGCAGCGCGCCCTACATCGAGCGGCTCAAGCGCGAGATCGGCCTGATGGCCAGCCTGTTCGACCGCGACCGCGAGGTGATCCAGCTGCATTTCGGCGGCGGCACGCCCAACTTCTTCAGCCCGGTGGAGCTGCGCGAGATCGTCGACGAGATGCGCCGGCAGTTCCGTTTCTCCGACGCGCCCGACCGCGACATCTCGATCGAGCTGGATCCGCGCTTCGTCAACCCCGACGACATCGGTGCGCTGGCGGAAATCGGCTTCAACCGCGCCAGCCTGGGCGTGCAGGATTTCGATCCGGACGTGCAGGTGGCGGTCAACCGCGTGCAGAGCGTTGCGGAAACCCGCGCGGTGGTGGATGCCTGCCGCGAGCACGGCTTCCACTCGGTGAACATCGACCTGATCTACGGCCTGCCCAAGCAGACAGTCGAAGGCTTCGGCCGCACGCTCGACACCGTGCTCGACATCCGCCCGGATCGCCTCGCGGTGTACAGCTACGCGCACCTGCCGGAGCTGTTCAAGCCGCAACGCCAGCTCAACGCCTACGACCTGCCCACCGCCGAGACCAAGACGGCGTTGTTGCAGCTCGCCATCGCGCGTCTGGTCGATGCGGGCTACGTGTACGTCGGCATGGATCATTTCGCCCTGCCCGACGACGAACTGGCGCTGGCGCAGGCGCGCGGCGGCCTGCATCGCAATTTCATGGGCTATACCACCCACGCCGACAGCGACCTGATCGGCTTCGGCGTGTCGTCGATCAGCCACATCGGTGAGACCTTCAGCCAGAACCCGCGTACCCTGCCGGAGTGGGAACTGGCGATCGACGACGGCCGGCTGCCGGTGTGGCGCGGCCTGCGCATGACCGACGATGACGTGCTGCGCGGCGAGGTGATCCAGCAATTGATGTGCCAGGGGCGCATCGACAAGTCCCGCTTCGAGCGTCGCTTCGACATCGATTTCGACGATTACTTCGCCGAGGCACTGGACCAGCTGCAGCCGCTGGCCTTTGAGGGCCTGGTGACGCTGCCGCCCGGCGCGATCCAGGTCACGTCGCAGGGACGCTATCTGCTGCGTATCATTGCGATGTGCTTCGATGCCTACCTGTCCACCGCCGCGCAAACGCCTCGCTTCTCCAAAGCGATCTGACGCCGTGTGCACGCAGCAGGGCGGCGAGATGACGCGGATGCTCAAGCATGCGCGCCCCGACCCGGGCATGGCCGATGACGGCGATGCGCTGAACTTCTGTAGTACCTGCGCGTTCTCCAGCGCCTGCCTGTCGCAGGGCTACGACAAGGCCAGCCTGCAGGAACTGCACGTGCTGGTCGATCACGTCGGCCCGTTCCCCGAGGGCAGCGAGCTGTTCCGCGAGGGCGATCCGTTCAACGCGATCGCCGCGGTGCGTGCGGGCATGGTCAAGACCTACGTGACCGACACCCATGGCCGCGAGAAGGTGCTGGGCTTCTACCTGCCGGGCGAGATCATCGGCCTCAACGCGATCCACAGCGAGCGCTATCCGTGCAACGCGGTCGCGCTCAACACGGTGATGCTGTGCCGGTTCTCCTTCCCCAAGATGGCGATGCTGGCCACCCGCATGCCGGGGCTGCAGCAGCAGCTCTTCCGCCTGCTCTCGGCCGACATCGGCAAGGCGCATCTGCTGGCCGGCGACTTCAGCGCCGACGAGCGCATGGCCGCGTTCCTGCTGTCGCTCTCGCGCCGTTACGCGCAGCGCGGTTATTCGGCGCAACGCTTCCATCTGGCGATGCCGCGCACCGACATCGCCAATTACCTGGGCCTGGCGCCGGAGACGGTCAGCCGCGTGCTGCGCCGGCTGCAAGCCGAGGGCATCCTGCAGGTGGATCGCCGCGACTTCGAGATCCTCGACATGGCGGGGCTGGAAGCGCTGGCGCGCGACATCCTGCGCGACTAGGCATAGCGGCCTTTGCTTGACCTGCGTCAGCGCGCGCGCAGGTGCGCCGGAACACGATGACGACAACCCAAAGGAGGGTTTCATCATCATGTCCACCACCAAGAAACTCTGGCTGGGGCTGGCGGCGCTGCTCATCGCCAGCTTCGGCGTCATGCTGTGGCTGGGCGCGGATCTGCACCAGACCGCGCCGCCCGTTCCCAATCGCGTGGTCGCCGCCAACGGCCAAGTGCTCTACACCCGCGCGGACATCGAGCGCGGCCGCCAGGTCTGGCAGAGCATCGGTGGCCAGCAACTGGGCTCCATCTGGGGCCATGGCGCGTTGATCGCCCCCGACTGGTCGGCCGACTGGCTGCACCGCGAGGCCGAGGCGATGGCCGAGCTCGATTCTCGCGCGCTCACCGGCGAGCCTTATGCCCTGCTGGACGAGGTGGACAAGAACCGCGTGCAGGTGGAGCTCAAGCCGCAGTTCCGCACCAACACGTACGACCCGGCGACCGGCGACATCCTGGTCAGTGATCGGCGTGCGCAGGCCATCGCGCAGGTCGCCTCGCATTACATCAGCCTGTTCTCCAACGATCCGGCCACCGCTTCCCTGCGCGAAACCTACGCGATGAAGAACGACACCGTGCCCGATGCCGAGCACCGTCGCGCGATGACCGCGTTCTTCTTCTGGACTTCGTGGGCGGCCAGCACGGACCGGCCCGGCGAAACGCGCACTTACACCAACAACTGGCCATACGAACCGATGATCGGCAACACGCCGACCTCGGGCACGTTCATGTGGTCGATGTTCTCGATCCTGTTCCTGATCGGCGGCATCGGCCTCTTGGCCTGGCATTACGCGGCCTACCACAGCAAGGAACTGCCGGTGACGCCGCCGGCGACCGATCCGCTGAAGGGCTTGGTGATCACCCCGTCGATGAAGGCGACGGCCAAGTATTTCTGGATCGTGATCGCGCTGTTCCTGGTGCAGATCGTGCTCGGCGCGACCACCGCGCATTATCAGGTGGAAGGCCAGGAAGCCTATGGCTTCGCCATCGCCGACATCCTGCCGTACTCGCTCACGCGCAGCTGGCATACCCAGCTGGCGGTGCTGTGGATCGCCACCGCGTGGCTCGGCACCGGCCTGTACATCGCGCCCGCGATCTCGGGACATGAACCGAAATTCCAGCGTCTCGGGGTCAACTTCCTGTTCGTGTGCCTGCTGATCATCGTGGTCGGCGCCTTCACCGGGCAGTGGTTCGCGGTGATGCAGAAGCTGGGCCTGGAGCACAACTTCTGGTTTGGCCACCAGGGCTGGGAATACGTCGACATCGGGCGTTTCTGGCAGGCGTTCCTGTTCATCGGCCTGCTGCTGTGGCTGTTTCTGGTCGGGCGGGCGCTGTGGCCCGCGCTCAAGCGCAAGGACGAAATGTCGTCCATCGTCGGCCTGATGTTCCTCTCCACGATCGCGATCGGCCTGTTCTACGGCGCCGGCCTGATGTGGGGCGAGCACACGCACATCTCGATGGTCGAGTACTGGCGCTGGTGGGTGGTGCATCTGTGGGTGGAAGGCTTCTTCGAGGTCTTCGCGGTCGCGGTGATCAGCTTCCTGTTCGTCAAGCTGGGCCTGATCCGCGGCAAGTCGGCCACCATCAACGTGCTGTTCGCCACCATCGTGTACCTCACCGGCGGCGTGCTGGGCATGTTCCACCACCTGTACTTCGCCGGCACCACCACCGCGGCAGTCGCTCTCGGCGCGTGTTTCTCGGCGCTGGAAGTGGTGCCGCTCGCGCTCATCGGCCTGGAGGCCTATGAGACCTGGAGCCACAGCCGGTCAGTGCCGTGGATGGCGCGCTATCGCTGGCCGATCATGTTCTTCCTTGCGGTGAGCTTCTGGAACCTGGTCGGCGCAGGCCTGTTCGGCTTCCTCATCAACACGCCGATCGCGCTGTACTACATGCAGGGCCTGAACTTGACGCCGCTGCATGGCCACACCGCGTTGTTCGGCGTGTACGGCATGCTCGGCATCGGCCTGATGCTGTTCTGCCTGCGCGGCCTCAAGCCCGATGCCCTGTGGCACCCGGGCCTGCTGAAGGCCTCGTTCTGGAGCTTCAACATCGGCCTCACCCTGATGGCGTTGATCACTCTCTTGCCGCTCGGCACGCTGCAGTTGCAGGCGGCGCTCGAGCACGGTTACTGGTACGCACGCTCGGCCGAGTTCATGGGCAAGCCGATCATCGACGTGCTGGTGTGGATGCGCATGCCGGGCGACGTGATCTTCAGCGTCGGCGCGCTGCTGCTGGCGTGGTTCGTGCTCCGCCACTGGATCATGCCGAAGGTCGATCCGGCACTGGACAAGACCACGGCGCGCGATGTCGAGCGCACCATCGAGCAGGACGCGATCTGAGCCTCTGATCTCCAGGCGCGCCGGCATGAGGCTGGCGGGAGCGACCGGGGAGAGATTCCCGGTCGCTTTTTTTACGCAGGTCTATCCGCAAGTGAAGCGCATGCAGCGAGCGGCATGACCACGGTCAAATCACCGGGATGCGCATCGCGGGATAATGTCGCCATCGGACAACGCTCCGCATTGCACGTTTCCTCTTGCATATCGATGTCGCCTCGCCTTCGCCACCTGCTGCATAGCCTGTCGCTGCTGGCCATCGTGCTGCTGTCGACGGTGCCCACACTAGGCCGCATCGCCGAAGCCCGACGCGTGCCGGATGCCGCTGCGCTCGCCACCCGTTTCTGCGGCAGCGTGCACACGTCAATCCACCGCCTCGTCGCGCTGTGGCAGCAGGAGGACCGCCTGCAACGCGCCGCTGCGCAGGGCGGCGATGCGCAGCACCCCGACTGCGATTACTGCCCGCTGCTGGCCGCGCTGGTCAGCGTCGCCTTGCTGCTGCTCGCCCTGCTTCGGCTTGATGTCGCCCGGCTCGGCTGGGTCGCTATCTCCATCTGCCGGCTGCGCTGGCATCCCTGCGGGCTGGGGTCACGCGGGCCACCCCTCGCGCTCTGAAACACGTCGGTTCGACATCGGTTTGGCGGCATCCGCCGCTCCCACGTTTTCGGAGTTCCCATGAAACGCTCACTGCTCACGGTCGCTGTCGCGGCCGCCCTCGCCTGCGCGCTGCCTTTGCGCGCGCAAACCCACGATTCCTCCTATCCACAAGATCAGGAACAGACACTCGATCGCATCGTCGTGTTCGGCGCGGTGCCCACGCCCATGCCGGCCAATACAGACACCTTGCGCGGCGACGCGCTCGATACGCGACGCAGCAATGCCAGCGACACCGCCCAGCTGCTCGGCGGCATTCCCGGTGTCAGCGTGCAGGCCGCCGGCGGAGTCTCGGGCCTGCCTTCCATCCACGGCCTGACCGGCGACCGCAACCGCGTGCAGGTCGATGGCATGGATTTCATCGCCTCCTGTCCCAACCACATGAACCCGCCGCTGTCCTACATCGATCCCGCGCAGGTCGGCGAGATCATCGTGCACGCCGGCATCACCCCCGTCAGCGCCGGTGGCGACGGCATCGGCGGCAGCATCCAGGTGAAATCCGTGCCGCCGTTTTTCGCCAAGGCCGGTGATGGCTGGGCGACATCGGGCACGTTCTCGACCCGCTGGCAAAGCAATGGTGATGCCCGCCGCGCGAGTGGTTCGGCCACGCTCGCCAACGCCTCGGTGAGCCTGGGCGTGGATGCCTCGGTGTCGCGCGCGGACAACTATCGCGCCGGCGGCGATTTCCGCGACTTCACCGCGAGCGGACGCGAAGGCCACGCCATCGCGCATGACGAAGTCGCCTCCAGCGCGTACCTTGTGCGCAACCAGAGCGCGCATCTGGCCGTGCGTACCGACAGGCACCTCGTCACCGCCAGTTACGACCAGCAGCAGATCCCGCTGCAGGGGTATCCCAACCAGCGCATGGACATGACCGGCAACGACCAGCGCCGATGGCAACTGGCATGGCAGGCCAGCGAGGACTGGGGCGCGATCGAGGCGCGCGTCTGGCGCGAGCGCCTGCGGCATTCGATGGGCTTCGGGCCGGATCGCCAGTACTGGTACGGCATGCAGAGCATGCAGCCGGGCGCGACCGATTACACCGTGGCCTGCGCGCCGCTCGGCCCGACCTGCGCCGGCGACATGCCGATGGAAACCGACAGCCGCACCACCGCGGCCTCGTTCCTGATGAGCGTGAACCTGCGCGATGAGGACATCCTGCGCGTGGGTGGCGAATGGCAGCAGTATCGGCTGGATGACTGGTGGCCACCCTCCGGCGGCGGCATGTGGCCGGATGCGTTCTGGAACATCCGCGATGGTCGTCGCGATCGCGCCTCGGTGTTCGCCGAATGGGAAGGCCGCCTCGCGCCGCAGTGGATACTGCTCGTCGGTGCGCGCTACAGCCGAATTTCAACCAACACCGGTCCGGTGCAGGGCTATGACATCGATCCCAATCCGCCCGGCTCATGGGCCTCGACCCAAGCCGATGCGGCGGCGTTCAATGCGCGGCGACGTGACCACAGCGATGACCTGGGCGATGTCGCCGCGCTGCTGCGCTGGACGCCCGCCGACACGCTGGACGTGGAACTGGGCTATGCCTACAAGAGTCGCGCACCCAACCTGTACGAGCGCTACGCCTGGTCCACCTGGACGATGGCGGCGGTGATGAACAACTTCGCTGGCGATGGCAATGGCTATGTCGGCGACCCGGACCTCAAGCCTGAGCGCGCGCAGATCGCATCGATCACCCTGGACTGGCACGCGCCGGGCAAGGAGAAGGCTTGGCGGCTGCGGGTGACGCCGTGGCATACCCGTATCGAGGATTATGTCGATGCGGTGGCGCTGACGAATTACGGCGCTGAACGTTTCAATGTGCTGCGCTACGCCAACCAGTCGGCGCGGCTGTACGGCGTGGACTTCCTCGTCGACCGACATCTGGGCGAAAACCGCTTCGGCCAATGGCGCCTGAGCGCGAGTGGCAACTGGCAACGCGGCGAGAACCTCGATACCGACCAGCCGCTCTACAACACCATGCCGCCGAATGTACGACTCGCCTTGCAACAGCAACTGCGTGGCTGGGAAGGCCGCATCGAAGTGGAAGGCGTGGCCGCCAAGACCCGCGTGTCCGCCATGCGCAACGAAGTCCCGACCGCCGGATACGGCCTGCTGCACCTGCGCGGCGGCTACCAGTGGGCGCACTGGCGGCTGGATGCCGGCGTCGAGAACGTCTTCGATCGCCTTTACGCGCTACCGACCGGCGGCCAATACCTCGCGCAAGGCCGCACCATGGGCATCAACGCGATTCCGCACGGCATCGCGGTGCCCGGCGCAGGGCGCTCGTACTACGTGGCGATGAAACTCGACTACTGAGTCCTGATTTGCATCAAGGCGGGGCCCCATGGCGACGGGAATACTGTCGCCATGGTGGATTCCCGCGACCACGTTCCACTCTCGCCCAGCCTGTTGGCCACCGCGCCGCATCGACTGCTGTTCTTCGTCGGCGCGGTCAACGTGCTGCTGGCGATGACGTGGTGGGCGCTGTGGCAGATCGACACGCGCTGGCAGCTTGGCTGGCTGCCGGTGGCGCCGGTCTATGCCGGCTGGATCCATGCCATCGTCATGGAATACCAGTTGCTGCCGCCCTTTATGTTCGGCTTCCTGCTGACCGTGTTTCCGCGCTGGATGGGCCTGCCGGAACTGCAGCGCTGGCATTACATGCCAGTCGGCGTGGGCCTGTTCGGCGGCCAGCTGGCGGTGATCGGCGGCATGCTGCTGGGGCTGGAGGCGTGGGTGCAGATCGGCCTGTTCATGACGACTGCAGGTTGGGGTTATGGCCTGATCCAGCTGCTGCGCCTGCTGCTCGCCGAACGCCGTGCGAGCAAGGGCACGACCTGGCATGCGGTGTCGTGCTTCGCGGCGATGACGCTGGGCTTCGTCGGCTTGCTGTGCGTGTTGGGGTTCCTGCACAACGCCAATCCGTGGTGGATGTTTGTCGCGATCAAGCTGGGCACCTTCGGCCTGCTGCTGCCGGTGTACCTCACCGTTGCCCATCGCATGTTCCCGTTCTTCGCCGGCAACGTGGTGATGGGCTACAAGCCGTGGCGACCGATGTGGCTGCTCGTCGCGATCTGGTGCGCGCTCCTTGCACACCTGTTGCTGGAACTGCTGCACGCCTATGCCTTCCTGTGGTGGGTCGATGCGCCCTTCGCCCTGCTCACCGGTTACCTGCTGTATCGCTGGTGGCCGCGCAACAGCGCGCCCGGCCTGCTGTGGGTGCTGTTCATCGGTTTCGCCTGGTTGCCGCTCGCCTTCGCGCTGTATGCGATGCAAAGCCTGCTGTACGCGACGACCGGCGAGTTCCTGCTCGGTCGCGGCCCGGCGCATGCGCTCTACATCGGCTTCTTCGGCTCGCTGCTGGTCGCGATGGTGACGCGGGTGACCCAGGGCCACTCCGGTCGCCCACTGGCGATGCCGAAAGCCGGCTGGTTCGCCTTCGCGATGCTGCAACTGGTCGCGGTGATGCGCGTCATCGCCGACGTCATGCCTGACCCCGGCCTGTGGCAGATCTTCGCCGCACTCGGCTGGCTGCTCGCCTTCCTGCCGTGGGTGCTGCGCTCGGCCGGCATCTACCTGCGTCCGCGCATCGACCGCCGCCCGGGTTGATGCCGCGCCTGCCCCCTTTCCCGACGCCTGCCCGATGATCGAGTTCTATCCGCAAATCAAATCGGCCCACATCCTGCTGGTGCTGCTGTCCGGCTCGCTATTCGCGCTGCGCGGCGGCTTCGCGCTCTTCGGCGCGCGCTGGCCGCGCCATGCCGCACTGCGCTACACCAGCTACAGCATCGACACTATGTTGCTGACTTCCGCGGCGATGCTGCTGACCATCCTGCCCGGCGCGTTGTTCGCCAACGGTTGGCTGACCGCCAAGCTGAGCCTCTTGGTGGTCTACATCGTGCTCGGCATCCTGTCGATGCGCCCGCAATTCCGCACCAGCCGCCGCACGATCTTCTACGTCGCCGCGTTGCTGACGTTCTTCTTCATGTTCGGCATCGCGCGCATGCACCAGCCCCTCGGCTGGCTGGCCAAATGGATCAGCTGAGGTAACGATGCACGCCACAGCGCCCGCCGCAGGCATGCTCGATGCCTGCTTCCTCGGCCCGTATGGCGAGAACGATGGCCTGCTGGAAAAGCTCGTCGTCGAGTTCCTGCGCGACCACGTCTACTGGCGCCGCAACTTCCATCCCGAAGACCCGCCGGCGATCCCGACCGATGCCACCTTCGCGCCCGGCTATCGCAGCTTCGAAGCGCGTCTGCGCCGCGAACTGCACGCGCTCTCCGCCGCGCTGAAGAAATCGGTGCCGTTCCACAGCCCGCGCTACATCGGCCACATGGCCAGCGACCTGCTGCTGCCGGGGCTGGCCGCGCAGATCCTCACCCTGCCCTACAACCCCAACAACGTCAGCGAAGACGCCGCGCCGGTCACCGTGGACATGGAGGTCGAAGTCGGCCTGCAGCTGGCGCGAATGGTGGGCTATCCGCACGATCCCGATCACGATCCCTGTGCGTTCGGCCACCTCACCTCCGGCGGCACGCTGGCCAACTACCAGGCGCTGCGCTTGGCGCTGGCGCTCAAGGCCTTCCCGGTGGCGCTGCGCGCCGCGGGCGTGCCCGATATCGGCATGCCGGATGACGACTGGACCGCATTCAACCTGGGGCCCGCCGCCGGCACCGAGCTGGTCGCGCGCTGGAAGGACTGGCTGGCC
Source organism: Lysobacteraceae bacterium (assembly GCA_014879375.1). GTDB lineage: Bacteria > Pseudomonadota > Gammaproteobacteria > Xanthomonadales > Xanthomonadaceae > Solilutibacter. The sequence goes on from JACSSF010000087.1 coordinate 17,733, forward strand.
GCATTGCCGCCGCGCGAACATCGCGCATGGAAGGCGAAGGTGCAGGCCGAGCGCATCGAGCAGCTCGGCCTGTGCGAGTTCTTCGCCGCGCACGACACCTTGAAGACACCGTGGGTGCTGGCGCCGATCATCGCGCATTACTCATGGTCGAAGGGGATGAAGCTGCTGGGCCTGGGCCGCACGCAGCTGCGGCTGATGCCGGAGCGCGACATGCGCCTGGACATCGATGCGGTCAACAACACGCTGGCCCGCTGCGAGCGCGACCAGCAGCCGGTATTGATGGCGGTCGGCGTGTTCGGCACCACCGAATACGGCACGGTCGATCCGATCGACGGGCTGGTCGATGCGCGCGATGCGGCACTGGCGCGCGGGCTCGGATTCTCGGCACATGTCGATGCCGCCTGGGGCGGGTATCTGGCCACCGTGTTCCGCAACGAGGACGGCAGCTTGCGCGATCGCGAAGCCGTGGCCGAAGGCTTCGCGCACTTCCCGCGCGCGGGCGTGTACGCGGCGGCAGCGGCGCTCGGCCGCACCGATTCGATCACCATCGATCCGCACAAGCTGGGCTATCTGCCCTACGGCGCCGGTGCGTTCCTGTGTCGCGACCATCGGGCGATGGCGCTGCTGGCCGAATCCGCCGACTACGTGTTCCACGATCACGCGCTGCGCGGCTACCGCGCACGCTATCGCAACCTCGGCCAGTTCATCCCGGAAGGCTCCAAGTCCGGCGCCAACGTCGCGGCGGTGTACGTCACCCACAAGGTGCTGCCGCTCGACCACGCCAACTTCGGCCAGTTGCCAGCACAGACCGTGCGCTCGGCGGAAGCCTTCCACGATGCCGCGCAGGCCTTCGCCGCGCGCGTGCGGGACAAGGTGCGCGTCATCGTGCCGTTCCCGCCGGACAGCAACCTGGTGGGCGTGGCGTTCAATCCGGCCGGCAATCGCGACATCGGCATTGCCAACGATTTCGCGCGGCGCTTGCACGACGAATTGCGCGTGGACCCCAGCGTGCCGCTGCAGGATCGCAGCTTCTTCGGCTCGGCCACCACGTTGCGCCCGCAGGTGCTGGGCGATGCCGGCATGCAGCGCATCCTCGCAGCGCTGGGGCTGGACGCCGCCGCCGACGAGGACGACGAAGACCATCTCGTCATCCTGCGGCACACGCTGATGAACCCGTGGCTGATCGATCGCCACAACGGCATCAGCTACATTGACCTCTACTTCCGGCATTTGGAAAAGCGCATCGCCGCGCTGCTGCCATGACCCTGCACACGTCCCGCCATCCCGATGACCGCCCATGGGTGGACGCAGCCGTCGCCACCGTGCAGCGCGAGGCCGCGCGCTCGGCCGACACCCACCTGCTGCACATGCGTTTCGCCGGCTTTCCGGGCATCGACTTCTATTTCAAGGACGAGGCCGCGCACCCGACCGGCAGCCTCAAGCATCGGCTCGCCCGCTCGCTGTTTCTGTACGCGCTGTGCAACGGGCGATTGCAGCCGGGACAGGCGGTGGTCGATGCGTCATCGGGCAGCACCGCGATTTCCGAAGCGTGGTTTGCGCGCCTGCTGGGCCTGTCGTTCACCGCGGTGATGCCGGACAGCACCGCGCCCGGCAAGATCGAGGCCGTGCGCGCGCTCGGCGGCCAGGTCGACCTGACGCCGCCCGGCCAGTGCACGCAGGCCCGGGCGCGCGAGATCGCCGCCGGTGGCGCGTGCTTCCTCGACCAATTCGGCCTGGCCGAACGTGCCACCGATTGGCGCGGCAACAACAACATCGCGGAATCCATCCTCGGCCAGCTCGCGCGCGAACCGCATCCCGAACCCGCGTGGATCGTATGCGGCGTCGGCACCGGCGGCACCTCGGCCACCATCGGTCGTTACCTGCGTTATCGCAGGCTGTCCACGCGCCTGTGCGTGGCCGAGCCCGAAGGCATGGTGTATGCAAAGGCGTGGCCGACGCGCGACCGTGACGCCGCCGTGGCATCGCTCAGCGTGATCGAAGGCATCGGCCGGCAGCAGGTGGAGCCGAGCTTCCAGTTCAACGTGGTCGATGCGGTGATCGAGGTGCCCGATGCGGCCTCGATCGCCGCGATGCGTCTGCTCGAAGATCAGCTTGGCGTCCGCTACGGCGGTTCGTCGGGCACCAACTTCGTCGCCTGCCTGCAACTGGCGCAGCGCATGCGCGATACCGGCGAGGCCGGCAGCATCGTCACCCTGCTGTGCGACCGTGGCGCGCGTTATCGCGAAACGCTGTACGACCCGGCGTGGCTGGCCAAACGCGGCATCGATCCCGCACCTTGGCGCGCGCGCCTGACCGAATGGATCGACCGCGGCGCGGAGTAGGCGCGCTCAGGCGCGACCGAACACCAGCGTCGCATTGGTGCCGCCGAAGCCGAAGCTGTTCGACATCACCGTGTTCGGCGTCTGCGCCAGGGTTTCGCGCACGATCGGGAAGCCTGCGCAACGCTCGTCGAGCTGCTCGATGTGGTGCGAGGCGACGATGAAGCCGTCGCGCATCATCAACAGGCAATAGATCGCCTCATGCACGCTGGCCGCGCCGAGCGAATGGCCGGACAGCGCCTTGGTCGACGACAGTGGCGGCACGTTGTCGCCGAACACCTCGCGCACCGCGCCAAGCTCGGTGACGTCGCCAATCGGCGTCGAGGTGCCGTGGGTGTTGAGGTAATCGATGGGGCGGTCCACGCCCGCCATCGCCATCCGCATGCAACGCACCGCGCCTTCGCCGCTGGGCGCGACCATGTCGGCGCCGTCGCTGGTCACGCCATAGCCCAGCAGTTCGGCATGGATGCGCGCGCCGCGTTTGATTGCGTGCTCGTAGTCTTCCAGCACCAGCATGCCGCCGCCGGAGCCGATCACGAAACCGTCGCGTGCGGCATCGTAAGGCCGCGATGCGACTTGTGGCGTCTCGTTGAAATGCGTGGACAGCGCGCCCATCGCATCGAACATGCAGGTCATGCCCCAGTGCAGCTCCTCGCCGCCGCCGGCAAACACGATGTCCTGCGCGCTGTGGCGGATCATGTCCGCGGCCGCGCCGATGCAATGCGCGGACGTGGCGCACGCGGCCGAGAGCGAATAGCTCACACCCTTGATCGCGAAGGCGGTGGCGAGCGCGGCGGACACCGTGCTGCACATCGTGCGCGGCACCATGTACGGGCCAACCTTGCGCACGCCCTTCTCGCGCATCACGTCGGCGGTGACGATCTGCCACTCGGGCGAACCGCCGCCGGAACCGGCGATCACGCCGATGCGCGGGTCGCTGATCGATGCCGCATCCAGCCCTGCGTCCTGCATCGCCTGTTGCATGGCGATGTGCGCGTAGGCCGCGGCATCGCCCATGAAGCGCTTCTGTTTGCGGTCGATCAGAGCGTCGAGGTCGATCTCGCAGGCACCGCCGACTTGCGAGCGCAAGCCGAGTTCCGCGTATTCCGGCATGAAGCGGATGCCGCTGGTGCCTTCGCGCAGCGACTTGGACACCGCATCGCCGTCATTGCCCAGCGGCGAGACGATGCCGAAACCGGTCACCACGATGCGACGGGGCGATGCACTCGCCATCAGAAATCCTCCACCGACTGGAACAGGCCCACGCGCAGGTCCTTGGCGGTGTAGATCTCGCGGCCATCAACCAGGGTGCGGCCATCGGCGATCACCAGGCGCAGCTTGCCGCGCAGCACGCGGCGGATGTCGATCTCGTATTGCACGACCTTGGCGGTCGGCAGGATCTGTCCGGTGAACTTCACCTCGCCCACGCCCAGCGCGCGGCCGCGACCGGGCTCGCCCAGCCACGGCAGGTAGAAGCCGGTCAACTGCCACATCGCATCGACGCCAAGGCAGCCGGGCATGACCGGGTCGCCCTCGAAGTGGCAATCGAAGAACCACAGGTCCGGACGCACGTCCATTTCGGCGCGGATCACGCCCTTGCCGTTGGCGCCGCCGGTCTCGCTGATCTCGGTGATGCGGTCGAACATCAGCATCGGCGGCGCGGGCAAGCGGGCGTTGCCGGGGCCGAACATCTCGCCGCGCACGCAGGACAGCAGCGCCTCGCGGTCGAAGGATTGGGGTCGGGTCATCAACGAAAGCCGTCTGCGAATGAACCCGCAAGTGTAGGTAGCCGGCACCGCAATGCGCGCCGGTACGGTGGGGCCTTTGTTCAGGCTGGGTGCCGAAGGCGCCGGTTTTGCCGCCGTGGCGCGCGTGCATTGGCCTTGCGCCTGATCTAGATCAACCCCGCTGGCCGCGTGCCGACAACGCATTCACGACTTGACGTGCGTCAGCGAAATCCGTGCACGGGCGGCGCAACGTTCGCCCCAGAAGCGACATCAACATCAAGGGAGTCCTCCACATGCGCCGCAACGTGCTTTGCCTGTTCATCGCCGCCTCGCTGGCCCTCGCCGGCTGCAAGGCCGACCAACCCGTCGCCCAAGTCGATGCAGGCTCGGGTGGTTCCAAGCAGGGCGATTTCGGGCCGCCGCAGGGCGAGCCGATCAAGGCCGTCCTCACCAGCCCGCCGATGGTCCCGCCGGCCACCGGCCGCACCGCGCCGGCCAAGGTGATCGTGGAGCTGGATGTGGTCGAGAAGGACATGGAGATCTCCGAGGGCGTGACCTACACGTTCTGGACCTTCGGCGGCACCGTGCCCGGCAGCTTCATCCGCGTGCGCCAGGGCGACACGGTGGAGTTCCACCTGCGCAACATGCCCGACAGCAAGATGCCGCACAACATCGACCTGCACGGCGTGACCGGCCCCGGCGGCGGCGCGGCGTCCAGCTTCACCGCGCCGGGCCACGCTTCGCAGTTCACCTTCAAGGCGCTCAACGCCGGCCTGTACGTCTATCACTGCGCCACGGCGCCGGTCGGCATGCACATCGCCAACGGCATGTACGGCCTGATCCTGGTCGAGCCGCCGGAAGGCCTGCCCAAGGTCGATCGCGAGTACTACGTGATGCAGGGCGACTTCTACACCACCGGCAAGTACCACGACAAAGGCCATCAGGGCTTCGACATGGAGAAGGCCATCGACGAGCACCCGACCTACGTGCTGTTCAACGGCATGGAAGGCTCGATGACCAACGAGAAGGCACTACAGACCAAGACCGGCGAGACCGTGCGCCTGTACGTGGGCAACGGCGGCCCGAACCTGGTCTCCAGCTTCCACGTGATCGGCGAGATCTTCGACAAGGTCTGGTACGAAGGCGGCACCAAGTACCAGGAGAACGTGCAGACCACGCTGATCCCGGCGGGCGGCGCGGCGATGATGGAATTCCACATGGAGGTGCCGGGCAGCTACGTGCTGGTCGATCACAGCATCTTCCGCGCCTTCAACAAGGGCGCGCTGGCGATCCTCAAGGCCGATGGCCCGGAGAACAAGGCGATCTATTCCGGCAAGGAAGTGGACGAGGTCTACCTGGGCGACAAGGCCCCGTCCGAGCCGACCGGCGCCGTGGCCGCGGCCGTCGCCACCGCGGCCGCCACCGGCCATGCCACCAAGGAGGAGCGCATCGCCGCCGGCAAGACCTTGTTCGCCGGCACCTGCTCGACCTGCCACGGCCCGGACGGCAAGGGCATGTCGGGCGTGTTCCCGCCGCTGGCTGCATCGGACTATCTCGTCAAGAACCCGAAGAAGCTGCCGGAGATCATCACCCACGGCTTGCAGGGCAAGGTCACCGTCAACGGCAAGGAGTACAACTCGGTGATGCCGCCAATGGCGCAGTTGACCGATGACGAGGTGGCCAACATCGGCACCTACGTGCTCAACAGCTTCGGCAACAAGGGCGGCGAAGTGACCCGCGAAGACGCCAAGAAGGCGCGCGCGGCCAAGCCCGCCGACGCGGCGGCAGCGCACTGAGATGCGCCGCGCGGCCGCCCTGTCGCTGCTCCTGCTTCCCGTGCTGGCGCTTGCCGCCACCACGGGGGGCTGGGTGCGGCTGCCGGGCGGCAACTTCCGTTCCGCGCTCAAGTACGAGGATCGCAATCAGGTCCGCATCGCCCCGTTCCAGTTGATGGAAACGGCGGTGACCAACGCGGACTTCCTCGCCTTCGTCAAACGCAACCCCAAATGGCAACGCGGCCGCGCACCGGTGGTGTTCGCCGAGGACCGCTACCTGCAGCACTGGGCCGGCCCGACCACGCTCGGCGCCAACGTCCAGCCCAACCAGCCGGTGGTCAACGTCAGCTGGTTCGCCGCCGATGCCTACTGCCGTGCGAAGGGTGCGCGCCTGCCCGACTGGAACGAGTGGGAATACGCGGCCGCCGCCGACGAGCGTCACACCGATGCCCGCAAGGATCCGGTCTGGCGCGAACGCATCCTTGGCTGGTACGCGCGGCCCTCGCGCAGCGCGCTGCCGCGGGTCGGTCTGCAGGCGGCCAATGCCTACGGCGTGCGCGACCTGCATGGGCTGGTCTGGGAGTGGACGGGCGATGCCGGGTCGCTGCTGGTCGATGTCGACAACCGCAAGCAGGGCGATGCCGACAAGGCGAAGTTCTGCGGCGCCGGCGCGCTGTCGATGAATGATCGCGACAACTACGCGGTGTTGATGCGGGTGGCGATGCTGTCCTCGCTGGAGGCCAACGACGTCACCGCGAACCTGGGCTTTCGCTGCGCGAAATGACCCGCCTCGGTAATTGGAGAATCCGATGAAACGCTTGCTTGCCTGCATCGCCCTGCTTGCAGTGACGACGCTGCCGGTCACCGGCGTTGCCCAGCAACCGCTGCCGCGTGATTCGGTCTACCAGCTGGATGCGCCGATGACCGACCAGGCCGCGCGCGCCACCACGCTGGCGGATCGCCGCGGGCGCGTGCAACTGGTGTCGATGTTCTACACCTCGTGCCGCTACATCTGCCCGCTGATCATCGACAGCGGCATGGCGATCGAGAAGAAGCTCACCCCGGCGGAGCAACAACGCCTCGGTATCACCCTGATCAGCATGGATCCCAAGCGCGACGACCCGGCCGCGCTCTCGCGGGTGGCGACGCGACGCAAGCTGGACACCCGGCGTTGGGCGCTGCTGCGGCCGCGCACGCAGGACGTGCGACCGATCGCCGGCGTGCTCGGCATCCGTTACCGCGAGCTGGCCGATGGCGAGTTCAACCACACCAGCGCGCTGGTGCTGCTGGATGCACAGGGCCGGATCATCGCGCGTACAGAACAATTGGGCACGGTGCCGGACCCGCAATTCCTTGCCGCGGTCAGGAAGGCGCTCACCGCGCGCTGACGCTCAAGACGGGATGGCGGCTTGCGTTGCCTGCAAATGGCGGCGGCGCCGATGCAGCGCCAGCATCAACGCGATCGCCAGCAACAAGGAGGCGATGAACCACGGCATGCCCGGCAACTCGGCTGGTGCCTGGTCGCCGATGAACAAGGCGAACGCGCCGGTATAGAGCGTCGGCCCGATGATCCCGGCCAGGCTCACCAGGCTGGCCAACGCGCCCTGGATGCGGCCCTGGATCTCGGGCCCCACTTCGCGCGTCACCAATGCCTGCGCCGACGGCCCGGCCACGCCCCACAACGCCATCACCGGGATCGCGCACAGGAACAGCCAGCCGACCGGCGCCGCGCCGTAGGCGGCAAAGCCCAGCGTGCCGGCAGCAAGACCCAGCACCAGGGTGTTGGATTCGCCGAACTTCGACACCGCCCGTCGCACCAGTCCGCCCTGCACCAGCGCCGAGCACACCCCGACCAGCGCCAGCACCTGGCCGACGGTCATCGGGCCCCAGCCGTAGCGATAGTCCGCGTAGAGCACGAACACGCTTGGATAGGCGTAATGGGCGAGGTTGCTGAGCAGCAGGATCGCGGCGAGGCCGATCAGTTGCGGATACTGGCCGATCAATTTCATCGCCCCGACCGGATTGGCCTGCCGCCATTCGAAGCGCGTGCTGCGACGCTCGGGCGGCAGCGATTCGGGCAGCACGAAATAGCCGTAGCAGAAGTTGAGCAGGGCAAGGATCGCCGCGCCCCAGAACGGGTAACGCAGGTCGAAGTGGCCCAGCCAGCCGCCCAGCATCGGGCCGATGATGAAGCCGACGCCAAACGCCATGCCGATCATGCCGAACGCGCCGGCGCGTTTCTCCGCCGGGGTGACATCGGCGATGTAGGCGTTGGCCGTGGTGAAGCTGGCCGAGGTGATCGCGGAAATCACCCGGGCGACGAACAGCCACATCAGGTTGGGCGCCAGCGCCATCAGGATGAAGTCCAGGCCCAAGCCCAGGCACGAGAGCAAAATCACCGGACGGCGGCCGAAGCGATCCGACAACGCGCCCTGGATCGGCGCGCTGAAGAACTGGATCGCCGCGAACACGGTGCCGAAGATGCCGACCCACCATGCCGCGGTGCGAGTGTCGCCACCGACGAATTGCTCGACCAGATGCGGCAGCACCGGGATGATCAGGCCGAACGCCAGGATGTCGATCAACACCGTGATGAAGATGAACACCAGCGCGGCGCGGCGGGCCCTGGGGACGGGTGGGGATGTCATGCGGTTATCCGGCAAGAGGGCGGCTGGCGTCAGTGCGGCCAAGCATCGGCGGCGAGCATGGTCGCATGATCACGCAGGTCCTCGGGCCACGCGGCGATCTCGGCATCGAATTTCAGGCTGTCGCCGGCGAACAGCGCGCGCGTGGCTTCCTCGAAGCCCGGGCGGTCGCCGCCCATCGCCGACAGGAATCGATACGCGCGTTCCTGCGCGGCGCGGCGCAGGTCGCCATCGGCGTGTTCGCGGCGCGCGGCATCCACCAATTTGCGCAGCGCCACCGACGCTCCGCCCGGTTGCGCGTTCAGCCATTGCCAGTGGCGCGGCAGCAGGGTCACTTCACGCGCGACCACGCCCAGCCGCGGGCGGCCGCGGCCGCGCTTGGCCGGGGTGTCGTCGTCACTCGCAGTCGGCACCTCGCCGCGGTTGAGCCGCTGCACGATCTCCGCCGCGCTGCCGCGCAGGTCGAGGTCGATCAGGCGGGCGTCGGCATCGTCGAAGATCAGCAGCCGCGCCTCGGGCTGGGCTTCCAGCGCCAACTGGGCGCGTAAGGCGACGTGGCGCAGTTCGCCGGCCGCGATCCGGTGGTCGTCCAGGAACGCGGTGCAGCGGGTGTCGATGCGATAGGAATCAGGCGATGTCATGTCGCCATTATTTTCGCCCGGGCGATATTGTCAAGCCGCGATCAACGTCGCCCGGTCTCGATGAAGCGCAGGAACTCGTTGCGGGTGCGCGCATCGTCGCGGAACACGCCCAGCATCCGCGAGGTCACCATGCTCACCCCGCGCTTGTGCACGCCGCGGGTGGTCATGCATTCGTGCGCACCCTCGACCACCACCGCCACGCCGGCCGGGTCCAGCGCCCGCTGGATGCAGTTGGCGATCTGCGCGGTCATCTTCTCTTGCACCTGGAAGCGACGCGCATAGGCATCCACCACCCGCGCCAGCTTGCTGATGCCGACCACCCGCCCGCTTGGCAGGTAGCCGACGTGCACCCGGCCGATGATCGGCGCCATGTGGTGCTCGCAGTGGCTTTCGTATTCGATGTCGCGCAGGACGATCATCTCGTCGTAGCCGCAGACCTCCTCGAAGGTGCGGGCGAGGTATTCGTCCGGGTCGATGGCGTAGCCGCTGAACCAATCGCCGTAGGCCTTGACCACGCGCTTGGGGGTATCGAGCAAGCCCTCGCGCTCGGGGTCGTCGCCGGCCCAGCGCAACAGGGTGCGGACGGCGGCTTCGGCCTCGCTGCGCGGGACGCCGTGGCGGCTGTCGTTGTCGTCGGATGCATTCATGCCGCCATGGTAGCGCGCCGGCGCGCCGACCCCGAAGCCGACATCCCCCAAAATCCCCGTGCAGGCCGCCATTCAGGTGCCATCCCCCACGCTTGCACATTGGGGTTTCCCGATCATGCGCATGACACAGACTGCCGAACCTGCCGTGCACCTTGATGCCGTGCGCCTTGCGCGCGGTGATCGCACCGTGCTGGACGACATCCAGCTGACGGTCCCGGCTGGCAGCATCACCGCCGTGCTCGGGCCCTCCGGCAGCGGCAAGTCCACGTTGCTGGCCGCGCTGACCGGCGAACTGGTCCCGGCAGCCGGGCAGGTGAAACTGTTCGGCGAACGGGTGCCGCAGAACACCCGCGCGCTTTTGGCCATGCGCAAGCGCCTTGGCGTGCTGCTGCAGGGCAATGGCCTGTTGACCGACCTCACCGCCGCCGAGAACGTCGCCCTACCGCTGCGCACCCACACCGACCTGCCCGGTCCGGTGATCGATGCCTTGGTGGACATGAAGCTGCATGCGGTCGGCCTGCGCGCCGCCGCCGACCTGTATCCGCGCGAGCTCTCCGGCGGCATGGCCCGCCGGGTCGCGCTGGCCCGCGCGCTGGCGCTGGACCCGCCGCTGATGATCTACGACGAGCCGCTGACGGGCCTGGACCCGATCGCCTCGGGCGTGATCATGAGTTTGATCGCGCGCCTCAACAAGACGCTCGGGTTGACCAGCATCATCGTCACCCACCACGTGCACGAGACGCTGCCAATCGCCGACCATGCGGTGGTGATCGCCAATGGCCGCATCGTGTTCGACGGCACGCCCGAAGCGCTCGAGCGCAGCCAGGACCCGCTGGTGCGCCAGTTCCTCGGCGGCGAACCCGATGGCCCGATCGCCTTCGACGCCGGCGCGAGGGATGCGGCATGAGGTCATTCGCTGCGTTCATCCGCGCCACCGGCCAGGCCGGTCTGTTCGCGCTCGCCGTGTTGCGCGCCTCGCTGCCGACGCGCGATTTCTTTGTCGAACTCGGCCGCGAGATCTACAAGATCGGCTGCCGTTCGCTGCCGATCATCGCGGTGGGCGGCGCGTTTGTCGGCCTGTCGGTGATCCTGCTCGGCTACCGCGCGCTCGACACCTATGGCGCCAGCAATCAGGTCAGCGCGATGCTGGGCCTCGGCCTGTATCGCGAATTGGCGCCGGTGCTGACCGCGCTGCTGTTCATCGGCCGCGCCGGCTCGTCCATCGCGGCGGAGCTGGGCCTGATGCGCGCCACCGACCAGATCACCGCCCTCGGCCTGATGGCGATCGACCCGGTGGCGAAGGTCGTCGCGCCGCGCTTCTGGGCCGCGGTCATCTGCGTGCCGCTGCTCACCGCCTTCTTCATCAGCTTCGCGATCCTCGCCAGCTGGTTCGAGGCGGTGCACATCATTGGCCTGGACGATGGCACCTTCTGGCAGGTGATGAAGGATGCGGTCGATTTCCGCCACGACTTCCTATCCGCCTTCCTCAAGGCCGGCGTGTTCGGCGCGATCGCCGCGCTGGTCGCCGCCTACGTCGGCTTCCACTCCGAACCCACCATCGAAGGCACCTCGGTGGCGACCACCCGCGCGGTGGTGAACGCCTCGCTGCTGGTGCTGATGTTCAACTTCGTGCTCTCGGCACTGATGTTCCGCTGAGCCTCATCGAATGCAATGCAAGGTGATCCCATGAGTATCCGTGGCCCCCGTGTCGAATTCGCCGTTGGCGCGTTCCTGCTGCTCGCCCTGGCGACGCTGCTGGTGCTGGCGCTGGCCTCCACCAACGGCAAGTTCTCCGTCGGCGGCGGCACCTATCCGCTCAAGGCGCGCTTCTCCAGTATCGGCCAGTTGCGCGCGTCCGGCCCGGTGAAGATCGGCGGGGTGACGGTCGGCAATGTGGCCGACATTCAGCTCGACCCGGTTAAATACGACTCCATCGTTACCCTGGCCATCGACAACAAGTTCAAGGACCTGCCTGCGGACACCACTGCGGGCGTGTTCACCAGCGGCCTGCTCGGCGAGGCCTACATCGGCCTGCAACCCGGCGGCGACGTCGAGGTGCTGAAGGCCGGCGACGAGATCGCCTTCACCCAGCCGGCGGTGGACCTGCTGCAGCTGGCCGGCAAGTACATGTTCGGCGCCGGTGCGCCCAAGCCTGCGGACGGTTCCGCGGACGACGCTGCGGCGAACGATGCCGCGACCCCCACCGAAACCCCTACGGAGGCCACCCCATGACCCGCCTGATGCTCCCGCTCGCCCTCGCCACTTCGCTCGCCCTGGCCGCGCCCGTGCAGGCGCAGACGGCGCAGAAGCCGGCGGCCGCCGCGCCAAGCATGGTCGGCTCGCCCAGCAAGCTGGTGCTGGACAACACCACCCGCGTGCTGTCGACGCTGGAAAAGCGCCGCGCCGAGTTCACCAAGAACCGCGCCGCGCTGAACGCGTTCGTCAACAGCGAGTTCAACCAGATGTTCGACCGCGACTATGCGGCGCGCCTGGTGCTGGGTCGTCATGCGCGCGGCGCTTCCGACGCCGACGTCAAGCTGTTCTCCGATGCCCTGGCCGACAATCTGATGTCGCGTTACGGCTCCTCGCTGCTGGACTTCAACACCTCCCTGCGCGTGCGGGTGAAGTCCGAAACCGCACTACCCGGCAACCGCGGCGTGCGCGTCTCGACCGAGATGCTGCGCTCGGGCGGCGAGCCGATCCCGGTGGACTACCTGATGCGCAAGGTCGGCGACAAATGGCAGGTGTTCGACGTGATGGTCGAGGGCGTGTCGTTCGTGCAGACCTTCCGCAACCAGTTCGACTCCCCGCTGTCGCAACGCGGCATCCGCGCCGTCGCCGCGGAACTCAGGACCGGACGGATCCAGGCCAGTGCCAAGCAATAAACCCGACACCGTCGCGGTCACGCGCCGCGATGAGGCCTTGGTGTTCGACGGGGTGCTCACGCGCCCCGTCGTCGCATCCGCATGGCGACAGGCGCAAGCCCTGCGCGCCGGCGCCACCCGGTTGGACCTGACCGCCGTCTCGCGCATCGACAGCGCGGGCCTGGCGATGCTGGTTGCGCTCGCGCGAAGCGGCGACATTCGCCAGCTCGAAGGGGCACCGGCCGGCTACGCCGAATTGCGCGCCGCCTACCGCCTGGACGACGCACTTGGCTTTGCTGCCGGTTGAATCGCCGATAATGGCCCGGCTTCGGACCTCCCCACGACCATGACCCGTTTTCACGCTTCGCGCGCGCTCCTCCTCGGCTTCGCCCTGCTGCTGTCGGCCTGTGCCGGCACCCAGGTGCGTGCGCCCGCGCCGCCCGCCATGGTGGTCGATGCCGCGGCTGAAACCACCGTCGCCACTGATGCGAACGCGCAGGACGCGATGGTCGAACGCAAAGTCGTGGTGGAAGCCGCGAATGCCTCGGCCACGCAGACCGTCGCTGCCGTCGACGACACGCAGGCGATCGCGGCAGGCACGGCCGATGCCGCGGCTGCCACTCCGCCGCAGGACGCCACCACCGGCAGCACGCTCACCGCCGCCGAGGACGATTTCAACGCGCTCTACGGCAACCCCGAGTACGACCCGGTCGCCGACCCCACCTTGCCGCCCGGCGTCGAGATGCCGGTCAGCTACGACCCGTGGGAATCGTTCAATCGGCGCGTCCACGATTTCAACAACTTCTTCGACCGCATCGTCGCGACGCCGATGGCCCGGCTGTACGTCAAGGCGCTGCCGCGACCGGTACGCCTGGGCGTCAGCAACTTCTTCAACAACCTTGGCCAGCCGATCAGCGCGGCCAACGCCTTGCTGCAAGGACGGCCCAAGGACGGCGGTTACGCGCTGCTGCGCTTCGTGGTGAACAGCACGCTAGGCGTGGGCGGCCTGTTCGATGTCGCCAGCCGGATGAAGATTCCCTATCGCGACGAGGACTTCGGCCAGACCCTCGCGGTGTGGGGCTGGCGCACATCCCGCTATGTGGAACTGCCGATCTTCGGCCCGCGCACGGTGCGCGACATCTTCGGGATGGTTGGCGACGTGCCGCTTTCGCCGCTGCGCCACATCGGCCGGGCCAGGACGCAGATCGCGCTGCGCACGCTGCAGCTGGGCGACATCCGCGCCCGCCTGTTCGCGGTCGATCGCATGCGCGAAGGCGCGGCGGATGATTACACCCTGTATCGCGATGCGTGGCTGCAGCGCCGCAACTACCAGATCATGAGCGACCTGCGCGACAAGCACGCGCGCGATGACAACCTGCCCGACTACCTCGACGAAGAGATCGAGAACCCGGACGTGCCGATCGACGCGATCCCGATCCCGATCCAGCCCTGATCCATCCTGCCGCGCGGATGCGCGGCTCAGTCCTCGTCCGCTTCTAGCAACTGCTGCGTGTCGCTGCCGGGCAACGATTCCACGCCCCTCAGCTTGCGCTCGATCGCGCGCGTGCGCGTGCCGGCCTGTTTCAGGCTGTTCTGCACGGTGTTCAGCTGCTTGTCGGCACTTTCCAGCACCGCAGCGAACTTGCCGAATTCGGTCTTGACCGCGCCGAGCAATTGCCACACCTCGCTTGAACGCTTCTCGATGGCCAGGGTGCGGAAGCCCATCTGCAGGCTATTGAGCAGCGCGGCCAAGGTGGTCGGTCCGGCAATGACGATGCGATGTTGCTGCTGCAGCGTATCGACCAGGCCGGGCCGGCGGATGGCTTCTGCGTACAGGCCTTCGGTGGCGAGGAACAGCACTGCGAAATCGGTGGTGTGCGGCGGCACCACGTACTTGTCGCTGATCGATTTCGCCTGCAGCTTGATCGCGCGCTCCAGCTGGGAGGCGGCGATGCGCATCGCCTCCGCATCGCCACGTTCTTGCGCATCAAGCAGACGCTCGTAATCCTCGCGCGGAAACTTGGCGTCGATCGGCAACCACACCGGCGCGCCACCGGCCTGCTGCCCGGGCAGGCGGATGGCGAAATCCACCGCCTCGTTGCTGTCCGGCCGCACTTTCACGCTGCGCGAGAACTGCTCGGCCGTCAGCACTTGTTCCAGCAGATTTTCCAGCTGGATTTCGCCCCAGCCGCCGCGATCCTTCACGTTGGTCAGCACGCGCTTGAGGTCGCCCACACCGGCCGCCAGGGTCTGCATTTCGCCCAGGCCCCGCTGCACTGCCTCCAGCCGCTCGGACACCAACTTGAAGGACTGGCCCAACCGCGCCTCCAGCGTGCTCTGCAGCTTCTCGTCCACGGTCGCGCGCATCTGCTCGAGCTTCTGCGCGTTGTCGGCTTGCAGCGACTTCAGCTGCGTTTCCAGGGTGACGCGCATCTCGCCCAAGGTCTGCGCATTGCGATCGGAAAGCTCGCGCAGGCGCTGTGACAGGCCTTCGGCGAACTGCTGTTCGCGCGCGGTCGCATCCAGGCGCGCCTTGTGCGCGTCTTCGGTCAGCGTGGTGCGCAACACGTCCAGCCGCGCGTCCGTGCGGGTGGTCAGCTCGTCCAGGCGGGTGCCGAAATTCTCGATGCGTTGTTCCTGCGCCAGCGACAGGCTGTCGAGCTGCTGACGCAGCTCGCCTCGCCCTTCGCGCTGCTCGCCGCGCAAGGCGTCTTCCAGTCGTTCGCGCATCAAAGCCAACGCAGCATCGGGCTTGCGCAGCAACAGCACCACCAGCAGCACGATGGCGATGGCCACCGCGACCAGCAGCAGGATCAACAAGACATCGTCATTCATCATCGGCCCAGTGTAGCGAGGCCGGTCTCAATGCCGGAGATCAGGCCACCTGTGCGCCAAACAAGCGGCCGATCAGCGCGGTCGCGGCCATCGCCATCGCGCCCCAGACCAGCACCCGGCCCATGCCGCGCCAGCCGCGGCCGCCGGCGACGCGCTCGGCCACGAAACCGAGCGCCGCCAGCAGCACCAGCGTGGTGGCGACCAGCGCCATCGGCAGGTTCTGCCCGCGCCACTGCCAAGCCAGCAGCACCGGCGGCAACGCGCCCGCGGTGAAGGCCGCCGCCGATGCGACTGCCGCCTGCACTGGCCGTGCACGATGCACGTCATGGATGCCGAGCTCGTCACGCAGGTGCGCGCCGAGGTCGTCGTGATCGGTCAGCTGCTCCGCCACCTGCCGCGCCAGCGTGGGCTCGACGCCACGGCGCATGTAGATCTCGGTGAGTTCGGCCAGCTCCGCGTCCGGGTACTTGCGCAGGGCATCCGCCTCGATCCGCGCGTCGGCGCGCTCGGCATCGGCCTGTGAGCTGACCGAGACGTATTCCCCCGCCGCCATCGAGAACGCACCGGCGGCCAGACCTGCGATGCCGCTCAGCAGGATCGTGGCCGGCGCCGCGCCCGCGGTCGCCATGCCCAGCACCAGGCTACCGGTGGAAATCAGGCCGTCGTTCGCGCCCAGCACCGCCGCGCGCAACCAGCCGGCGCGCTGGCTGCGGTGGGTTTCGATATGCGTTTGCAGGGCGTCCATCGGTCAGTCCAGTACGCGGCAGAATACCGCCTTCAAATATCGCGATTCCGGCACCTGCGCCAGCCACGGATGATCGGGGCCGGCGCCTGCCACCTTCAGCACCTGCATCGTGCGGCCCGCGTAGAACGCGGCGCGGCGCAGCATGTCGAGGAACTGCTCCTCACTGACGAGGCCGGTGCAGCTGAAGGTCGCGAACAGGCCGCCCGGCTTAACCACGCCGAGCGCCGCCTTGTTCATGTCGAGGTATTTCTTCAGCGCCGGGATCACCTGCTCGCGGTCGCGGGTCATCTTGGCGGGATCGAGGATGACCACATCGAAACGCTCGCCGTTGGTCTGCGCATCGCGCAGCCACGGGAAGATGTCGGCCTGCACGAAGCGCGGCATCGCCTTGCCATGCAGGCCATTCAACTTGGCGTTGCCGCGCGCGATGTCGAGCACGGCCGGGTCGATGTCGATGCCGACGACTTCCTCCGCGCCACGCACCGCCGCATACACGCCGAAGCCACCGGTATTGCAGCACAGGTCCAGCACGCGCTTGCCCGTGCACAGGTGCGAGAGCCACTCGCGGTTCTCGCGCTGGTCGGCAAAGAAACCGGTCTTGTGCGCACCAGCCGGATCAGCGCGGAACTTCACCCCGTATTCGGTGATGACGGCAGGTTCCGTTCCCATCGTGTCACGATAGTCGAAGCTTTCCTGCTTCTGCACGTGCTCGTCGGCAAAGCTGTGGAAGCGGCAACCGGGGAATTGCTCGCGCAACACGTTGAAGATGATGTCGCGATGCCGCCACGCGCCTGCGCTGAAGAAACCGACCACCAGCAAATCGTCGTAGCGGTCGATGACCAGGCCACTGATGCCGTCGCCTTCGCTGTGGAACACGCGCCACGCGTTGGAGACCTCGTCCAGTTTCAGGATGTCGCGGCGCAGGTGGATCGCCTCGGCGATCTTGCGGGCGAACCAGTCGGCATCGACCGCGACATCGGGATGGGTTTCAAGGATGCGCAGCGCGATGCGCGAATGGCCGTTGTAGAACCCGGTGCCGATGAACGCGTCGTCCACGCCATACGCCTGCACGAGACTCCCCGGCTTCGGCTTCTGCAAAGGCTTTTCCACCAGGCGCTGGAAAATCCACGGGTGCGTGGACTTCCACGCGTTCTTCAGGCGCACGACGGGCAGGGCTTCGTTCATCCCACTATTGTAAAGGTCGCCACTGGCTTGCTTTCCCGCCGCGCCGCCGCCATCTGACCCACATGGACCTGCCGCAAGACGACATCCCGGACACCCCCGCCCAGCGCGCCCGCGACCGTGGCCGCGTGCTGCGTGCGTTCAACCTGAGCCTGGCCACGGTGCTGGTGCTGACGGTGGTGTTCTTCGCCCAGTCGGGCTTTGATTTCCGCGCCTTCACGGTGATGCCGCACGACCCGGCGGGTCTTGTCGGCGTGCTGACCGCGCCGCTGCTGCACGGCGACCTGAAGCACCTGGCGATGAACTGCATCGCCATCCTGATGCTGGGCACGCTGGCCGGCAGCGTGTACCCGCGTGCCACGATCCGCGCCCTACCGATCATGTGGCTGACTTCGGGCCTGGTCGCCTGGCTGCTGGGCGGTCCAGGCGAGCACCATCTCGGCGCCAGCGGCGTGACCCACGGGCTTGGCTTCCTGGTGTTCACTCTGGGCCTGCTGCGCCGCGACCGCGCGGCGATCGCCGCCGGCATGCTGGCCTTCCTGTTCTATGGCGGGATGATCCTGACCGTGCTGCCGCAGGAGGCCGGGATCAGCTGGCAGTCGCACCTCGGCGGCGCGCTCGGCGGTGCCCTGTCGGGCTGGTTGTTCCGCAACGCCGATCCGACCCCGCCGAGACGCAAGTACAGCTGGGAGCTGGAGGAAGAGGAAGCCGCGCGTCAGGCGTTGGTGGATGACGAGGCCGAACCCGCGCGCCCCGACGAGGTCCCGGTGCTGTGGCACCGCGATGATCGCGATGGTCGCAGTGATCAGGCGCGCGACGGTCGCAACGTGCTGCCTTTCCGTCGCGACGATGAACGCCGCGACATCGACATGACTTCCGGCCGGTGACGGCGCGGCGGCCACGTCGCATCCTGATGGCCTGACGCGCCGCGTCCACACCCAAGGAGTTCGCCATGTCGCAGTGGTTCTTCATCCATCCCGGACAACCTGATCGCACCGGCCCGCTGGATCCGGATGCCGCGTTCGCACACGTGAAGGCGCATCCCGATGCGCTGTGCTGGCGGCAGGGCCTGTCCGGCTGGCAGCCGGCGCGGGCGATGCCCGAGTTCAGTGAAGCCTTCGACGATGGCCTGGCGGACGAGATGCCGCCGATTCCCTCCGCCGCGCAGTTCTCGCGCATGACCGCCGACGACATCGACTACCGCATCGTCGGCAACGACATGCCGTTCGTCGAGATCGAACTCGATCCCGGCGAAAGCGCGGTCGCCGAGGCCGGCGCGCTGATGTACAAGGACGCCGTCGTGCAGATGGACACGGTGTTCGGCGACGGCAGCCGCAAGGAAGGCAGCGGCGGCGGCGTGATGGACGCGCTCTTCGCCGGCGCGCGCCGCGTGGTCACCGGGGAAAGCCTGTTCACGACCGTGTTCACCCACGCAGGCCAGGGCAAGGCGAAGGTGGCGTTCGCCGCGCCGTATCCGGGCACGGTGCTGCCGCTGCGCCTGTCGGAACACGGCGGCCGCATCATCTGCCAGAAGGACAGCTTCCTTGCCGGTGCGCGCGGGGTGAAGCTCGGCATCTTCTTCCAGAAGCGCATCCTCACCGGCCTGTTCGGTGGCGAGGGTTTCATCATGCAGCAGCTCGATGGCGATGGCTGGGTGTTCGTGCACGCCGGCGGGACGATGGTCGAGCGCGAACTCGGCGCCGGCGAGCGCATCGATGTCGATACCGGCTGCGTCGCCGCGTTCGAATCCACCGTCAACATGGACATCCGCCCGATCGGCGGGATCAAGAGCATGCTGTTCGGCGGCGAAGGCGTGTTCCTCGCCACGCTGACCGGGCCGGGCAAGGTCTGGCTGCAGTCGCTGCCGTTCTCGCGCATGGCCGGCCGCATGCTGGCCGCGGCGCCGCAAGGCGGCGGCAAGAACGTGGGCGAAGGCTCGGTGCTGGGCGGCCTGGGCCGCCTCCTCGACGGCGACAACCGCTTCTGAACGCCGCGTGGCTGCGCGCGCACGGCCATCGGCCCGTGTCGCGCGCATCGCCGACAATATCGTGATGTCGATGTCGCTTCGTTCCCTCTCACTCGCTACTGCCGCATGTCTGCTAGCCGCCTGCGGTAGCGCGCAGGTGAAAACCCCGCCGCCGGTGAAACCCGCCGTGCAGGCGCCGCTACCCAAGCCGAAGATCGGCCTGGCGCTTGGCGGCGGCGCGGCCAAGGGTTTCGCCCACATCGGCGTGATCAAGATGCTCGAAGCCAACGGCATCCAGGTCGATGTCGTCGCGGGCACCAGCGCGGGCAGCGTGGTTGGCGCCCTTTACGCCAGCGGGATGACGCCGTATCAGCTGCAGCAGCAGGCCTTCGCGCTGGATGAATCGAAGATCCGCGACGTCAGCCTGTTCTCGGGCGGGCTGGTGAAAGGCCAGAAGTTGCAGGATTACGTCAATACCTTGCTCCAGCAAAAGCCGATGCAATCGTTCAAGAAGCCGTTCGGTGCGGTGGCGACTGAGCTCTCCACCGGCAAGCGCACGGTGTTCGTGCGCGGCAACGCGGGGCAGGCGGTACGCGCCTCCAGCAGCATCCCCGGCGTGTTCGAGCCGGTACCGATCGGCGGCACGCGTTATGTCGATGGCGGCGTGGTCAGCCCGGTGCCGGTGGACGCCGCGCGCGAGCTGGGCGCGAATGTCGTCATCGCCGTGGACATCTCCAGCAAGGCCGGCGGCAACAAGCCGGGCAGCATGCTGGGCATCGTCAACCAGTCAATCACGATCATGGGCCAGAAGCTGGGCGAGCAGGAGCTCGCGCGCGCCGATGTCGTGATCCGCCCGCGCGTGGGCCAGATCGGCGCCGCGGATTTCGAGCAGAAGAACGTCGCCATCCTCGAAGGCGAGCGCGCCGCGCAAGCCGCGATGCCGCAGATCAAGGCGAAGATCGCTGCCTGGCAGCGCGCCCGCGCCGCCACCCTCGCCAGACGTCCGCCGCCCCCGGCTAAGCCCCCGGTCAAGCCGCCATGCGACCCCGGCCTGCTGGACAAGCTGGGCCGCTGGATCGGCCGCGACGATAATTGCGCGGCGACGGACTGAGCGCGTCTTCACCGCAGGCGAAGGGCGGCCACGTCACCTTCGCAACATCGCCCCCATGACGTTGGCCCTTGCCATGAAGCCCCGCCACCTCACGGCCATCCTCGCCAGCATGTGGCTGGCCGCCTGCGCCTCGACATCCCACGCACCAGTACCCGACGCCAACGGCGTGCTGGTCTTCAGCGGCACGGTGACGGCCATCGATACCGGCTGCCATGTCGATGGCGCATGCAGCGCGACCGTCGCGGGCGTTGAAGTGACGACGATGACCGGCGAGCGCCTCAGCAACCCCGTCTGGGGCGAGCCCAACAGCCTGCCCGCAGTGGGCCAGCGGGTGGACATCCGCTGCCGGTCCACCGGCCCGGCCGCCTGCACGCTGAAGGGGGATCGCGGGTATTACCTGCGCGTGTTGCCTTGATCCAGCGCAAGCGCCGCCGCGGCCCGCGGCGTAGAATCGGGGCATGAACAGCACTCCGCGCCGCGTCGAGAACATCGTCACTGACAAGGGCAAGGTGCCGGTCTATGCCACCGGCATCATCGACCAGCCCTGGGATGGCTACAGCGCCGCCGACCACGACGTCTGGCGCATCCTCTACCAGCGCCAGCGTGAACTTTTGGTTGGCCGCGCCAGCGACGAATTCCTCGCCGCGCAGGACGCCATGGGGATGACGCCCGACCACATCCCCAGGTTCGCCGACATCAACGCGGTGCTGAAGGAGGCGACGGGCTGGGAAATCATCGGCGTCGAAGGCCTGCTGCCGGAGCTCGATTTCTTCGATCACCTCGCCAATCGCCGTTTCCCGGTGACCTGGTGGATCCGCCGCCCGGACCAGGTCGATTACATCGAGGAGCCCGACCTCTTCCACGATCTGTTCGGTCACGTGCCCTTGTTGATGCTGCCGGTGTTCGCCGACTACATGGCGGCCTACGGTCGCGGCGGCGTCAAGGCACACGGCATCAACCCCGATGCGCTGGTGCATCTCACGCGCCTGTACTGGTACACGGTGGAGTTCGGCCTGATCCAGCAGAAGGACGGCCTGCGCATCTACGGCAGCGGCATCGTCTCGTCCAAGGGCGAAAGCATCTACTCGCTGGAATCGGAGGCGCCCAACCGGATCGGTTTCGACCTGGAACGCATCATGCGCACGCGCTACCGCATCGACAGTTACCAGAAGACCTATTTCGTCATCGACAGCTTCGAGCAGTTGATGGATGCCACGCGTCCGGACTTCACCCCCATCTACGAAAAGCTGGCCGACCTGCCCTCGTTCCCGGCGGGCGACGTGCAGGCGGGTGACCGGGTGATCCATCGCGGCACCGGCGAAGGCTGGCCGACCGACGCGGACACCTGATCGCGTCGCGCGATCCGTTACGCATTCAACCCTGCTGCAAGGCCGCGCCCGCCGGACGTGTCGTGCGCGGTTTGCCGTACTTGCGCCCCAGCCACGCCGCGGCGATGAGCGCGACGGCCAGTGGCGCGAACCACGGAAAGAGTTCGATCAACGCCGGCGACACGTCCATCGTCGTCTTCAGCCAGCGCCACACCGGCTGCATGCCGATGGCGAGGAAGGCGACATGCGTGGCGATGCCTGCGCCCAGCATCCCCTGGTAGTGCTGGACGATGTGCCAGTTGGGTCGGTTCGGCCCGCGCCTGGCGAAACGCAGCATCTGCCAGGCATTGATGAAGGCGATCGTCGAAAAGCCGATGAACAGCCACTGCGACTTCATCACCCCGAATGCCAGTACCGGGATCGCGGTGAGCAGCGGCAGCCACAACACCAACCGCCACCCGATGCGTGAAGTCATCACCCGCCAGTCGCGCTTGTCGGTGATCGCCCGCCATGCCAGCCAGCATGCTTGCGCGGTCAGCGGCAGCAGATAGGCAAGAAAGAGGCCGGTGGCCAGATGCCGACGGAAGAATATCTGCTCGATCACCAGCGGCACGCCGGTGGCGATCACCCCGCACATCGCCAGCAGGAACACCTTGCCGACCGCGCGATGGCGCGGGCTGCCTTTCTTCATCCATGCCGCCGACCAGAAAGTAATCAGCGCCAGCGTGCCCAGCAGTGCGTGCAATGCAACAAAATACGAATAACCGGGCATGTCGCGTTCTCCTCATGACGTGTCGCCATCGTCCGCCTGCCGTGCCCGATGCCACAGGCCCGTCCGTCACCGAACCACCCTGCCGGAAGTCACTTTCTTGCGGTGATGCCTTGTCATCGCCGCAAGGACTGCCCAGCATGGCGCCATGCCATCGACCCGCGAACGCCTGCGCAACCTGTTTCACCCGCTGAACCTGGCGGGTCTTTTCACGTGGGCCGCCGTCGCCTTCACCCTGCAGTACGGGCCCCCGGAGCAACTCGCCCTGCGCTGGACGCTGGCGCTGCTGTTCCTCTTCGCGTTCTTTGGCGAGGACTGGCTGCCACGCCGCTCGCCCGCACACGTGTTGCTGATCGCGGTGCAGGCCGCGACGGCGCTCGGCCTGATCTGGGTATCACCACGGATGGGCGTGACGCCGGTGCTACTGGTGATGCTGGTCGCGAGCCTGGCCACCTGCTGGCCGACGCGCTGGGTGGTGCCGGTCGCGCTGCTGCTGAACCTAGCGATGTACCTGATCCTGCGCGCCAAGGGCCATGACTACGCGGTGATGGTGGTGTTGATCTATGCGGGTTTCGAGATGTTCGCGGGCGTCACCGTGCATGCCTCGCGCAGCGCGGAGGAAGCGCGTGATCGCCTCGCGCGGGTGAACGCCGACCTGCTCGCCACCCGCAGCCTGTTGGCCGATGCCAGTCGCGATGCCGAACGCATGCGCCTCGCCCGCGAATTGCACGACGTGCTCGGCCACAAGCTGACCGCGATGCGGATCAACCTGCGCGCACTCGCCGGTGAACCCGGGGCATCCGACAGCCTGAAGCTGTGCGAACAACTCTCGGCGGAATTGCTGGATGACGTGCGCGGCGTGGTGCAGGCCATGCGCGATGCCGACGGCCTCGATATCGCGACCTCGTTGCAGGCCCTGGCTGCGCCGTTCCCCGCGACCCGGCTCGCCTTGCACATCGCGCCCGAGGTGCGCATCATCGATGCCGCGCTCGCCGAAACCGTATTGCGCGTGGTGCAAGAGGCCCTAACCAACACCGCGCGGCACGGCGCCGCCAGCACCTTGCAGGTGGATATCACGATGCAGGGTGACGACCTCCGCCTCGTTATCGAGGACGACGGCAAGCTGCGCGGCGAACTGCGCGAGGGTAACGGCCTGACCGGGATGCGCGAACGCATCGAGGAACGCGGCGGCACCTTGACGCTTTCACGCGGTGTTCGTGGCGCGCTGCACATCGAAGCGGTACTGCCGGCATGAGCGAATTCCTGACCATCGCGCTGGCCGACGACCAGGCGCTGGTGCGCGCCGGGCTGGTCGCGCTACTGGAACGACAGGGCATTCGCATCGCATTCCAGGCTGAGAGCGGCGAAGCCCTGCTCGACCAGTTGGCGGTGCAGCCCGTCGACCTGATCCTTTCCGACATCCGCATGCCGGGCATGGACGGGATCGCGGCGCTGCGTGCGTTGCGGGCGCGTGGCGATGCCACGCCGTGCGTCTTCCTCACCACCTTCGATGACAGCGAGTTGCTGCTTGCTGCGTGCGACGCCGGCGCGCAGGGGTTCCTGCTGAAGGACGCCGCGCCGGAAGACCTGCATGCCGCCATCGTTCGCGCGGCCTCGGGTGAATCACTGCTGCAACCGGTCAGCACCGATCCCGTGCGCGCGCGTTATCGCTACCACGCCGAAGACGCGCCGGTCGAATTGTTCAGTCAGCGCGAAGTTGCCGTGTTGCGGCTGATGGCCGGCGGTTACAGCAACAAGGAGATCGCACGCAGCCTATTCCTCGCCGAAGGCACGGTGAAGAACTACGTCTCGGCGATCCTCGAAAAGCTCGACACGCGCGATCGCACGCGCGCGGTGTTGAAGGCGATCACGCTGCGGATCATTTGACCGGCTCGGGCGCCGGCGTCTTGCCAAGTGCGCGCCGCGTCACCGGCCCGATGGTCGAACCCTGGACCAGGATCGAGAACACGACCACCGCGTAGGTCATCGCGAGAAGCAAGTCGTGCTGCGGCGTCATCGGCAGGGACAGCACCAGCGCGACCGAGATGCCGCCGCGCAGGCCGCCCCAGTTCAATATCCGCCATGCCCCGGCAGGCAGCTTGAAAAAGCGCCGCAACGATGCCACCGGAAAGCCGACCGACAACAGGCGCGCGGCCAGGGTGGCGATGATCGCCACCACGCCCGCCAGCAGGTAGCTGTTGCTGAAATCGACCATCACGATCTCCAGGCCCAGCAGGACGAACAGCACCGCGTTGAGGATCTCGTCCAGCAGCTTCCAGAACAGGATCAGGCTGTGGCGGGTCGGGTATTTTTTCAGGAAGCGCCGCCCCTGGTACCCGACGCCGAGCCCGGCCACCACCATCGCCAGCGGACCGGAGACATGCATCAGTTGCGCCAGCTCGTAGCCCCCCAACACGCCGGCAAGGGTCACCAGTACTTTCACGCTGTAATCGTCCACCCCGCGCAGCATGAGGTACATCACCACGCCCAGCACCGCGCCAAGCAGCAGGCCGCCGCCGACCTCGGTGACGAACAAGGAGACGACATCGCGCGTGGTCGGCACCTGGTCGTGCATCGCCACGCCGACCAGCAGCGTGAACAACACCACGCCCACGCCATCGTTGAACAAGGATTCGCCCGACACCACCAGGCTGACGTTTTCTGGCGCGCCGGTAGATTCCAGGATGCCGGTCACCGCGATCGGGTCGGTCGGCGAGATCAGCGCGCCGAACAACAGGCAGTAGCCCAGTGACAACGGCAGGCCGACCAGCGGCAACAGCCAATAGAGGATGAAGCCGATGATCAGCGTGCTGATCGCGGTGCCGAGCAGGGCCAGCGTCGCCACCTGTATCCGGTACTTGCCGAGCAGGCTCACGTCCACGTGCAAAGCACCGGCGAAGAGCAGGATCGACAACATGCCGTTCATCAGCACGTTGCTGAAGTCGACCGATTCCATCAGGCGACGCTCGTGTCGGTACCAGTCGCCGTAGCCGAAATGGTTGGCCACCAGCAGGGACAGCGACAGCAGCATCGCGATCGCCATCACCCCGATGGTGTTGGGCAGGTGGATGAACCGCGCGTTGATCCAGGCCGCGACGGCCGTGATGATCAGGCACGCGATGGCGACTTCCAGCATGGCGGGGCGTTCCGGTCGGGGTGTCCTTGTGTAACAGAAAGCCGCTCAATCCGGCCTTCACGCAAGCCAGTGATACGGCCGGCCCCGGTTTCCACGCCCGGGGAAAACCCGGATACTGCGGCCAGGCCCGCCCTTCCTCCAGCCGATACAGGTCTTTTGTAGATGGCCCTCGCCGACTTTCCCAATCCCCGCGTGTTCTGGCGCTGGCTGCGCCAGTGGCGCAAGACCAACATGGTCGACAAGATCGATCGCGTCGCGGTGCTGAGCAGTGTCGAGGATGCCGGCGCGATGGGCGCGCGCTTCGCCTTCATGACGTTGATGGCCTGCGGCATCGCCACGCTAGGGTTGTTGCAGAACTCCGTCGCGGTGATCATCGGCGCGATGTTGATCGCCCCGCTGATGGGGCCGATCATCGAGCTGGGCATGGGCCTGGCCACCTTCGATTTCCGCACCGTGCGCGAGGCACTCAAGACCCTCGCAGTCGGCATCGTGCTGGCGCTGGTGATGGCGATGTTGCTGGTGTGGTTCTCGCCGCTCAAGCAGGCCACCCCGGAAATCCTCGCGCGCACCCAGCCCACGTTCTTCGATCTGCTGGTCGCTATTTTCTCCGGCCTGGCCGGCGCCTACGCCACCATCACCCGCAAAGGCGAGGCCATCGTTGGCGTCGCCATCGCCACCGCCTTGATGCCGCCGCTGGCCGTGGTGGCCTATGGTCTGGCGCTCGGCAACTGGAGCATCGCCGGCGGCGCCGGCATGTTGTTCATGACCAACATGCTCGCCATCGCGCTCTCGGTCACGGTGGTCGCGCGCCTGTATGGCTTCGGCGGCAGCGATTCGCCCAAGCAAACCGCATGGCAGGCGGGGCTCATCATCGGCACCTTCGTGCTGTTGTCGATTCCGCTGGGACTCTCGCTGCAACGCATCGCCCGCCAGTCGCAGGCGGAAATCGCGATCCGTTCCGCGCTCGACCAGGCCGCCAACAACGTGCAGGGACGCGTGTCCGCCTTGCGCGTGGAGACAGTCAACGACACCATGGTCGTCGACGCCGTGCTGATGACCCCGCGTTTCGTCCACGGGCTGGACCAGAAGTTGTCCCAGCAACTCAGCGCGCAGCTGGGCCGCAAGATCGACGTCGAGTTGCGCGAAGTCGTCACCACCGACGACCAGACCCTGAGCAACCAGCAGGCGACGCTGTCGGAGCTGTCGCAGTCGATCACTGCGCTGCAGCAGGCCGAGCGCACCCGCGATGGCGTCATCAAGACGCAACAGGATGCCCAGGCCATGGTCAACGCGGCGCTGGCCGCGCACGTGGGCACGATCGAGAACGGCCCCGGCGACAACATGCTGACCCTGCGCCTGAAGCCTGCTGCGGGGCTCGACCTCGCCCAGTCGCGCGCGCTGGAGCAACAACTGACGACCGCGCTGGAGGCGATGAAGATGCAGGTGCAGGTGGTGCCACCACTGCGTGGCTTACCGCCATTGCCGGTCAACGCCGATGGCACGCTGGATACGGCCGCCGCGCAAGCCCTCGACACCCAGGCCTGGGCCTTGCAGCGTTGGGATGTCGCCGCGATCGACTGCGTCGGCTTCGCGCGCGACAGTGAGGAAGCACGAAAACACGCCGATGCCGTGGCCGCGATCCTGCGCCGACGCGGCATCGTGGTGGGCGATGCCCGCGCCGCCGACAGCGCCGATCGGCGCGCGGCCCCCGACAACCTGCGCGACGCGGTCTGGCTGCGCCTGCCCGCGGATTGACCCTGGGCCAGCGCGGGAAGTGCGGCTGGGCGACAATGGCGGCTTCCCACCGGAGCCCTGCCATGTCGCCCGCCAGCAAACCCATCTCGCTCACCCGCTACCTGATCGAGGAGCAGCGCGCCGGCCACATCAGCGCCGACCTGCGCCTGCTGATCGAGGTCGTGGCCCGCGCCTGCAAGACCATCTCGGTCGCGGTCGGCAAGGGCGCTCTGGGCGGCGTGCTGGGCGATGCCGGCACCGGCAACGTGCAGGGCGAGGCGCAGAAGAAGCTCGACGTCATCGCCAACGACGTGCTGCTGGAGGCCAATGCCTGGGGCGGCCACCTCGCCGGCCTCGCCTCCGAGGAAATGGAACACAGCCAGCCGATCCCCGACGTGTACCCGCGCGGCAACTACCTGCTGCTGTTCGATCCCCTCGATGGCTCCTCCAACATCGACGTGAACGTGTCGGTCGGCACCATCTTCTCGGTGCTGCGCTGCCCGGACGGCGTGACCACGCCGGAGGACGAGCACTTCCTGCAAGCTGGTCGTGACCAGGTCGCTGCCGGCTATTGCGTCTATGGCCCCTCAACCACGCTGATCCTCACCGTCGGCCATGGTGTCCACCAGTTCACCCTCGACCGCGAACAGGGCAGCTTCATGCTGACCCAACGCGACATGATGGTCCCGGAAGACACCAAGGAGTTCGCCATCAACATGTCGAACCAGCGGCATTGGGAGGCAGCGATGCAGCAATACGTTGATGACCTGCTGATCGGCAAGGAAGGCCCCCGCGGCAAGGACTTCAACATGCGCTGGATCGCCTCGATGGTGGCCGACGTGCATCGCATCCTGACCCGCGGCGGCATCTTCATCTACCCGTGGGACAGGAAGGACCCGTCCAAGCCGGGCAAGCTGCGCCTGATGTACGAAGCCAACCCGATGAGCCTGCTGATCGAGCAGGCCGGCGGCGCGGCGACCAATGGCCGCATGCGCATCCTCGACATCGCGCCCGACCAGTTGCACCAGCGCGTGCCCGTGTTCCTCGGCTCGAAGAACGAAGTGGACATCGCCACCCGCTACCACCTGGAATTCGACGCCCTGCCCTGACCATCGCGCCTGTGGCAACCCTGCATCACGCCCCTTGAGTCCGGGCCCTGGGGGCTTGCACCGAATCGTCGTCGCGTGATGGTATCTTTGGGATTGGATGCGCAGGTCGGTGGGGTGCCGGCATGCAGGGGGGCCATTCTTGTCTCGAGGTCCGGTCACGATGCCGTGGCTGGTCACCGCAACAGGGAGGCGGCATGGGGTCGATTCTGGCTACGGCCAACAACAAGCGCTGCGTCATCTGGCTCGGCCAGCCCGACGCGCGTGACCGTCAATTGATGGCCGCGGTGGGCTGGAGTGTCCGCGTGATCGGGCACGATCAGGTTCCGCAGATCGGCATGCGCAGCAACGAGACCGTCGTCGCCTGCGTGGATACGCGCGGGCTGGATGCAACCGCGCTGGCGCAGGTCGAATCGCTGGTCATGGCGAATCCCGGCTTGCCGCTCCTCGCCATCGTCGAGCCGGGCACGCGGATGAACCCGGATGTGCAGCGTCTGCTGCGCGCGGCAACAACCGAAGTTTCCCTGCCCCTGCAGACCTCCGCATTGCAGCGCGCCCTGGACAGCTGCAGCACGCATGCGGGTTTCGATGATCCGGGGCATGACCACAGCGCAGCGGACAGGCTGCTGGGCCAAAGCCCGGCCATGCTGGAAGTGCGCGCGCGCCTGCATCAGTTCGGCTCGATCGCGTTGCCGGTGATGATCCTGGGCGAAACCGGTACCGGCAAGGAGCTTGCCGCGCGTGCGTTGCACGAATTGTCGCCACGCGCGAATGGGCCATTCATCGCGGTCAACTGCGGGGCGATGCCCACCAATCTGATTCAGTCCGAGCTGTTCGGTCACGAGCGCGGTGCATTCACCGGCGCCTCTACCCGGCGCATCGGCCATTTCGAATCCGCACACGGCGGCACCATCTTCCTCGACGAGATCGGCGACCTGCCGTTGGATGCGCAGGTCAATCTGCTGCGCGTCCTGCAGGAAGGCAACCTGCAACGCGTCGGCGGCAGCCAGTCGGTACAGGTGGATGTGCGGGTCATCGCCGCCACCCATGTCGATCTGCAGCAAGCCGTCGCCTCCGGGGAGTTTCGCAATGACCTGCTGTTCCGCCTCGATGTGTTGCGCCTGCTGATGCCACCCTTGCGCAAGCGCGGCGACGACATCGAACTCATGGCCAACCATTTCCTGGGCGAGTTCCGGCAAGCACATCCGGCGACCATCGCGCGCGGCTTCAGTCCTGCGGCACGACGCGCGATGGCGGCAACCGCGTGGCCCGGCAACGTGCGCGAGTTGTTGAACCGCGTTCGCCGCGCCGCCGTGGTCGCGGCATCCGGCCTCATCACCCCCGAAGACCTCGGCATCGACATCGACAACCAGGCCACCGGCGGACTGGACAGCGCGCGCATCCACGCCGAGCACGAAACGCTGCTGGAAACGCTGCGCGAAACCGGTTTCAACGTCAGCGCCTGCGCGCGCAAGCTCAATGTCTCGCGCGTCACCATCTACCGGCTGTGCCGCAAGCACGGGCTCTCGTTGGAGCAACTGCGCAGCTGATTCCCGCTGCGCGGATCAGAAGCCGATCGGCACCTTCAGGCTGAAGCTGAAGTCGGGCGCATCGGGCGTCAAGCCGATCCCGAGCATGCCGACCACCGTGGTGCGCCGGGTCAGCGCATGGGTGACGCCGAGGTTGAACATCGCGGCGGTGGCGTCGCTACCGATCACCTTGGCCCACTCGGCGCCTTCGTAGCGCATGCGTGCACGCGCGGCGAGGCGGGCACTGACCGACATGCTGAAGCTGGTGCGCTCGTTGAACGCGAAGGCTACGCCCGCACCGATGCTGAACGCATCGCCCAGGCGCACCTTGCCCGGATTGATCGTGTCCGGACTGTTGTCGAGGTCGTCGAAGCTACCGGTGAAGCTGCGCGTGTAACCGATGTTGCCAAAAATGATCGCGGGATCCGTCGTCTTGACGAACGACATGCCGATGTTGGCCTGCCACAGCCCGTTGCCCGTCGGTTGCTCCTCAGGCACGGCGAAGCGGATGAAGTCGTCATCGTCACGTTCGAGGATCCGCCATGGAATGCCGTAGGGTTCGCGTCCGGTGGGCGCGGTCACGCTGACATTCAGCACACCATCGGGCCGCCAGCCGTTCTCGCCGAACAGCTTGTAGTTGACCCCGAAGTTCACGTCGCCGATGCCGGTGCCGGTCGTGGTTTCCTGCGCGATCGCCGCGGCCGATCCACCCGCACCGCCCTTCTGGTACACGGTCTTGCGCGCGATGAACGGGACATTGGCATTGAGCGTGAGCCTAGGGCTCACGCCCCAGCGCAGACTGCTCTCGTAGACCAGCGTGTCCGACTCCACGTTCTCGATGGCGATGTTGCCAAGGAAGATCGCATCCAGCGCCAGGAAGCCGTTGAGCGAAAGTTGCTTGCGGTCGTAGCGGTTGTAGCTGATGCCGTTTTCCAGCGTGAAGCCGCCGCGGAACAATGCATGTTGTTGTTCCTTGACGTCCTCGACGCTGCGCGCTTCACGCTCCTGCGCGGCCTGCGCCTCCGCCGCGGTCCCCGCGTAGCCGGCCTGCGGCACTCTTGTCAGTGGCGGCGTGCTGGTCTGCACTGCCGGCGGCGGGCTGCTGGCTGTCGGGGCCGGGGCTTGCGGTTGCGCTGCCACGACCGGCGCCTGCTGTTGCAGCGATTGCGGCACGCGGCCGGTGACCCGCGCATTGAGCGCCTGGATCTGCATGTCCAGCTCGCGCAAGCGGCGCAGCTCGCTGGCATAACTCGCCTTCAGCGCCTCGAGTTCCTGCAGCAATTGCTGCACTTCAGCGGCATCGGCCGCACTGATGCCTGGCGCCCCCTGCGCCTGGCTGTCTTTGTCGGGTTCGCTCGGCGGCGCTTCCTGGGCCAGCACGGCCACGGGCATGGAAAGCCCCAGTGCGCCAGCGAGGGCTACGGTTAGCGGATGCTTCTGTCGATGCGCCCACCCCTGCGGCATCTGCTTGTTCATGGTCGGTTTCCGATTCCCTGGTTGAGCGTGATTGCTTGCGCGACACTCGACATCATCAGTGCGTTGGTCGGCACGGCCTGTCGCACCAGCTCCAGCTGCAGGCGATTGCTGACCTGCTGGCCATCGCCAGCGATGCGGATGCTCTGGCCAACGCTGCCGGCCCGCACCCATTGTTCGGCCACGCCCTGGCCGGCAACGCCGATCGTCAGGCGCGCGCCGTTGGCGTCCATGCTGGCGGTGGCGCTGGCCGCGCTGTTGCCTGTTTCGATGGACGAGGCACCATTGCCGCCCTGTGCATCGGGCACGTCGCCCGTACGCACCACGAGCGAGGTCGCATTGCTCGCGCCATTGCCGTCACCGGCGATCTGCACGCTTTGCACCATGCCTGACACGTTGCCGAGGCCGGCGCTGTCGATGCTGCGCTCGCCTGTGGCGGCCGTGGCATCGGCATCGGCCAGCCCGACGTGGACATTGGGGGTGAAGCTGATGCTCGGTGTTCCGTTGCGGAAGTCCATCCCGATCCGCAGCGAGCCTTGCACCGTCTGGCCGGCTTGCGTCTGCCACGTGGTGATCATCGACACGCCGAACCAGAGCACCTTGTTGTCGCCGACGATGTAGCGCCCGCGCATCAGGTCAAGCTCGCCATCGGGGATCTCGTGCAATCCACGCGCGCCCGGGCGCGCCTCCTCGGCCAGCAGGGGCGCCGCCATCAACATCAGGCTCGCCGACAACAACCAGCACGAGAGGAATCGGACGGGACGGCGAACGCTGGCTTCCTTTGCTCGTTTCGCTTCCATGACACGTCTCCTAGAACAAATCCGCATGCGTGAAGCCGAAATCGAGCAGTTCCGCATCGGTAATGGGCCCTTGCCGGGCATACAGGGCGCGCGCACTGGGCCGCGCCGAAGGTTGCAACAGCACGGTGTTGCGATCGAAGTCGCTGCCGATCACCACGAACACCGCGCGCGAAGGCCATGCCTCCAGGAATTCCTTCATCGGGATCCGGCGATTGCCGAGGATCGGGTCACCGACCTCGACCAGACCATCGTCGATGCGCTTGAGCACCACGAAATGGCGAAAGCCCGCCACGTCCATCAGGATCAGTCCCGGTACCCGCAACGTGCCCAGGCGTTCCTCGTCGACGCGATAGCCGCGTCCGCGCATCCCGAGCGTTTCGACGTAGCGCTTGATGTCCAGCAGCGAGAAACCCCGCTCCTGCACCACGGCCGGGTCGGCCACGCCCATCATCCCCTCGATCACCGTGGTCTCGTCCACGTTCAGCCCGTAGGCATAACGCAGGATGGTCGCCAGTGACGCCGCGCCGCAGCTGTAGTCGGTCTGTTGCCGAACCAGATTGCGGTAACGCGCCGCCTGCATGCTCTCGACGTTCTTGGTCAGCACCGGGCCATTGGGCAGCACGCCGGCAAACTGGTTGCCATCGGCGCGCGCAGGCAAGGCTGCGGCCATGAACACCATCGCCATCAAGATCACGAATTGGGAGAGCACGCTGCGCATCGATGGGCCTCTATCCGGAGATTGAAGCCCCGTCCGGGGGTGACGAACGGGGCTTCAAGGCCCCGCCTTTGACGGCGGGACCGTTTAGCGATGGATCACTCGCCGCTCGGCGGGGTGCCGCCACCCGATGCAGCCGGACGACCGACGGCCATGGCCAGGCTGTTCGCCTGCATGTTGCCGGTGCCTGCCGACACGTTGACGCCGATGTTGCCGGACGCGCTGCTGAAGGCGCTGCCGGACAGCGACGCGGTGTTGGTCGCGTCCTTGATCAGCCAGTTCGTCGTGCTGACGGTGCCGGACAGCGCAACATCCAACTCCATGATGCCCAGCTCGACGAAGCCCAGTTCGCCCGACTCGTCGGTATCGAAGCCGAGGCCACCGACGCCATCCGCGTAGGGGTTCTCGACCGCGCCCTGGCTGTCGATGTCGTAATCGACGTGGCCAATGTTCGGGCCAGCCGGGTGGAGCTCGCCATCCCACTGGTCGGCATAGAAGTTGGTCTTCTGGTACGCATTGCCGGTACCTTCATATACGCCGTAGCCGACAGCAAAGGAACCGCCGCTGGCCGAGCCACCCAGCGAAACATCGACCGTGTCGGTGTACTTCTGCGCCAGGCCGTTGTTCTCGACCATGTTGCCCGCGCTGTGCTGGTTGGAGCTGACGCTCGCGGTGGCATAGTTGGTCGTGGCGACCGAAGCCGACAAGGCGTTCTTCTGCAGGTTGTTGTTGCCGGACGTCACGTTGACCGCGATGTTGCCGGACGCGCTTTCAAAAGCGTTGCCGCCGATGTTGGCGTTGTTGGTCACGCCGAGGTTCGACACCAGGTTGCCGCTGCCGGCCTGGTTCACGAAGATCTCGGAGTCGGCCATGCCGAACGCGAAGGCTGCATCGGTCGATGCGAGCGCCGCGGCATTGTCCTGCACGTTGTTGTCGCCGGCGGCCACGTTGAAGCCCAGGTTGCCGGACGCGCTGGAGGCGACGTCGTCTGCGATCGAGGCATCGTTGGTGACGTTCTCGTTCAGGCCCAGGTTGTTGCTCGAGGACTGGCGGTTGTCGATGATCGAAATCGCGGCCGAGTCGATCGCGATGTCACCCGAGACCGTCGGACGGCCGGTGATCTCGATGTCGGACTTCAGGCGCAGCGACTTGTCCATCTGCACGCTGACGCCATGCTCGTTGCGCTCGCGGCGGATGTCGGACTGGATGTTCTGCTCGCGCAGGTCCAGTTCCAGGTTCATCTTTTCGGTGACTTCCGAGTTGTAGGACTGGTTGGCGCTGACGTTGACGTTCTCGTTGTAGTTGGTGTTTTCGCTGTGGTTCAGCGTGTCGACGTGATTCGACGTGTAGTTCTTGTTGATGTTCTTGTTGATGGTGACGGTCTTGCTGACGGTGGTGTCATCGTCTTCCGCGTGCGCGGTGCCGATGCCCATGGCCATTGCAGCAACTGCCACAGCCAACGCGGTCATTTTCAGGTTCGATTTCATGTCCCTCTCCTTGATTTACACGTGGTGGTTTTGCTACGCGTTCAAGGCCCCTGCACGGTTACCTGCAAGCGGTTTTCCGTGGCATTGGCCATGCCCGCGACTTGGTTGAGCTGCAATACACCTTCGAACCCCCGCAAGGCAGATGACTCCACGCCTACCTTGCGGGTGTGCGTTGTCTTGTCCCCTGGTTCGTTCACGGTGTGCGCCCCTGCTGCCGACGCGATGCCGCTGGACGACAGGAAGTCGTCACTGGCCTCGCGTATGCCCTGTTGGGCCAGCGCCACGGACACCGCATTGAGCTCGGTGTTGCCGCTGCCGCTGGCCTGATTGATCGATGCGATGCCGCTCGCACCCTGCAATGCCTGTCCGCCGATCACGGCGGAGGCATGGGTGGGCGCATTCGCCTGGTTGTCGGTCTGCCGCTGGATCGCGACGACTTCCGCCATCGCGTTCTCGCCCACCGCGATGCTGCGCAGGTTGGCCTGCACGTTGAGATCGCCCGCCGCCTGGTTGACGGCCATGCTGCCGCGCGCGCCGCTGAGTGCGCTCCCGTCGATGCGGCTGTCGGCCAGCCATCCCAGCGCTGCCTCGTAATCGATGTCCGATGCCGGCGCCGATTGCGCCAGGCATGGCGATGCCGCCAGTGCGGCCACCAATGCAAACATCGCGGTCAGAATGCGCGGGCTCATGGCCCGCCTCCGGGCTTGGTGCCCAGCGGGAATTGCGACAGCGCTCCCTTCACGCTGGCACCGATGCCGCCGGTCACGCCGCCAATCGCGCCGAGCGGACTGTTCAGCGCGCCCATCCCGGCCACGCCGCTGCTGTCCACGCGTGCATTGGTGTTGCCATCGGTGGCGACGCCGAGCACGTTCCCGATGGATTGTGTCACTTCGGTGGTGCGGGTGGTCGTTCCACCCACCATCGCGGCGAAGTCGGCATCGGTCATCTCGCCGGCCTGGTGGACCGCCTGCACTTCACGGGTGGGCGTGGGATCGACGATCAGCGCGATGCCCGGCGGTTGCGGACGATACGCATGGCGCGCATCGACATTGCGCAGCAGCACCATTTCCCCGGGCTTGGCATGGACACCGATCCGCGCATCGCCCGCCCACGCATGGCCGGCGGCCAGAAGCAGCGGAATCAGCAACAGCGAAACGGATGCACGCATGGCAGGGAACCCCCGGATCGGCGATACGCCGGTACCGAGACATCTCGCACGCTCCATGCCACGCAGAAATATTGTTTTATTTCAGTGGGTTATGGGTTTCAGGCATCGATGCCTGAATCTTTTCCCTGTAACACCAGATTTACAGCCTGCGCGCGTTGGCGATCATTCAGCTGGCTGTATACAAGGGTGGCTGGTGCTTTTCGATGCGTGTTACATCGATGTCACAGCCCGTTCCCGGTTGTAACAGCCGCTGTCAACCGGCATCCGGACCCGGCAATACCACGTGCACCTGGCTGCCCTGGTCCGGCTGCGATGCCATCCAGATGCGGCCGCCGTGGCGATGCACGATGGCCTGCGCGATGGCGAGGCCCAGGCCATCGCCCGCGCCTTCGCGGTTGCCATGCAGGCGCATGAAGGGCTCGAAGGGTTGCTCGGCGTCGCGCAAGCGCATCCCGATGCCTGCATCGGCCACGGTCAGGTGCAGCGCATCGCCTTCGCGCTCTCCACGGATGCGCACGTGCGCGGCATCGCCGGGTTTGGCGAACTTGCGGCTGTTGTCCAGCAGTTTGTCGAACAGGATGCGCAACAGGCGCTCGTCGCCCCATGCCTGCAGGTCGGGTTGCACGTCGGCTTCCACGCGAGTTTCAGGATGCTGGCCCCGCAGGTCCATCAGCGACCAGTCGATGAGAAAACCGATGTCGACGTGGCCGGGCTGCAGCTCGGCGCGGGTCATGCGCGAATATTCCAGCAACGATTCGGTCAGGTAGCCCAGGCGCGTGGCCGCCGCGCGTATCTTCGCGACCTGTTGGCCGGCCGCTTCATCGGCATCCAGCTCGCGTGCGAGCTGCGCGGCGAAGCTGTCAATCGCACGCAAGGGCGCGCGCACGTCGTGCGAAATGCCGTGGGCCATCGCGGCCTGCACCGCGCACATGCGGGCAATCGTGTCTTCCAGCGTTTGGATGCGCGCGCGCAAGGCCGCGACATCCTCCCCTGCCTGCATCGACGGCGCTTCGGCCGTCGGGTCATCTTCAAAGGGGATCACCGGGGCGGAAGCACTGTTCATCGATCCGTTTTTCTTGGGCTTTTTTCAGGGTACCCGCATTGGCGCGCGACGGGGTCTAAACCACGTGAAGGTATGCGCTGGCAGAATGACGGCATGGAATCCCAACAAATCATCTTCTTGCTGATCCTCGCCGGCGGGCTCTATCTGTTCGTCACCGAGAAGCTGCGGGTGGATGTCACCGCGATGCTGATCCTGCTGGCGCTGGTGCTGACCCGGGTGTTGAAACCGAAGGAAGCGCTGTCCGGTTTCGCCAGCGAGCCGGCGATCATCGTTGCCGCGGTGTTCGTGATTTCCGGCGGCCTGGCCGCGACCGGCATCACCGAAAAGCTGGGCCAATGGATCGGCAGGGCGGCAGGCAAGGGCGAGGCGCGCACGATCGCGGTGACGATGCCGGCGGTGGCGGGGCTGTCGGCCTTCACCCACCACGTGATGGTGACCGCGATGATGGTGCCGATCCTGCTGCGCCATGCCCGTGAATACAAATTGCCCGCATCGCGCCTGTTGATGCCGATGTCGCTGGCGGCCTCGCTCGGCACCACGCTCACCTTGGTCAGCGCCCCGGCGTTCCTGCTGGCCGACGACATGATCACCCGCACCGAGGGCGGCAAGGGCCTGGGCATCTTCTCCATCACCCCGATCGGCATCGCGCTGGTGGCGGTGGGCGTCATCTACATGCTGCTGGCGCGTTGGCTGATCCCCAAGCGCAGCGGCGAGCAGGGCGACGAGGACTACCTGCGCCTGGACCGCTACCGCACCGAATTGCTGGTGATGAAGGATTCGCGCTGGGCCACCCGGCCGTTGTCGGACCTGCAGAAGGCCTTCGGCGTGCGCGTGCTCGGCTGGCTGCGCGAAGGGGTGCGCCGTGACGACCTGACCCCGGACAGTCCGATGCTCTCGGGCGACATCCTGTTGGTGGAAGCCCCCGCGGACGAGCTCAAGTCGCTGCACGACGATCTGGGGCTGGACCTGTATGCGCTCAACCGGCATGGTGCTACCGCCGGCGGCGAAGGTGATTCGCAGTTCGTGCAGGCGGTGGTGGCGCCGGGCTCGGAATTCATCGGCCGCTCGATCCGCGAACTGGAGTTCTCCAAGCAGTTCAATGCGGTGATCGCCGGCCTGTGGCGGCGCGATGGCGCGATCGCCCCGCGCCTGTCGGATGCACGCCTGCGCGAAGGCGACCTGCTGGTGTTGTGGGGCAAACCCAGTCGCTTCAGCGACCTGGCCCAGCACCACGGCTTCCTGATGCTGGTGCCTTTCGCCGGCGAAACCCGGCGGCGCATCCGCGCGCCGCTGGCGCTCGCGATCCTCATCGCGACGGTCGTCGCCGCCGCCACCGAATGGCTGCCGGCGCCTCTCGCCTTCCTGCTCGGCGCAGTCGCGATGGTCGCCACGCGTTGCGTCGACATCGACCGGGCGTATCGCGAGATCGACGTGCGCATCTTCGTGATGATCGCCGGCGTCATCCCGCTCGGCATCGCGATGGAACAGACCGGCACCGCGGACCTGCTGGCCAAGGGACTGTTGCACGTGGTGGAAGGCTGGCCGCCGCTCGCGGTGCTGCTGGTGATGTTCACCGTCGCCGCCTTCCTCACCCAGATCATGTCGGATGCCGCGACCACTGCGCTGCTCGGCCCGGTCGCCATTTCGCTGGCGCAGGCGCTGGATACCCCCATCACGCCCTACGTGGTGTGCACGGCGCTCGGCGCGGTCGTCGCCTTCCTCACCCCAATCGGCCATCACGGCAACCTGCTCATCCTCGGTCCCGGCCGCTACACCTTCGGCGACTTCCTCAAGATCGGCTTGCCGCTGACGGTGGTGATCGCGTTGGTCAGCGCGTGGATGGCGCGATGGCTGTGGCTGGGCGGCCCGCTGTGGCCGTCGTTCGGCGGTTGATGCTGCGGTCGCGGCTCAGAACAGTTCGCCCTGCGGCGTGATCTTCCTTGGCGGGGTGAACGCCGAATCATCCAGCGGCGGCATCCCGGTGAAACCGAGCCGCGCATAGGCCTTGCGAAAGCGCTGGGTGATCAATTGCGCGAACGGCCCTTCGCCGCGCATGCGCGTCCCGAAGCGACTGTCGTAATCCTTGCCGCCGCGCATCTGCCGGATCAGGCTCATCACGTGCGCCGCGCGATCGGGATAATGCAACTGCAGCCATTCACGCCAGACCTCCTTCAGCTCATGCGGCAGGCGCAGCAGCACATGGCCTGCGCTCATCGCCCCGGCCTCGTGCACGGCTTCCAGGATGTACTCGATCTCGGCATCGGTGATCATCGGGATGATCGGCGCCACCAGCGCGCCGACCGGCACGCCGGCCTCGCGCAGCAGGCGGATGTTCTTCAGCCGCGTGTGCGGCGCGGCCGCGCGCGGTTCCAGCCTGGACGACAGGTGGTTGTCGAGCGTGGTGACCGACACCATCACGTGAACCAAGTCGCGCCGCGCGAGTTCGGCCAACAGGTCGATGTCGCGGGTGATCAGCGACGACTTGGTGACGATGGACAGCGGATGCCGCGCCTCCAGCAGCACTTCAAGGCATTCGCGGCTGATCCGGTGCCCGCGTTCGATCGGCTGCCAGCCGTCGGTGTTGATGCCGAGCGCGATGGGGTGTGGCTGGTAGCCGGGCTTCGCCAATTCTTCGCGCAGGCGTTCGGCGGCATTGGTCTTGGCGCTCAGCTTGGTCTCGAAATCGAGCCCCGGCGAGAGATCCAGGTACGCATGCGATGGCCGCGCGAAGCAATACACGCAACCATGCTCGCAGCCGCGATACGGGTTCACCGATTGCGAAAAGCCGATATCGGGCGATTGGTTGCGGCTGATGATGGTGCGCGCGCGTTCGATGCGGACCTCGGTGCGCGGCGGTAGCGACGGATCGGTCTCGTCCTCGGCGTAGAGCGAGCCCCAGCCATCGTCCTCGCCCGCGCTGACCGTTTTCTCGAAGCGCCCGACCACCTGGGATGCCGCCCCGCGCCCCTTGATCACGTGGGCCTGGGGCATGCGGATTTTGTCGGGGCTGGCCATGCGGTTAGCCTAGCGTCGGAAAGTCGCATGGCCTGCGATACGGAACACATCAGATGCAGGATCTGCTGAATGCGATACACGCCGGCTGGGACGCCTTCTGGGCCATTCCGCACATCAAGACCTGGCTCCTCGTGGGCTGGCTGGCCTATCTCCTTTGGCTGAGCGGCTGGATCGTCCTGCAGAAGCGTGAGCCGGCGGCGACGCTCAGCTGGCTGATGTGTCTGGCCTTCCTGCCCTACCTCGGCTTCCTCATCTATTACCTGTTGGGGCCGCAGAAGATCGAGCGCCATCGCCTGCGCCGGGCCCGCCGGCGTGTCGCCTTGGGCGCGCTCGATGACGAGAGCCGCAATCCCGAGTTCGCCGAAATGCAGCGCATGGTGCGCGCCACCACCGGCTTTCCGCCGGCCTCGGCCACCCGCATCGAATTGCTGGTCGATGGCAGCCGCAAGTATCCGCGCTTGCTGGAAGACATCGCCGCGGCCACGCGCGAGATCCACGTGGAGTACTACATCTACGAGCCGGACCAGAACGGCACGCGTCTGCGCGATGCCCTGGTCGACGCGGCCCGACGCGGCGTCAAGGTGCGCCTGCTGCTGGACGCGCTGGGTTCGAAGAAGGCCTCGCGGCGGTTCTTCCAGCCGTTGCTGGAGGCCGGTGGCCAGCTTGCCTGGTTCCACCCGATGCGGATCAGCCGCCTGTGGGAATTCTGGAAACGCCCGTGGGTGAACCTGCGCACCCACCGCAAGATCGTGCTGATCGATGGCCGCATCGGCTACACCGGCGGCATCAACATCACCGACGAGGAGGACGACCGCCTGCGCGACGATGCCTACCGCGACCTCCACCTGCGCATGGAGGGCAACGTGGTGCGTGAGCTGCAGCAGGTCTTCGTCGAGGACTGGATCTACGCCACCGATGACCGCAGCCTGCTCTCGGAGGTGGTCAGCGGGATGCCGCCGCCGACGGCCGGCGACATCCCGGTGCAGATCGTCACCTCCGGACCGGACTCCCGCTGGGAGGCGATCCACCGCGCGCATGTCTCGGCAATCCACGCCGCCCAGCGCCGGGTCTGGATGACCACGCCCTACTTTGTCCCCGGCGAAGCAGCGATGATGGCCTTGACCTCGGCCGCGCTTGGCGGCATCGACGTGCGCCTGATGGTGCCGAAAATGAGCGACAGCAAGCTGGTCACCTTCGCGGCGCGCTCCTATTACGACGAACTGCTGGCGGCGGGCGTCAAGGTCTACGAGTACGGTCCGCGCCTGTTGCACAGCAAGACCTTGCTCGTCGATGACGACCTGGCGATGATCGGCAGCGCCAATTTCGACAACCGCAGCTTCCGCCTCAACTTCGAGGTGCACGCGCTGATCCACGACCGCGACATCGCCCGGCAACTCGAGCAATTGATCGATGGCGAATTCGCTCATGCCCCGCGCGTGCG
Organism: Lysobacteraceae bacterium; assembly: GCA_014879375.1. Classification (GTDB taxonomy): domain Bacteria; phylum Pseudomonadota; class Gammaproteobacteria; order Xanthomonadales; family Xanthomonadaceae; genus Solilutibacter. Next base: position 58,974 of record JACSSF010000087.1, read on the forward strand.
TGATCCGGCGGGCGCACGCCGCCCCCTGTTCAGTGCACGCCTGCCCGAAGCCGTGGCCCGATTGATGTCGCCCTTGCTGTGATTCAAGTCATGAACGGCCTTTTTTGCGTCCCGGGCGGCGCTGCCACGCCCGTCCTGTCTCGCTACACTCCCTCCATCCCCCGAGGAGTCTGCCCATGTACTGGCTGCTCTTGCCCGTTGCCGCGCTGATGTTGGTGCTCGCATTGCGCACGCCTTCCCCCGGGCTGATGATGATGTGGCTCTGCCTGATGCTTGCTACCTTGGCCATCTGGACGTGGCTGCGTTATCGCCAGCTGTTCCCGGTTCGTGAAACGCGTGTGGACATGACGCCGCTCGACCCCGCCGAACTTGCCCGCCTGCGCCAGCAGATGCAGGCCAACCGCGAGGCCGAAGCTGTGGCCCACGCCGCCGCCGATGCCGAGGCGCTGCATCCGATCCACCCCATCGCCCATCCCTTGCACGCGCAGGCCACGACGCACCGGGTTGCACCTGCCGCTGAACCTTCCGCGCCGCCTGCCGAGGAACGGCCATTGACCGGACGCGCGGTGTTCGTGGTCTCGGACGAGCCGGCTTCCGTCATTATCCCGGGTGAACGCAGCGCGTGAGCACCCGCCTCAGCGTCAATGTCAACAAGATCGCCGTCCTGCGCAACTCGCGCGGCGGCCACGAACCCGACGTGGTCCGCGCCGCGCGCACATGTCTGGATGCCGGTGCGCACGGCATCACCGTGCACCCGCGCCCGGATGCCCGCCACATCCGCGAGGACGACGTCCATGCCCTCGCCGCGCTGTGTGGTGAATACGACGTCGAATTCAACCTGGAAGGCAACCCTTTTGCGCCGCCCCGGCCGGGCTATCCCGGCTTCCTCGCCCTGTGTGATGCCGTGCGCCCGGCGCAGGCAACCCTGGTGCCGGATGGCGATGGCCAGATCACCTCCGACCACGGCTTCGATTTCGCCCGCGACATCCCGGCGCTGACCCCGCTGGTGGGTGCCTTGAAGGCTCTCGGATGTCGCGTCAGCCTGTTCGCCGATGCCGGCGATCCTGCCCTCACCCACGCGCGCGATTGCGGCGCCGACCGCATCGAGCTCTACACCGGCCCCTATGCCGAGGCGTACGCCCGCGGCGACATGACCGCACTGGCCGCCTGCGCACGCGCCGCCGGCATTGCTCATGTCGCGGGCCTCGGCGTCAACGCCGGGCATGACCTGTCGCAGGACAACCTCGGCGATTTCCTGCGCGGCGTATCGCGTGTCGAAGAAGTGTCGATCGGCCATGCATTGATCGGCGAAGCCCTGTACGCCGGCCTGCATGACACCGTCCGAGCTTATCTTGAGATCATAAAAAACGCCGCCCGGTAAGGGGCGGCGTCGATCCACTCATATCGAAAGCGGGCGGCGGGCGCCCGCTGAATGTCACTCGCTCTGCAGGAAGCCGATCTTCTGCATCTCGGCGTTCTTGGCTGCGGCCAACACCTGCGCCAACACCTCGTATTCGGCATCGTCGTTGGTCTGGATCTGCAGCTGCGGCTGGTTGGCCGGGTCCTTCTGGACCTCGGACGACATCATGTTTTCCAGCGCACTGATCGGGGTCGGCGAATCGTTCCAGAACACCTGGCCCGACGCATCGATGCGCAGCTTGATCGGCTCCGGCGGATCCTTGTCCTCCGGCGGCGGGGTCTGCGATTTTTGCGGCAGGTCGATCTTGATCGGGTAGGACTGGATGGGCATGGTCACCATGAAGATGATCAGGAGCACCAACATCACGTCGACCAGCGGCGTCACGTTGATGTCGGCCATCGGGCCCTTGCCACCACCTGAAGTAAATGCCATGGCGGATGCTCCTTAGTTCTTCTTCTCGCGGGTCGCCACGTAACCGATGTCCAACATGCCCTGTTGCTGGGCGATCTTGGTGATTTCGTTGATGACACGCAGTTTGGTGGTGCGGTCGCCGCGCAGGTTGAGCGGCGGCTGCGGTTGCTTCTGGGCTTCGCTGGACAGACGGCTTTCGATCAAGTCACGGCTGATCGGTTCGTCGTTCCAGAACAGCTCGCCCGATTCGGTCACCGAGATGGTGATCGGCGAGCCGTTCTTGTTGCGAGCCTCGTCGGCACGCTTCACTTCCGGCGTCAACTCCGCACGCGGCAGTTCGACCTTGGTTTTGTGGTTCATCAGCGGCGTAGTGATCATGAAGATGATCAGCAGCACCAGCATCACGTCCACGAGGGGCGTGACGTTGATGTCGGCCATGACGCCGCCGCCGCTATCGTTTCCGCTACTCATTGCCATGGTGCAGGATTTCCTTGGTCAAGCTTGGGGCGTGAAAAATGGAGCCGGGAGGCCGCTGGGATCAGCGGCCAGCCTCGCCGACGCGCGAACCGGTCGCGAAGAAGTCGTGCAGGTCGTGCGCGAAGGTGTCGAACTTGGCGTTGGTGACGCGGTTCAGGCGGCTGAAGAAGTTGTACGCCAACACCGCCGGGATCGCCACGAACAGACCCAGCGCGGTCATGATCAGCGCCTCGCCCACCGGGCCGGCCACGGCCGAGATGGAGGCGTCGCCGGTCGAACCGATGCGGATCAGCGCGTGGTAGATGCCCCACACCGTACCCAGCAGACCGACGAACGGCGCGGTCGCACCGACGGTCGCCAGCAGGGTCAGGCCATTGTCGAGCTTGGCGCTTTCACGGGTCACGGCCTGGCGCAGGGCGCGATCCACGAACTCCGAGCGGTTCAGCGACTCAGCCAGGCGCGAGCCTTCGTGACGCTGGTGGTGGGCAGCTGCCTGGGCAGCGTCCAGCGCAATCTTGGAGAACGGCTCGGACTTCGGCTGCTCTTCCATGTAGCGGATGGCGTCCTGGGCGTTCGGCGTCTGCCAGAACGTGGTGACCACGCGGTCGGCGCTGCCGCGCAGGCGCATGTTCTTCACGAGGTTGACCACGATCCAGTAGACCGAGAACAGCGAGAAGATGACCAGCGTGATGAAGACGACCCAGCCGACAAAGTCGAAGTGCTGGATCAGGTTGCCAAAGCTCATCTGGTTGAGCGCTTCGGCATTGTTGCCGCCGGCGGCGGTCGGGGTGGTGGGCTGCTGCAGCATGACGCTTACCTTTGTTGAGTGGATGAAGAGACCCACGGGGTCAAGTAAGTGATGAAACGTAATTGAATCAAAGGGTGAAGTTGATATCGATGAAGCCGCTGCCATCGCCCGAACCCGGGCACAGGCGGGCGCGCTTGACCGCGGTCACGGCGGCGCGATCCAAATCACGATTGCCACTGCCGCGCGACACCGAAGCGTTGGTGATGGCGCCGGAGTTGTTGAACTGGACCAGCACCTTCACCGTACCGGTGATGCCCGAACGCATGGCTTCACGCGGATACTGCGGGCTGGGACGCGTACACATGCTGGCGCTGAGGTCGCCCGATGGCGGCGCGGGACGTGCGGGCGGCTGCGTCGGTGGTGACGGCGGCGACGGCGGCGGTGCCTGGACGTCCACCGCACGCGGGGTATCGGTGACGATCGGCGGCTGTTCCGGCGGCGGCGGCGTGACCGTACGCTGCGGCTGCGGCGGCTGCGGGGCCAGCTTGATCTGCTTGGGCGGCTCCTTCGGCGGCGGCGGCGGCGGCGGCGGCGGCGGCGGCGGTTCGATGAACTGCACGTCCACGCGATCTTCCTGCTCACTCGCCGAGGGCGGCGGGGAGACCGGCGCCATCAGCAGCATCAGTGCCGCCACGTGGACAGCAATGGCCGCCGAGATGCCGGCGATCCGGGCCCAATTCAGGCCATCATCGCGGTCTTCCTGATACTCGTAGCGGGCGGTGGTTTCCGTCATGCGCTGGCTCATTGTTGCTGGGCGCGGACGCCCGGTTCATGGAGACTGCCGCCCGAAAGCGGCAGGAACCTGCAAGCTTATACCAAACCCCGCGCGCGATGTACTACGCGCGGAGCCGGTTTTGTGCGGCAGGCCTTACTTGGCGTTGGCCAGGCGCTGGGCCTCGGCCGTGTTCTTCACGCCCTTGGCCAAGGCCTCCTTGGCGGCAGCCCGTTGTTCCGTCGTCTTGCCCTGGTTGTTGTAGACCTTGGCAAGGTTGAGCCAGGTTTCACCGTCAGGCATTAGAGGCGCCGCTTCGGCATAGTACTTGGCGGCGGCATCCAGGTCGTCGGCAAAAAACGCCTGGTTGGCGATGACCGACCATGCCTTCCCCAGATCCTGATCCTTGGGCAGGATGCCCTTGTCCACGCCATCCCGGACGACAATGGCCGCCCTCTTCCAGCCATTGTCGTCTTCGTTGAGCAGGCCCGAGTACAGCGCACGGTATTCGTTCGCTTCGGTCAACATGCCTTTTTGTTGTGCATCAAGCAGCAGCTTGTTGGCCGCGGGGAACTTGTCTGCCTGCTGCAGGGTGACCACGGTGTTCATCAGCAGCTTCTTGTCGTTCGGATTCTTGGCCAGGAGCTCGGCGAACAACACCGAAGCTTCTTCACTACGACCTGCACTCGACAACAGGCTGGCCTTCATCGACAGGTACTGCGGCTCCTCTGTCTTGGTCTCGGCCAGGAACCGGTCCAGTGTCTTCATCGCCGCATCCCATTGTTCCAGCTGGGCTTGTGTGGCGATCAAGTTGTTCATCACCGCGTAGTGACTGTTGTTGTCCAGTCCATTGGCATCTATCGCCGCCTGGAAATATTCGGCTGCCTTCGCCGCGTCATTGTTTTCACTCGAAGCCACGCCGGCCAACTGGTAGGCAAATGCCTTCTCGTAAGCGTTGTCGGTTGATTGAGCGAACGGCACGGCGATCGTGACCACTTCCACGAAGTTATCGTCGTTGTACGCCTTGGTCATGGCCTGGAGGTGCTTGACGCCCTTTTGGGTGGCACGCACGGTGGGTTCTGCTCGCGTGGCTTGCGGATACCGCGGCGGTTCCTTTTGTTGCTTCTCTTCCTTTTGTGCCGACCTGTCTCGCCTGCCGGCCTGGCGACTTTGCGGGTCGGCGAACGCCGGAGCAGCGACGGCAGCGCCCAATACCAGGGCCATCGCAACAGTCAGTGGGCGGTTGAGGGTTTTCATGGTGCAACTCCTAGAGTTCTGTCTTGCTGGCCGGAAGGGCATGGATGATAAAACCTAGCAGAATGCGCCGATCTCGGGCAGGCCTTGTCAAACCGGGCATTCAGTTGTCGGGTGGTCGGTCAGCCGCAATTCGGGCGCTTGCCGTCGGCCCGCGCGCGTTCATATTCGGGCATCAGGGCGGCGGCACGCTGGTTCATTTCGGCCAGTCGCGATTGCGGGTCCGGGTGGGTGGACAGCCATTGCGGCGATCGGTTGCCGCCGCTGGCCTTGATCATGTTCTCCCACAGGCCCACCGATGCACGGGGATCAAACCCGGCGCGGGCCATCAGCTGTTGGCCGACCACATCGGCCTCGGCTTCCTGGGTACGTGAATTCGGCAGCAGGAAGCCGGCCTGGGCGAGGACGCTGCCACCCTGCATCGCCGCATCGCCGACGCCTTGCCCGTAGCGCGAGCCCAGCAGCGCGCCCGCGACCTGCAATGCCCCCTGCGCGCCCAATTGCCGGGTGATTCGCTCGTTATGATGATTGGCAATGACATGGCCGATCTCGTGGGAGATCACCCCAGCCAGCTGGTCCTGGTTGCGCGCGACCGTGAAGATGCCGGTGTACAAGCCGACATGGCCGCCCGGCAAAGCGAAGGCGTTCGGGGTGTTGTCGACGAACACGGCCGTATCCCATCGATATCGCTGCTGCCACGCCGCGGGCAACTCCCGCACCAGCGCATTGGTCACGCAGGTGGCGTAGGCGCGCTGGCGGGCATCGCTCGTCTGCGCCTTTTGCGTCTTCATCTCGGCAATGGCCTGGTCGCCCATCTGATCGAGCTGTTGCTGGGATACGCCGCCCACGACCTGAGTGCGCCCGGTCGGTGACGTGGTGGTGGCGCAGGCCGTGATGGCGAGCGCCACCGCGCTGGCAAGCAGCATCGAACGGGTCGGGTGATGTCGCATCGAAGGGCCCCTGTGGTGAATGACCCGTCCGTTTTTACGCTTTCCCGGCTTAGGAATTTGTCAACGCGTCGCCGCCGTTCAGCCTCCGTATCCCGCGATCATCAGCCCGCAGCCGATCAGGTTGTTGGTCGCATGGGTGGCGATCGGGGCCCAGAGCGTGCCGCTGCGGCGATAGATCCAGGCCAGGCACATCCCCATGCCGGCATAGAACAGCAGCAGGATCGTCGTCATTGCCCAAGGGGAATCGGTGGTGCCCGGCACTTCGTGGGCGAAGGCGAACAACAGGCTGCTGGCGACCATGCCTGCGCCCGGCTTGCCCGCCGCCCACAGCCGCCCGAACAGGCCGCGGCGGAACAGCAGTTCTTCCGACAAGGGGGCGATGACCACTGCGATCAACAGCAGCAGCGCCGGGCTGTAGGCCAGAATCGCCTCAAGCATCGCCACGTTGGTTGGATTGGCCGTGTGCCCGAACTGTTGCAGCACCCACATCAGCAACATGCTGCTGGCAGTCAGCCCGATGCCGAGGCCTATCGCCTCCAACCAGGTGCGTGGCTTGGCGGCGGCGGCGCGCGAGACACGACGCTCCGCCGGCGTTGCCCGCCGACGCCAGAAATAGACCGTGAGCGCAGCCAGCGCCATGCCGAGGCTGCCGATCACCATCATCACGACGGCGGAAGGTTCACCGAGCGCCCGCGTCATCGCGTTCGGGTCGGCAGCGACCTGCGGATCGCGCAGGCCGATCTTGATCGCGGAAATGAAGCCCCAGGCCGCCATCCCCGCGAAGACGCTCGCGATCAACACGCCCGTCGCGATCAGGACATCGATGACGAACCCGAGCCACGGATTCTTCGGCGCGGCGGTGACGGGCGTGACTGTGGGTGTCGCTGGCGGAATCGAAGGCGGCGTGTTCATGCCGTCAGTATGCCCTCGCCCGTCCGCGCCACGATGCGGCGCTTTGGACAAAGGCGATGCGCGACGTTCTGCCCACGCATCGCCCCATGATCACACGTCGAGGTTGGCGACCTTCAGCGCGTTGTCCTCGATGAACTCGCGGCGCGGTTCCACCACGTCACCCATCAACGTGGTGAAAATCTGATCGGCAGCGACCGCGTCCTCGATGCGCACACGCAGTAGGCGCCGAGTTTCCGGGTTCACCGTGGTGTCCCAAAGTTGCTCGGGGTTCATCTCGCCCAGACCCTTGAAGCGCTGAATCTGGCGGCCGCGCTTGGCCTCGTCCAGCAGCCACGCCTGTGCGTCGGCGAAGCTTGCGATCTCCTGCGCGCGATTGCCGCGCACGATCTGCGCGCCCTCGCGGATCAGGCCATGCAGCACCGCGGCGGCTTCGCGCAACGGCTTGAGTTCACCGTGCTCGAAGATCGACAGCGGCAACACCTGGGTCAGTTCCTCGCCCATGTGCTGGCGCACGATCAACAACGCCGCCGGATGGCCTTCGGTCGCCGGCTGCAATTTCAACGCATACCGCGGCTTGCCCAGGCCAGTGCGGTTGAGGCGCGCGGCCAAGGCTTCCAACTCGTGCGCCTCGTCGGTGTTGGCGGCGAGCGAGGCGGCATCGAGCGGGGTGAAGTCGATCAGCGACTCCAGC
>JACSSF010000084.1 GCA_014879375.1 Lysobacteraceae bacterium
TTTTTCATTCATCCGGCAAGATCGCTCACTCCACCGTCACCGACTTCGCAAGGTTGCGCGGCTTGTCCACGTCGGTGCCGCGTGCAAGCGCGGTGTGATACGCCAGCAACTGCACCGGAATGGAATGCACGATCGGCGAGAGTACGCCTACGTGGCGCGGCGTGCGGATCACGTGCACGCCTTCGGACTCGCTGAAGTGACTGTCGGCATCGGCGAAGACGAACATCTCGCCGCCGCGCGCGCGCACTTCCTGGATGTTGGACTTCACCTTTTCCAGCAGGCTGTCGTTCGGCGCGATCACCACGACCGGCATCTCGCTGTCGACCAGCGCCAGCGGCCCATGCTTGAGTTCGCCGGCCGGATAAGCCTCGGCATGGATGTAACTGATTTCCTTCAGCTTCAACGCACCCTCCAGCGCGATCGGATAGTGCACGCCGCGACCGAGGAACAGTGCGTTGTGCTTGGGCGCGAAACGCTCGCTCCATGCGGCGATCTGCGGCTCCAGGTTCAACGCGAACTGCACGCTGCCGGGCAGGTGGCGCAGTGCTTCGATCAGTTCCGCCTCGCGCGCCTCATCCAGCCGACCGCGTAGTTTGGCCAGCGTCCCGGTCAGGATGAACAACGCGGCCAGCTGCGTGGTGAATGCCTTGGTCGATGCCACCCCGATTTCCGCGCCGGCGCGCGTGTAGAACACCAGTTTGCTGGCACGCGGAATGGCGCTCTCGGGGACGTTGCAGATCGACAGCGTCTTGTCCTGGCCGAGTGACTTGGCATATTTCAGCGCTTCCATCGTGTCGAGGGTTTCGCCCGACTGCGAGATGGTGACGATGAGCTGCCTGGGGTTCGCCACCACCTTGCGATAGCGATATTCGCTGGCGATGTCGACGTTGCACGGGATGCCCGCGATGTCTTCCAGCCAGTATTTCGCGACCAGGCCCGCGTAGTAGCTGGTGCCGCAAGCCAGGATCTGCACCGCCTCGACATCGCCCAATACTTCGCCCGCGCCATCGCCGAACAGTTGCAAGTCGAAGCGACCGAGATCCGCCAAGCCTTCGATGGTGTCGGCCAGCGCGCGCGGTTGCTCGTGGATTTCCTTCTGCATGAAGTGGCGGTATGGACCCAACTCCAGCGATGCCAGCGACACGTCCGAGACATGCACGTCGCGCGCCACCGATGCATCGTTGGCATCGAACACGCGCACGCCCTCGCGGGTGAGCTCGGCGGTGTCGCCTTCCTCGAGGAAGATCACCCGGCGCGTGGCCTGGATGATCGCCGAGACATCCGATGCGACGAAATTCTCGCCCTCGCCGAGGCCAACCAGCAACGGACAGCCCATGCGTGCGACGACCATGCGGGTGGGATCGCTCTGGCTGACCACGGCCAGCGCGTAGGCACCATGCAGCTCCTTGACCGCCCGCTGCAACGCCACCAGCAGGTCGTCGCCACCGGATAGGTAGTGATGGATGAGGTGGGCGATGACCTCGGTGTCGGTCTGCGACTCGAACTGGTAGCCGAGCGCCTGCAGCCGCTCGCGCTGCTCCTCGTGGTTCTCGATGATGCCGTTGTGGACCAACGCGACGCCCTGGCTCATGTGCGGATGTGCGTTGAGCTCGGTCACGCCGCCATGCGTGGCCCAGCGCGTATGACCGATGCCGAGGTGGGCATTGAAGCTTTCGGCCAGCGCGGCCGTTTCCATTTCCGACACGCGACCGGTGCGACGCACGCGGCGCATCTTCTCGGTCTCGACCACCGCGATGCCGGACGAATCGTAGCCACGGTATTCCAGCCGCTTCAGGCCCTCGATCAGGACCGGGACCACGTCACGCCCGGCGATGGCACCGACGATTCCGCACATGGGCAGGCAACTCCGTTAAACAAGGGGGCATTTTAGCGCGCCGCCTTACTTCACGTGGCACTGGGGGCGCTCGCCTGAACCCGTGGTTCAGGGCTTCTTTTTCTCCGGTCGGCGCCAGCCTGCCAGCGTCTGCTGGCGCCCGCGCGCGACGGTCAGTGCCTCCGCCGGGGCATCCTTGGTGATGACCGAACCCGCGCCGATGGTGGCCCGCTCACCAATGCTGACCGGCGCCACCAGCGAGCTGTTGGAGCCGATGAACGCGCCATCGGCGATTACCGTCGTCGACTTGTTCACCCCGTCGTAGTTGCAGGTGATGGTGCCCGCGCCGATGTTCACTCCCGCGCCGATCTCGGCATCGCCGATGTAGCTCAGGTGATTGGCTTTGCTGGACACGCCCAACAACGACTTCTTCACCTCGACGAAGTTGCCGATGTGCACGCCATCGGCCAGCACCGTGCCCGGGCGCAGGCGCGCGAACGGGCCGATCGTCACCGCGCCTTCGGTGCGCGCGCCTTCCAGATCGCAATGCGCGCGAACCTCGGTGCCGGGGCCCAACACGACATCCTTCAAGCGGCAGAACGGGCCGATCTTCACGCCCTCGCCCAGCACCACGTCGCCTTCGAAAATGACATCGACATCCACCTCGACGTCGCTTTCGGCGCGCACGCTGCCGCGCACGTCGATGCGCCCGGTGTCGGCGAAACGAATGCCCTGCACGCACAACGCCTTGACCTCGCGGCGCTGGAACGCACGCTCGAGTTGCGCGAGCTGCCAGGGATCGTTCGCCCCCTCGGTTTCCATCGGGTCCGCGACATGCACCATCTCGGCCGGGGTGTATTCATGCGCGGCTTGCGCGAACACGTCGGTCAGGTAGTACTCGCCCTGCGCGTTGTCGTTGGAGAGGTTGGCCAGCCAGCTTTTCAGCGCATTGCCGTCGGCTGCAAGGATGCCGGTATTGATGGTGTGGATGCGCTTCTGGTCGGCATCGGCATCCTTTTCCTCCACGATCGCGCCGACGTTGCCTTCGGCATCGCGCACGATGCGGCCGTAGCCGGTCGGGTCATCCAGATCCGCCACCAGCACTGCCAGCCGTGCATCCTTCGCCAGCAGCGCCCGCAATGTGTCCGACGTGATCAGCGGCACGTCGCCGTAGAGCACCAGCACGCGCGCGCCATCCGGCACCTGGTCGATCACCTGTTGCACGGCATGGCCGGTGCCAAGGCGCTCGCGTTGCTCGGCCCACTGCAGGTCGGCCTGGTCCGCGAAGGCTTCCCGTACCTGATCGCCGCCGTGCCCGTAGACCACGTGAATGCCGGCCGGCGACAAGGCACGCGCCGCATCGATGACGTGGGCCAGCATCGGCCGGCCGGCGATCTTCTGCAGCACCTTGGGCGTGCGGGATTTCATGCGCTTGCCCTCGCCGGCGGCGAGGATCACGACATGTAGCGGTGCGTCGGTCATCCGGAAGCATCCATTCGTTTTCCCGGATTTTACGGGACGCGCTGCTACCATGCGCCAGCCGATGGAAGAGCCCGCCCACAATCCATGACCTTGCGCAGACATCTGGGCGGATACACCGCGATCGGCCTGCTCCAGTGGCTGGTCGAATACGGCCTGATGCTGGCGTTGAGCGAATGGGTGATGCCGGTCGCGCCGGCCAACGTCATCGGCCGCATCTGCGGCGCAATGCTCGGTTTCTGGCTGAACGGCAAATGGACCTTCGCCGGCGACGGCACCCATGTCGGCCGCCGCGCGCTGACCCGCTTCGTGCTGATGTGGGTCGCGCTGACGGTGCTCAACACCTGGATCGTCCATGCCATCGATGCCCACTTCGGCCTGCGCATGGCGCAGCTGCTCAAGCCCATGGCCGATCTGACTTCGGGTGCGATCGGCTTCCTGCTCTCGCGTCACTGGGTCTACAACAAGCCCAACAGGTCGGCATGAAAAAGCCGGCGCGAGGCCGGCTTTTCGTTGAACGCCAGACAGACCTCAATGCTTGAGGTTCTTGCGCAGGCGCTCGAGCGCCGCCAGCTGCGCACTGATCTCGGCTAGTCGCTGCTGCGCTTCCGCCACTTCCATCGCCTCGCCACGGCCCTGCAGGATGCGCTCGGCTTCTTCCTTGGCGGCGCGCACCGCGGCTTCGTCGATGTCCTGCGCGCGCACGGCGGTATCGGCCAGCACGGTCACGACTTCCGGCTGCACTTCCAGCATGCCGCCGGAGATCGCGAAGTCCAGGTGCTCGCCGGAGGGCGTGGTCACCACGACCTTGCCGGGCTTCAGGCGCGTGATCAGCGGCGCGTGCTTGGGCGCGATGCCAAGCTCGCCGACTTCACCGGTAGCCACGACCAAGGTGGCATCGCCGGAATAGATCTGCGCTTCGGCACTGACGATGTCGCAGCGGATGGTGGTCTCGCTAGCCATGCGGTTCTCCCTTTGGTTCGCGGCGATCAGGCCGCGAGCTTCTTCGCCTTCTCGATCGCTTCTTCGATGCCGCCGACCATGTAGAACGCCTGCTCCGGGATGTCGTCGCATTCGCCATCCACGATCATCTTGAAGCCGCGGATGGTGTCCTTGAGCGACACGTACTTGCCCGGCGAGCCGGTGAACACTTCGGCCACGTGGAACGGCTGCGAGAAGAAGCGCTCGATCTTGCGCGCGCGCGCCACCGCCAGCTTGTCCTCTTCCGACAGTTCGTCCATGCCGAGGATCGCGATGATGTCCTTGAGCTCCTTGTACTTCTGCAAGGTGCCCTGCACGCGACGCGCGGTGTCGTAGTGCTCGTTGCCGATGACGTTCGGGTCCATCTGGCGGCTGGTGGAGTCCAGCGGATCCACGGCCGGGTAGATGCCGAGCGAAGCGATCTGGCGCGACAGGGTCACGGTCGAGTCCAGGTGGGCGAAGGTGGTCGCCGGCGACGGGTCGGTCAGGTCGTCCGCGGGCACGTACACGGCCTGGATC
>JACSSF010000174.1 GCA_014879375.1 Lysobacteraceae bacterium
CTGGGACGTGCTGCGCGCGCAGCAGCGCACCGGCACGCCGTACATGCTGCTGGAGAACGTCTGCTACCGCCGCGACGTGCTGGCGGTATTGCAGATGGTGCGCGCCGGCCTGTTCGGCGAGTTGATTCACCTGCAGGCCGGTTACCAGCACGACCTGCGCGGGGTGAAGTTCAACTCCGGCAATCCAGCCGAACCTTACGGCAGCGGCGTGGAATTCGGTGCCAAGGGCTTTTCCGAGGCGCAATGGCGCACCCAGCATTCCATCGATCGCAACGGCGAGCTGTATCCCAGCCATGGCATCGGCCCCTGCGCTGAATACGTCAACATCAATCGCGGCAACCGCTTCACCCACATCAATGCCTTCGCGACCAAGGCGCGCGGCCTGCACGAATACGTCGTCGAGCACCCCAAGGGCGGCGCCGACCATCCTAATGCCGGGGTGAAGTTCAGGCTGGGCGATGTCGTCACCACCACGCTGCGCTGCGAGAACGGCGAAACCATCCTGCTGCAGCACGATACCTCGCTGCCGCGGCCGTATTCGCTCGGTTTCCGCGTGCAGGGCACCGATGGCATCTGGATGGATGTCAACAAGTCGATCCACATCGAAGACCGCAGTCCGCCGCACAAGTGGGAGGACGCGCAGAAGTACTACGACGAATACGATCATCCGCTGTGGCGCAACTACGCGGCGCAGGCCGCGGGCGCGGGCCATGGGGGCATGGACTGGTTCGTGGTGCATGCCTTCATCGAGGCGTTGAAAGCGAACGCGCCGATGCCGATCGACATCTACGATGCGGTGGCCTGGAGCGCGATCACGCCACTGTCGGAGCAGTCCATCGCCGAGGACTACCGCACGTTGCCGTTCCCGGACTTCACCGAAGGCAAGTGGAAGGACCGCAAGCCGATTTTCGCGCTGGACGGCAGTTACTGACCTGCCTGCGCGATGGCGCCTGCGCCGGATTCCGCGCGCAGCTCCATCTCGTCCAGCCGGTCCAGCAGGCGGAACAGCAGCGCACGTTCCGCTTCCGGCATCCCTTCCAGCACGTGTTGCTCGAAGCCAAGCGCCAGCGGCACGACCTGGTCGTACACCGCCAGGCCTTGCGCGGAGAGCTGCAGCACCGAGCGTCGGCGGTCCTCGTCGTCGAACTCGCGCTCCAGCCGCCCCGATGACAGGAGGCTCGCCACCGCGCGGCTGACCGCGACCTTGTCCATCGCGGTGCGCTCGGCCACCTCTCGCGCCGACAGGCCGGGATAGCGCCCCAGCACCGCCATCACACGCCACTCGGTCACGCTGAGCGACAGTCGCTCGGAGTATTCGCGGGCAATCGCGCCGCTGATCCGGTTGGATAGCACGCTGAGGCGATAAGGGAGGAAGTGCTCGAGGTCCAGCTCCGCATGTCCGGACGGGCGCTTTCGGCTCATTCAGTGACCAGTTGAGATGGTTGCATATGAAACTATATGATAGGGCACCCCAGTGAGGAAACCACCATGAGCGCGCAACCCAACCTTGGCATGCAGGTCACCACCTTCGACAACCCGATGGGCATCAACGGCTTCGAGTTCGTCGAGTTCGCCGCACCGGCCGGCCAGGGCGAGGCGATGCACGCCTACCTGCGCAACATGGGCTTCACCGCCACCGCGCGCCACAAGACGCGCCCGATCACCCTGTACAGGCAGGGCGGCGTGAACTTCCTCATCAACGAGGATCCCGATTCCTTCGCTTCCGATTTCGCCGCCGCGCATGGCCCTTCGGCCAGCGGTTTCGCGATCCGTTTCAACAAGCCGGTGGGCGAGGTGTTCGACGTGGTGCTCGGCAACGGCGGCGAAGCCGTCAGCCACAAGCCGGACAGCAAAGCCGTCGATGCACCGGTGGTGAAGGGCATCGGTGACTGCATGCTGTATCTGGTCGATGCCGAAGGTGGCGATCTGTACCGGGACTTCGTGGCCATCGATGGTGTCGATCAAGATCCGGTCGGCTTCGGTCTCACCTTCATCGATCACCTCACCCACAACCTCTACTTCGGCAACATGCAGAAGTGGAGCGATTACTACGAGAAGCTGTTCAACTTCCGCGAGATCCGCTATTTCGACATCAAGGGTGCGAAGACCGGCCTGGTGTCCAAGGCGATGACCGCGCCGGACGGCATCGTGCGCATCCCGCTCAACGAATCGAACGACCCCAAGTCGCAGATCAACGAATACCTCGACGCCTACAAGGGCGAGGGCATCCAGCACATCGCGCTGTTCACCGACGACATCTATGCGTCGGTCGAGGCGATGCGCGAGGCCGGCATCGACTTCCTCGACACGCCCGACACGTATTTCGACGTGATCGACCAGCGCGTGCCGGACCACGGCGAGGACGTGCCGCGCCTGGCGAAGAACAAGATCCTGATCGATGCGGATCCCGAAACCCACAAGCGCAAGCTGCTGCAGATCTTCACCCAGAACGCGTTTGGTCCGATTTTCTTCGAGATCATCCAGCGCAAGGGCAACGAAGGCTTCGGCGAAGGCAACTTCCAGGCGCTGTTCGAGTCGATCGAGCGCGACCAGATGAAACGCGGCGTCCTGTAAGGAGCAAGCCATGGGCAACGAAGGCAATGTCGTCACGATGCCGCGCCATGACGGTGCGCGCATCCGCCAGGCGGGCTACATGTCCGGCTTCGGCAACGAGTTCGCGACCGAGGCATTGCCGGGCACGTTGCCGGACGGGCGCAACTCGCCGCAACGCGTCGCCCATGGCCTCTACGCCGAGCAGCTCTCGGGCACGGCGTTCACCGCGCCGCGCCACGAGAATCGCCGCAGCTGGCTGTATCGCATCCGTCCGGCGGCGATGCATGGCGAGTTCACGCTGCTGCACCACAACCATTTCCACAACGACTTCGACAACGGCCCGGTGACGCCGGACCAGCTGCGCTGGAGCCCGCTGCCGATCCCGGACACGCCGGTAGATTTCATCGACGGCCTGTTCACCGTCGCCGGCAACGGCGCACCCGCGGCGGGTAGCGGCATCGGCGTGCACATGTACGCGGCGAACAAGTCGATGACAGGGCGCTTCTTCTACGACGCCGATGGCGAACTGCTGATCGTGCCGCAGGAAGGGCGCCTCATCATCGCCACCGAGCTGGGCGTGATCGAGGTGGAACCGCAGGAAGTCGCGGTGGTGCCGCGCGGCATCCGTTTCCGCGTCGAGTTGCCCGATGGCGCGTCGCGCGGTTACGTGTGCGAGAACTTCGGCGCGTTCATGCGCATTCCGGATCTCGGGCCGATCGGCAGCAATGGCCTCGCCAATCCGCGCGACTTCCTGACGCCCGAGGCGTCATATGAAGACATCGAAGGTGATTTTGAGCTGATCGCCAAGTTCCAGGGCCATCTGTGGCGCGCCGACATCGGCCACTCGCCGTTGGATGTGGTCGGCTGGCACGGCAACCACGTGCCGTACAAGTACGACCTGCGCAAGTTCAACACGATCGGCTCGATCAGCTTCGATCATCCCGATCCGTCGATCTTCCTCGTGCTGACCTCGCCGAGTGACACGCCGGGCGTGGGCAACATGGATTTCGTGATCTTCGGCCCGCGCGTGCTGGTGATGCAGGACACGTTCCGCCCGCCGTGGTTCCATCGCAACATCGCCAGCGAATTCATGGGCCTGATCACCGGTGCCTACGATGCCAAGGCCGAAGGGTTCGCGCCGGGCGGCTGCTCGCTGCACAACTGCATGACCGGCCACGGTCCGGATGCGGCGACGTTCGAGAAAGCGAGCAACGCCGACACCAGCAAGCCCGACTACATCACCGACACGATGGCCTTCATGTTCGAATCGCGCGCGGTGATCCGCCCGACCGCGCAAGCCATCGCCGCGCCGCATCGCCAGCGCGAATACCAAGCGTGCTGGGCGGGGCTGAAGAAGCACTTCAACCCGGGAAGCTAAGCCCGATCCGGACCGGCACACCAGGGCGGGCCTGGTTTCCACCACCAGGCCCACTTGCGCATCGCTCAGTCGCGTTGTTCGCCTTTGTCGCCGGCATCGGGCGGATCGGGGCGATCCTGCGGGCGGATCGCCAATGCTGCGCGCGCCATCATCTGCGCGCTGACCGGCGCGGTGATGAAGAGGAAGCCGGTGATCAGCAGCTCGCGCAGGTCCAGCCCGTCGCCAGAGAGCGCATGCGCGCCGATGGAGGCGAGCAGGATGCAGCCGACGCCCAGCGTGCTGGCCTTGGTCGGGCCGTGCAGGCGTTTGTAGAACTCGCCCAGCTTGACCAGGCCCAGCGAACCGACCAGCATGAAGAAGCAGCCGATCGCCAGCATCGTCACGACGAGGATGTCGAGCAGCATGTTCATTCGACGATGTCCCTGCGCATGACGTACTTGGACAGCGCCACCGTGCCGACGAAGCTCAGCATCGCGATGATCAGCGCCGCCTCGAAATAGACCGAGGACCCGGCGTGGATGCCGTAGAGCACCAGCAGCGCGATGGTGTTGATCGATAGTGTGTCGAGAGCAAGGATGCGGTCGGGCAGTGTCGGCCCGCGCAACAGGCGCCACAGCGACATCGCCATGGCCAGCGCGATCACGTACAAGGCGATGCTGACGGCGGTCGTGATCATTCGAAGATCTCCTTCAGCAAGGACTCGTAGCGGGTCTTGATCTCGGCGATGGTCGCGTCCGCATCCTGCAGGTCGAAGCAGTGCACCAGCAGGAAGCGACGGCTATCAGTGAGTTCCACCGACAGGGTGCCGGGCGTGAGCGAGATGATGCTGGCGAGCGCGGTGATGCCGTGCAGG
>JACSSF010000076.1 GCA_014879375.1 Lysobacteraceae bacterium
CATCTCCTGCGAGTAATCGGCCGAGGCCACCCACAGGCGCAGGATGTCGGCGCCGTACTGCTTGATGATCTCCTGCGGCTCGATGCCGTTGCCGAGCGACTTGGAGAACTTGCGGCCCTGCGCATCCACCACGAAACCGTGGGTGAGGCATTCGCGATACGGCGCAGCCTTGTCGATGGCGACCGCAGTGAGCAGGGACGACTGGAACCAGCCGCGATGCTGGTCGGAGCCTTCCAGATACAGCTCCGCCGGCAGCGCGTAGCCGCGCGCCTTCAACACGCACTGATGGGTCACGCCCGAATCGAACCAGACATCGAGGATGTCCTGCACCTTGTCGTACTGCGTGGCCTCGTCGCCCAGGAGGTCCTTCGCGTCCAGTGCGTACCACGCATCGACGCCGCCCTGCTCCACGCGCAGCGCGACTTCTTCCAGTAGCTCCACGGTGCGCGGATGCGGCTCGCCGGTTTCGCGATGCACGAAAAGCGCAATCGGCACGCCCCAGGTACGCTGGCGCGAAATCGTCCAGTCGGGACGGCCTTCGATCATCCCGGCGATGCGCGCCTCGCCCCACCCCGGATACCACTTCACGCCCGGGATCGTCGCCAGTGCATCGCGGCGCAGATGGGCCTGCGACATCGAGATGAACCACTGCGGCGTGGCGCGGAACGCGATCGGCGTCTTGTGGCGCCAGCAATGCGGATAGCTGTGGCGGATGTCGATGTGCGACAGCAACGCGTCGCTTTCGCGCAGCGCCTCGACGATCAACGGGTTCGCCTTCCAGATATGCACGCCAGCCAGCGCGACATCACCGATCGGCGGCGTCGACGGCAGGTACACGCCGCGGCCATCGACCGGATTGAGCTGGCCCAGTGCGTACTGGTCCATGATGCCGGTGCCCTGCACCACCGCGTAATCCTCCTGGCCGTGGCCGGGCGCGGTGTGCACGATGCCGGTGCCGTCCTCGTCCGAGACATGGTCGCCCAGCAGCACGGGGATGTGGCGTTCGGCATAGAAGGGATGCGCGAAGTCGGCGCCCGCCAGTGCATCGCCCGTGACGTGCGCATGCGCGAGCGTTTCACCGACGCCATAGCGCGCGAGCGCCGAGGGCACCAGCGACGAGGCCAACACCAGCCAACGGCGCTTGCCGTGATGCGGCGACCCTTCGACCAAGGCGTATTCGATGTCGGCGCCCATCGACAACGCCAGCGATGCCGGCAGCGTCCATGGCGTGGTCGTCCAGATGACGGTGGCGATCTCGACATCGTCCGGCAAATCGATGCCGAAACGTTGCGCGATGTCGGCGGCGTCACGCGCGACGTAGGCCACGTCGATCGCGGGTGAGGTCTTGTCGGCGTATTCGATCTCGGCCTCGGCCAGCGCCGATCCGCAATCGAAGCACCAATGCACCGGCTTGACGCCGCGCGCCAGATGCCCGTTGTCGATCACCTTGGCCAGCGCGCGCAGCTCGTCGGCCTCGTACTTGAAGTCGAGCGTCTTGTACGGATTACTCCAATCGCCCAGTACGCCCAGGCGCTTGAAATCCTCGCGCTGGATGTCGATCTGGCTGTTGGCGTATTCGCGGCACTTTTGCCGGAACTGCTCCGCGTCGAGCTTCTCGCCGACCTTGCCGAACTTCTTCTCGATGGCGATCTCGATCGGCAGGCCATGGCAATCCCAGCCCGGGATGTAGGGCGAGTCGAAACCGCTCAGCGTCTTCGACTTGACGATGATGTCCTTCAGCACCTTGTTGACTGCATGGCCGAGGTGGATCTGCCCGTTCGCGTACGGCGGGCCGTCGTGCAACAGGAAGCGCGGGCGCCCGGCAGCGACGGCGCGGATCTGCGCGTACAAGTCTTCCTGCTCCCAGCGCGCCAGGGTTTCCGGCTCGCGCCTGGGCAGGTCGCCGCGCATCGGGAACTCCGTCGCGGGCAGCAACAGGGTGGCTTTGTAACGGTGGCTGTCGGCTTCGTTCATCAAGGTGTCGTGTCAGGCGCGGGCCTGGGCCGGGCGCGGGGAATGGAGGAGAGTGCGGGCGATATCGGCATCCTGCCGCATCCGCGCGGTCAGTGCCTCGAGTGAGTCGAATTTTTCCTCGTCGCGGATCTTGGCGACGAACTCCACGTCGATGTGGCTGCCGTAGAGATCGCCCTCGAAATCGAACAGGTGCGCCTCCAGCAAGGGCTCGATACCGTCCACCGTCGGGCGGGTGCCGAAACTCGATACCGAATCGATCGGCGCGTCGCCCACCCCGTGCACGCGCGTCGCGTAGATGCCCTGCAACGCCGGCTTGCGCGGGAAGCGCAGGTTGGCGGTCGGAAAGCCCAGCGTGCGGCCGAGTTGCTTGCCGCGCACCACCCGCCCGCAGATCGAATACGGATGGCCTAGCAGGCGCTGCGCATCGGCGAAATCGCCGCTGGACAAAGCAGCGCGGATCGCCGAGCTGGACACGCGCTCGCCGTCCAGCAGCACGGGCGCGATGGCCTGCGCGCTGAAGCCATGCCGCGCGCCTTCGGCCTGCAGCATCGCCACATCGCCCTCGCGTCTGTGGCCAAAGCGGAAATCCGGGCCTACCCACACCTCACGCGCGGCGAGGCGATCGACCAGCACCTTCTGGATGAAGTCGCGCGCCGACATCGCCACCATCGCGCGGTTGAAGCGCAGCAGGCCGATGCCGCCGATGCCGGCTTCGCGCATCCCGATCACCTTGCCGCGCGGCAGCATCAGGCGCGGCGGCGGGTCGCCCGGGGCGAAGAACTCGCGCGGCAGCGGCTCGAAGGCCAGCGCCACCGCCGGCACACCCAGCGCGCGGGCGCGCGTGACCGCGTGGCGCAGCAACGCCCGGTGGCCGAGGTGCAGGCCATCGAAGGCGCCGATGCAGACCACGCTGCCTTGCGGGCACAAACGCCCGCCTTCAGCGTCGCGGAACAGGGAATCCATGGATGTGTCGATTATACCGGCCCGGTCAACCGGCTTAGTGCCTTAGATGACGTGGGCGCACGCCGGCCAGCAGCAGGGTGATGCCGTACGCGGCCGCCCCCGCGCCGATCACCAGCAGCAGCCACGCCCAGCGGTGGCTGGCGCGCATCACGGTCCAGTCACCGATCCATTCGCGCAGCCCCACCACCACCATCGCCATCACCAGCAGCGCGATGGCCAGGCGCAGCAACCAGCGCCCCCAGCCGGGTTCGGGTTGGTAGGTGCCGTCACGGCGCAGCCAGCGCCACAGGAGCGCGGCATTGAACGTGCCGGCGATGGCGGTCGCCGCGGCGATGCCGGCATGCGCGAAGGGCAGGCCCATCTTCCACATCGGCGTGACCAATACAGCGATCAGGATGACGTTGATGACCACCGTCCAGATGGCGGCCCGCATAGGCGTCCTGGTGTCCTTGCGCGAATAGAACGCCGACAGCAGCACCTTGCTCAGCATGAATGCCGGCACGCCGATGCACATCGCGGTGAGCGCGTAGCCGACCATGCGGCTGTCCTCGCTGGTGAACTCGCCATAGCGGAACAGCGACACGGTCAGCGGCTCGGCCAGGAGGGCCAGACCCAGCGCCGCCGGCATGCCAAGCAGCAGCACCATCCGCAGGCCCCAATCGAGCGACTTGGAATACCCGGCCTCGTCTGCCTGCGCGTGGTGGCGCGAGAGCTGCGGCAGGATGACCGTGCCAATCGCCACGCCAAACAGGCCCAGCGGCATCTCGGTCAGGCGGTCGGAGTAATACAGCCACGACTGCGCGGCAGGCACCAGCAGCGAGGCAAACATCGTCCCCACCAGCACGTTGACCTGCGCCACCGACGAGGAAAACACCGTCGGCAACATCAACTTGAACACCCGGCGCACGCCCTCGTTGCGGAAATCCAGCTTGAATCTGGGGCGGATGCCGAGTCGCCCCAACGCCGGCCAGAGCAGCAGCATTTGCAGGATGCCGGCCGCCAGCACGCCCCAGGCCAGCGCCATTTCCGGCGGCTTGAGGTACTGCGCCAGCAGCAGCATCGCGGCGATCAGCGCGAGGTTGTGCAGGATTGGCGCGAAGGCCGGCAGGGCGAAATGACGGAAGCTGTTCAGCGCGGCGCCGGCCAGCGCCGTCATCGAGATGAAGATGAGATAGGGGAAGGTGATCCGCAGCATCTGCGCGGCGAGCGGTACGGTCTGCGAATCTGGCGGCGCGAACAGCAGGAACAGCTTGGCGATCCACGGCGCGGCCAGCACGCCCAGCGCGCTGATCACCACCACCACCGCCAGCAGCGCGCCGGCGACGTGGTCCATGAAGTCCTGCAGCGCCTTCTTGTCGCCGCGTTCGCGCAGCTCGGTCAGCACCGGCACGAACGCCGAGGAGAACGAGCCTTCCGCGAAGATCCGGCGCAGGTAGTTGGGGATGCGGTAGGCCACCACGAACGCGCTCACCGCCGGGCCGGCGCCGAACATCGTCGCCTGCAGCCAGTCACGCAGGTAGCCGGCGATCCGCGACAGGAAGGTCATCGCGGTGAACACGGCGGTCGAGCGCAGCATCCCGCTGCGCTTGGCGGGCGGCATGTCGTGGGTCGGGGCCTCGGGCGTGGCGGCGGCCGGATCGGCCGTCGGGCCGGGGGTCTTGTCCACGGGCGGCTGCGGGCCGGCGGGGCTGTTCATCGACGCCCTCCCCGGTTGACGCAACTTGTTGAATGGGCCATACTTTTCTGTCTCGCGTCCCGCGACCTCATTTCAACAGTTTCCTCGAAAGGTTCCATCGTGGCCAATATCAAGTCCGCCAAGAAGCGCGCCAAGCAGACCATTG
>JACSSF010000187.1 GCA_014879375.1 Lysobacteraceae bacterium
GCCGCAAGCGATCATCAGCGCGGGCGCGTCCTGCGCCAGTGCTTGCGCCTGCACGCGCGGGCCGAGTGTCATCTGCGCCAGCGGATTGGCCACCACCGTCGATACCCCCAGCTGTTCCTCGACCTGCTGGGCGATGCCCGGGATCGAGGCACAACCTCCTGACAGGACGATCTGGTCGACCCGGTTGTACTCGCTGCTCGCGTAGTAGAACTGCAGCAGGCGACTGACCTGCTGCGCCAGCGTCTCGCGGAAGGGTTCCAGCACTTCGTATTCGTAGCTTTCCGGCAGGCCGCCGAGGCGCTTGGCGCGGCCGGCTTCCTCGTACGTCAGCCCGTAGCGACGCATGATTTCCTCGGTCAGCTGACGGCCGCCGAAGACTTGCTCGCGTGCGTACAGGCTGCGGCCATCGCGCAGGATGTTGAGCGTGGTCATCGACGCGCCGACATCGACCAGCGCCACCAGGCCGCCCGGCGGAATCTTCAGCGACGGCTGCATGAGCGCGAAGGCGTTCTCGATGGCGAAGGCCTCGACATCCATCACCTGCGCCTTGAGCCCGGCGATCTCCAGCGCCGACTGCCGCGTGCCGACATCTTCGGCGCGCGCGGCGACCAGCAGGATCTGCTGCATCTCGGGCGCACCCGGCATCGGGCCGAGCGCGTTGAAATCGATGTTCACTTCTTCGATCGGGTACGGGATGTAGTTGGCGGCCTCAAGCTCCACCTGCGCCTCAAGCTCGTCCTCGCTGAGGTCGGCCGGCATCGGGATCAGCTTGGTGATGACCGACGAACCGGCGACGGCAGCCGCGGCCCCTTTGGTCTTGCTGCCCGAGCGATCGACCGCGCGACGGATCGCATCGGCCACCTGGTCGATCTCGACCACGTTCTTTTCCACCACCGAATTCGGCGGCAAGGGCTCGACCGCATAGTGTTCCACGCGATAACGGTCGCCCGTCCGCGACAGTTGCAGGAGTTTGACTGCAGTCGAACTGATGTCGACGCCGATTAGCGCCGTCGGACTATTCCTGACGAATCTCACGCAACCTTCCTCCCCAGTGGATCCCGCTAGGCGGGCCCCTTCCCGCGCCATTCATAACGGAGATTTCACGCCGACACAATACCCCAAGCCAAATCAATCATTTCCATTGCATTCCTGCAAAACGTCGAAAGTGTGCAGGAACACCGGTTTCCGGCACCGGCCCTATACTGACGAACTGTTCGCCCGGTGGCCGGAGCCGCTTGCTTATGTCCCGTATTTCCCGCGTCCTCCGTTGGGGCGCCCTGATCGTTCTGGTCCTGGCATTGATAGGCCTGATTGCCGGCGCTGCACTATACGCCTCCGTATCGTCCAAGCTCCCCAGCGTCGACGCCTTGCGTGACACGCCATTGCAGGAGCCACTGTACGTCTATTCCAGGGACGGCAAGCTGATGGCGATGTTCGGCGAGGGCCGACGCTACCCGATCGGCATCGACCAGGTGCCCAAGCAGGTCAAGGATGCCTTCATTGCCGCCGAGGACGCCAGCTTCTACGAACACAGCGGCGTGGACATGAAGGGCCTGGCGCGCGCGGTCTGGCTGACCCTGACCACCGACGGTCGCCGCGTGCCGGGTGGCTCGACCATCAGCATGCAGGTGGCGAAGCTGTTCTACCAGGAAGGCCTGGAACGCGACTACAGCGCGAAGCTTTCGCAGATCCTGCTGGCGCGCAAGATCGAGAAAGAACTCAGCAAGGACGAGATCCTCGAGCTCTACCTCAACAAGAGCTTCTTCGGCCACCGCGCCTACGGCATCGCCGCCGCCGCCGAGTTCTATTACGGCAAGACGCTGGACGAGTTGACGCTCGGCGAGCTCACCACTCTGGTCGGCACGCCGAAGTTCCCGTCCAGCGCGAATCCGCTCAGCAATCCGGAGCGCAACCTGGAGCGCCGCAACGACTACATCCTGCCGCGCATGGTGTCGCTGGGGATGATCAGCCAAGCACAGGCCAACCAGGCCGCCGCCGAGCCGATGCATGCCGCGCCGCACGAGCGTCCGGTCGAGGTCTACGCGCCCTACGTGGCCGAGATGGTCCGGCAGGAGATGATCAAGCGGTATGGCGACGATGCGCTGACCAAGGGCTATCACGTCACCACCACCATCGAACCCGAGCTGCAAGCCGCCGCCGATGTCGCGGTGCGCAGCGGGCTGCGCACCTACGACCATCGCCACGGCTGGCGTCCGGTCGAGAAGCATGTCGAACTCGGCGCCGGCGAAACCGATGCCGAAGTCGGCAAGCGGCTGTCGGGCACGCCCGCGCAGGCCGGGTTGGTGCCGGTGATCGTGATCGATACCGCCGCCGACGGCAGCGCCACCGTCGTCAACCGCGAGGGCGAGCGCATCACCCTGCCCGCTTCCGCCGGCCGCCCGTGGCCCGGCCGTGCGCCTGCCAGCCTCTACAAGCGCGGCGATGTCGCGCGCATCCGCAGCGGCGGCAAGGACGGCGAGTGGCAGGTCGACCAGTTGCCGCTCGCGCAGGCGACGCTGGTGTCGATCAACCCGGACAACGGCGCGTTGGTCGCGCTGGTCGGCGGCTACAGCTTTGCCGGCAACAAGTTCAACCGCGCGACGCAGGCGCGCCGCCAGCCGGGTTCCAGCTTCAAGCCGTTCGTGTATTCGGCGGCGATGGAGCGCGGCTTCAACCCGGCCTCCATCGTGCTGGATGCGCCGGTGGTGTTCCGCCAAGGCAATGGCAAGGTCTGGCGCCCGCAGAACGACGGCGGCCGCTTCGCCGGCCCAATCCGCCTGCGCGAGGCGCTGGTGCAGTCACGCAACCTGGTGTCGGTGCGCCTGCTGGATGCGATCGGGGTGGATTACGCACGCCGCTACATCAGCCATTTCGGCTTCGACGAAAAGGAAATGCCGCCCAACCTGTCGATGTCGCTCGGCACCGCATCGCTCACCCCGCTGTCGGTGGCGCGCGGCTACGCGGTGTTCGCCAACGGCGGCTCGCGTGTCAACGTCTGGTACATCGACGAGGTGCGCGATGGCGAGGGCAAGGTGGTGTTCAAGGAGAATCCGCCGACCGCCTGCCGCGGCTGCGGCGGCATCGCGGCCGTCGCCGGTGCCGGCACCACGGTGGCCGCCAAGCCGGAGATCGTCGACGGCTTCAACCTCGGCGGCACCGCCGCGCCCAAGCCCGCCACCAGTGAAAAACCGACCACGACCGCCGCATCCACATCCAAGGCGCTGCCGCAGGGCAGCGTGATGGCCCCGCGTGCGATCGACGAACGCGTTGCCTACCAGACCATGTCGATGATGGGCGACGTGGTGAAGCGCGGCACCGGCACCGCCGCCAAGGTGCTCAATCGCGACGACATCGGCGGCAAGACCGGCTCCACCAACGACCACCGCGATGCCTGGTTCGCCGGCTACGGCGGCCCGTACGTCACCGTGGTCTGGGTCGGCCGCGACGACTTCAAGTCGCTCGGCTACCGTGAATACGGCGGCAAAGCCGCGTTGCCGATCTGGATCGACTACATGCGCGTCGCGCTGAAGGACAAGCCGGTGCAAACGCTGGAACCGCCGGCCGGCATGGTCAAGGTCGGGGTGACGGCGGGCGGCCAGTTGATTCCGGGCGGCGGCGGCATCACCGAATGGGTGAAGGCTGAGGACCTGGAGCGGATGGAGACCTACATCGACTACGGTCCCGAGCAGCCTCAGGAAACCGAGCAGGTCGAGGAGACCTACGACATCTTCTGATCCGGGCGGCACGCGTCGGCACCATTCAGGCGCCGACACCCCGCCGACGCGCGGATGCGCTAGAGTCCCCGGAACCGACAGGGGGACGACTGACATGCACCATGCACGCCAGCACGCCGAAACCCGCCTGCGCGAGCGCCGTCACCGGCTTGCGCACGAAGCTGCCCGGCTGATGGCCGAGGACGGCATCCGCGACTTCCATCAGGCCAAGCTGAAGGCCGCCGAGCGGCTGGGCATCTTCGAGGACGCCTCGTTGCCGCGCAATCGCGAGATCGAGGAGGCACTGGCCGAATACCAGCGCCTGTTCGGCGCCGGCGAGGCCCGGGGGGACCGCTTGCTGGGCCAGCGCGAGGCCGCGTTGCAGGCGCTCGAGTTCTTCGCCCCGTTCCAGCCGCGCCTGGTCGGTGGCGTGCTTGACGGCAGCGCGGACGAGCATTCGGCCATCCAGCTGCATCTGCACAGCGACGAGCCGCACGATGTCGCCGCCTTCCTGCACGACCAGCAGATTCCCGTCGAATCGCGCATGCGCCGGCTGCGGCTGGACCGCAACCGGCATGTCGATGTCGATGTCTGGCTGTTTGCCGCCGATGCACACAGCTTCGACATCGCGGTGTTGCCGATGACCGCGCTACGCCAGTCGCCGCTGTCGGCGGTCAACGAGAAGCCGATGCCTCGCGCATCTGCCGCGCAACTGCGGATGCTGCTGGCGGAGAACGAGATGCGCGAACACGAGGGAGATGGCTGAAGCTGAAACAGCCCCTTTCATCGCCCGCATCGATCCTCCATGAAAAACGCCCCGCAATGCGGGGCGCTCGTTTTCCTGCGATGTCGCCTCGATCAGCGCTTGTCGATGTCGACGTAATCGCGGCCGGCGTTGCCGGTATAGAGCTGGCGCGGACGACCGATCTTGTTGTCCGGGTCGTTCTGCTGCTCCAGCCAGTGGCTGATCCAGCCGGCGGTGCGCGCGATG
>JACSSF010000097.1 GCA_014879375.1 Lysobacteraceae bacterium
CTTCATCTGCTCGTTGAGGTAGTACTCGCGCTGGCTCTTCTCCATCTGCGACTTGACCCGGCCGCGGATCTTCTTCTCCAGCTGCTGCACGTCCAGTTCGCCGTCGACGAAACCGACCAGCGTCTCCAGACGCTCGCCGGTGTCGAGGGTTTCGAGCAGCTTCTGCTTGTCGGCCAAGCGCACACCGAGGTGCGCGGCGACGGTGTCGGCGAAACGCTCGGGTTCCTCGATGCCGGACAAGGTCTGGATCAGTTCCGGCGGCAGCTTGCGGTTGGACTTGACGTATTCCTCGAACAGGCCGAGCAGCGAACGCGCAATGGCTTCCAACTCACGGCCATCGCGACCGGTGTGCTCGGGCAGCTCGACCACCTCGGCCAGCAGCGCGCCCTCGCGCTCCTCGACGGCGGACACGCGCGCGCGGCCCACGCCTTCGACCAGCACCTTGATGGTGCCGTCGGGCAACTTCAGCAATTGCAGCACGTTGGCGAGCGCGCCGACCTCGTAGATGTCGTCGGCGCCCGGGTCATCGGTCTCGGCAGATTTCTGCGCGACCAGCACGATGCGCTTGTCGCCCTCCATCGCCATCTCCAGCGCGCGGATCGACTTGTCGCGCCCGACGAACAGCGGGATCACCATGTGCGGGAACACCACCACGTCGCGCAGCGGCAGTACCGGCAGAACGGCGCGTGGGATGAGGGTGTCCTGTTGGGTCATTCTTGGCTCCAGTTGGCGGCATTCCCGCCCTGCGTTCCTTTATGGGGGCCTTGCCGCCCGGAGGCAAGCGCGGAAACAAAAACCCCGGCGGCGCCGGGGTCGATGTTCAGCTCACTCACCAGATGCCTTGGGCATCGCGGCTTCCGCGGGCGGATTCTCGTAGATGACGAACGGCTCGGTCTTGTGCTCGATGACCGATTCGTCCACCACCACCTTGCTCACGTTCTCCTGTGAAGGCAGGTCGTACATGGTGTCGAGCAGTACGGATTCGACGATCGTGCGCAGGCCGCGCGC
This sequence comes from Lysobacteraceae bacterium, assembly GCA_014879375.1. Lineage (GTDB taxonomy): Bacteria > Pseudomonadota > Gammaproteobacteria > Xanthomonadales > Xanthomonadaceae > Solilutibacter. Next base: position 1,009 of record JACSSF010000097.1, read on the forward strand.
GCCAGTCTTGCGCTTGAGCGCTTTCCTGGCGATGGCCGAGAGCGCATCCGGGCGGAACTCCAGCTCCACGCCTTCCATCTCGAACAGCTTCCTGAACTGCTTGGTGATGGCGTTCTTGGGCTCGGTGAGGATCGAGATGAGTGCCGCCTCGTCCAGCTCCTCCAAGGTCGCGACCACAGGCAGGCGGCCGACGAACTCCGGGATCAGGCCGAACTTGATCAGGTCCTCGGGCTCGACATCCGCCAGCACCTTGCCGATCTCGACCTTGCGCTCGGACGACTTCACCTTGGCGCCGAAACCAATGCCGCCGGACTCGGTGCTGCGCTGCTGGATGATCTTGTCCAGGCCCGCGAACGCGCCGCCGACGATGAACAGGATGTTGCGGGTATCGACCTGCAGGAACTCCTGCTGCGGATGCTTGCGCCCGCCCTGCGGCGGCACGCTGGCCACGGTGCCCTCGATCAGCTTGAGCAGCGCCTGCTGCACGCCCTCGCCCGACACGTCGCGGGTGATCGACGGGTTCTCGGACTTGCGACTGATCTTGTCGATCTCGTCGATGTAGACGATGCCCTGCTGCGCCTTGTCGACGTCGTAGTCGCATTTCTGCAGCAGCTTCTGGATGATGTTCTCGACGTCCTCGCCGACGTAGCCGGCCTCGGTCAGAGTGGTCGCATCGGCCATGGTGAACGGCACGTTGAGCATCCGCGCCAGCGTCTCGGCCAGCAGCGTCTTGCCCGATCCGGTCGGCCCGACCAGCAGGATGTTGGACTTGGCCAGCTCCACCTCGTCCGACTTCTGCCGGCTCTCGATGCGCTTGTAGTGGTTGTACACCGCGACGGCGAGCGTCTTCTTGGCCCGGGCCTGGCCGATCACGTACTGGTCCAGGACCTCGAGGATTTCCTTCGGCTTGGGCAGCGCGCTGCGCGCGGTCTGCGACTTCTCCGTGAGTTCCTCGCGGATGATGTCGTTGCACAGATCCACGCACTCGTCGCAGATGAACACGCTGGGACCGGCGATCAGCTTCCGGACCTCGTGCTGGCTCTTCCCGCAGAAGGAGCAGTAGAGGATCTTGGTGCTGTCGCCAGAGTGGCCCTTGCGGTCTTCGGTCATGCGTCGTACCTGAATTTAAGCGTGTTTGGCGCTGCGTAAAGCCTTGTTGAGCGGCTTGCAGCCCGAGAATAGCACAGGCCCGGCAACGCGCCGGGCCTGCTGTTTCGACACCGATTTGGCCGATTAGTTCGGCTGGATCGAGTCTTCCGGGCGGCGTTCCAGCACCCGGTCGACCAGGCCGTAATCGCGCGCGGCCTCGGCGGATTTGAAGTTGTCGCGCTCGGTGTCGTGGGCGATGGTCTCGAAGGACTGCCCGGTGTGCTTGGCGAGGATCTCGTTCAGGCGCTGTTTCATGCCCAGGATCTCGCGGGCATGGATGTCGATGTCGGTCGCCTGGCCCTGGAACCCGCCCAGCGGCTGGTGGATCATCACCCGCGAGTTCGGCAAGGCGTAGCGCTTGCCCGGTGCGCCGGCAGCCAACAGCAGCGCGCCCATAGAGGCGGCCTGGCCGATGCAGGTGGTGGACACGTCCGGCTTGATGAACTGCATGGTGTCGTAGATCGCCATGCCGGCGGTGACGATGCCGCCCGGGGAATTGATGTAGATGCTGATCTCTTTCTCGGGGTTCTCCGCCTCGAGGAACAGCAGCTGGGCGACGATCACGTTGGCCATGTGGTCGTCGATCGGGCCGACCATGAAGATCAGCCGTTCTTTGAGCAGGCGCGAATAGATGTCGTAGGCACGTTCGCCGCGGCTGGTCTGTTCGACCACCATCGGCACCAGGTTCAAGGCTTTGGTCTCAAGGCTGCTCATGCGGGCTCCGGTTGTGGGGACGCCATCACTCCGGTCGGATGGCATCCTGGAAGGACAAGGGCTGCTCGGTGTGCTGGGCCTGCTCGGCGACCCAATCGGTCACCTGCTCTTCCATCACGCGGTTCTGCAGTCCTGCCAAGAGTTGGGGATCGTTTCGGTAAAGTTCAATGACCTGGTCGGGCTCTTCATAGGTCGAGGCGATCAGGCGCATGGTCTCCATCAGGCGGCCACGGTCGAGCTGCAGCTTGTTGCGGCGTGCCACCTCGCCCGTGAACAGGGCGATCAGCACGCGCTTGCCGGCGGCATCCAGGTACTGGGCCGGGTCAGCCTCGATGGCGCGGCCCTGCTCGCGGGCCTGCTGCACGGCGTTTTCGGCCATCGCCTGGGCTTCCAGCTCCACCAGCTTGGGCGGCATGGCGATGTTGCCGTAGCTGGCGATGATCTCCTCGCCCACCGCACGGCGCAGGCGGTACATCAACGCGCCCTTCAGCTCGCGGGCCAGGTTGGCGCGGATTTCGTTGCGGAAATCCTCCATTTCACCACTCTTCACCCCGAAGCTGCGGATGAAGGCATGGTTGGCCTCCGGCAGCTGCGGCTCGGCGACCTGCAGCGCCTTCAGGTTCACGCTGGCGGTCTTGCCGGCCAGCGGCGGCACCGGCCAGTCGGCCGGGAAGGCGATCTCGGCGGTCTTCTCGTCGCCGGCCTTCAGGCCCACCAGTTCGGCCTCGATGGTCGGATACAGCATGCCGCTGCCGATCACGGTCGAGCCGCGCTCGCTGCCCTCGGTCGGCAGGCGCACGCCGTCGGCCTGGGTCCACATCTCGACATCGACCAGATCGCCTTCCTTCGCCTCACGGGTGACCGGCGACCAGCTGCGGCGCTGCTCGCGCAGGTTCTCGATCATGCGGTCCACGTCCGCGTCCTCGACCGACGCGGTGTGACGGGTGACGTTCAGCTTGGCAAGATCGATGTCACCAAATTCCGGCACGACCTCGAAATCGGCCACGTAGGCCAGCTCACCCTCGCCCGCGACTTCGTCAGACGGCTCGATGCGCGGGCTGCCGGCGATCTGGAAGGTTTCTTCGCGCAGCGCATCGCCAAAGCCCTCGCGCAGCAGGTTGTCGAGGATCTCGGCGCGCACCTGCGGGCCGAAGCGCTTCTCGATCACGCTGGTCGGCACCTTGCCCGGGCGAAAGCCCTTGATGCGGGCATCGCGCGCGATCTCGCGCAGGCGGCTGCCCACCCGGCCTTCAAGATCGGCGGACGGGACGCGGAACACCACGCGACGGCCAAGGTCACCGGTGGATTCGATCGAAACCTGCATAGAGAACTCCTGCCACCTGCTCGCCGGTGGTCTTTATCCGTGGTTGTATTGGGGCGACCGCCAAGGCAATGCGCCGAACGCGTTAGTTTGGCGGATTTCAGCCATGGGCGCCAGCCGCGCAATGCATGCGAAGTGATGTCGATGCCGACGGCGGCCAGGGCCGCTTCCGGGGCCGGTGGTGCGAAAGGGGGGATTCGAACCCCCACGCCTTGCGGCACTGGAACCTAAATCCAGGGCGTCTACCAATTCCGCCACTTTCGCGATGTCGCCGACATCTTGCCAAAAGAAAGCCCGGCGCGAGGCCGGGCTTCTCGGGTTTGGTGGGCCGTCAAGGATTCGAACCTTGGACCTATTGATTAAGAGTCAACTGCTCTACC
>JACSSF010000188.1 GCA_014879375.1 Lysobacteraceae bacterium
GCCGGTCGTCGCCTTCCACCTCAACGTCACCAAGCCGAGCGAAGGCAAGCCCGCGCTGATGACCTGGGATGACGTCAACACCGCCTTCCACGAGTTCGGCCACGTCCTGCACGGCATGTTCTCCGACGTGAAGTACCCGTACTTCAGCGGCACCAGCGTGCCGCGCGACTTCGTCGAGTTCCCCTCGCAGGTGCACGAGATGGGCGCGACCTGGCCGTCGGTGCTGGAAAGCTACGCCGTGCATTGGCAGACCGGCGAACCGATGCCGAAGGCGCTGCTGGACAAGGTGCTGGCTGCCGACAAGTTCAACCAGGGCTTCGCCACCACCGAGTACCTCGGCGCCGCGTTGCTCGACCAGGCCTACCACCAGGTCGGCGCCAACCAGCTGCCCGATGCCGCCGGCATCCTCGACTACGAAGCCAACGCCCTCCAGCGCGTCGGGCTGGACTATCCGGCGGTGCCACCGCGTTACCGCACCACCTATTTCAGCCACATCATGGGCGGATACGCGGCCGGCTACTACGCCTACATCTGGTCGGAAGTGCTGGATGCGACCACGGTTGCGTGGATCAAGCAGCACGGTGGCCTGACCCGCGCCAATGGCGACCGCTTCCGCAACACCCTGCTCTCGCGCGGCGGCAGCAAGGACGCGATGCAGTTGTTCCACGATTTCTCCGGCGAAGAGCCGCAGATCCAGTACCTGCTCGAACGCCGCGGGCTGACCGCGACCCCGAGCAAGCGCTAAGCTGACCCACCTGCCCCGCCCTTGCGGGGCAGGTTCTTTGCACACACGAGTGATTTCCATGTCCGTCCAACCTTCCGTGCTCTCGCTGATCGGCAACACCCCCATCGTCGAGGCGACGCACATCGATGCCGGCCCCTGCCGGCTGTTCCTCAAGCTGGAAAACCAGAACCCCGGCGGTTCGATCAAGGACCGCATCGGCGTGTCGATGATCGAGGCGGCCGAGAAGCGCGGTGACCTAAAACCAGGCGCGACGCTGGTCGAGGGCACCGCGGGCAATACCGGCCTCGGCCTCGCCCTGGTCGCGCGGCAAAAGGGTTACAAGCTGATCCTGGTCGTGCCCGACAAGATGAGCCGCGAGAAGATCTTCAACCTGAAGGCGATGGGCGCGCAGGTCGTGCTGACCCGTTCGGATGTCGCCAAGGGCCATCCCGATTACTACCAGGACCTCGCCAAGCGCATCGCCGACGAAACGCCGGGGGCGTTCTTCGTCAACCAGTTCGGCAACCCGGACAACCCGGCCGCGCACGAGTTCGGCACCGGCCCGGAGATCCTGCGCCAGATGGCGGACATCGGCGGCATCGACGCGATGGTCTTCGGCTGCGGCAGCTCCGGCACCATGACCGGCCTGTCGCGCTGCTTTGCCGTGCACTCCCCGGATACGGAGCTGGTGCTGGCCGATCCGGTCGGCTCGATCCTCGAGGAATACATCAACCGCGGCACGCTGAGCGACAAGTCCGCGAGCTGGATGGTCGAAGGCATCGGCGAGGACTTCCTCCCCACCATCTCCGACTTCACGCGCGTCAAGAAGGCCTATGCGATCAGCGATGCGGAAAGCTTCCACGCCGCGCGCCATTTGCTGGAAGCCGAAGGCATCCTCGGCGGCTCATCGACCGGCACCCTGCTCGCCGCCGCGCTCAAATACTGCCGCGAGCAGACCACGCCCAAGAACGTGCTGACCCTGGTCTGCGACACCGGCAACAAGTACCTGTCGAAGATGTACAACGACGACTGGATGCGCGACAACGGCTTCACCGAACGCCAGCAACATGGCGACCTGCGCGACCTCATCCTGCGCCCTTACGCCGAGCGCGATACCGTGGTGATCAAGGCCGACGATCTCTTGCTCACCGCCTATCAGCGCATGAAGCTCTACGACATCTCGCAGCTGCCGGTGATGGACGGCGACCGCATCGTCGGCATGGTCGACGAGAGCGACGTGTTGCTGCACGTCTACGGCGACGAGTCGCGCTTCCGCGAACCAGTCTCCTCGGCGATGGTGAAGAAGCTGGACGCGCTCGACGTCAAGGCGCCAATCGAAGCCTTGCTGCCGGTGTTCGACCGCGGGCATGTGGCCATCGTCAACGACGGCGACAAGTTCCTCGGCCTCATCACTCGCATCGACCTGCTCAATTACCTGCGCCGTCGCGTCGCCTGAAGCGCGCCCGCATCAACATCGAACAACACCATGACCACACAGAATCCAGACTGGAAACCCGCGACCCTCGCCATCCACGGCGGCCAGGAAGTCGATCCCACCACTGGCGCGGTGATGCCGCCGATCTACGCGACCAGCACCTACGCGCAGTCCAGCCCCGGCGTGCACCAGGGCTTCGAGTATTCGCGCAGCCACAACCCGACGCGCTACGCGTGGGAGCGCGGCGCAGCATCGATGGAGGGCGGCACGCGCGGCTTCGCATTCGCCTCGGGCCTGGCCGCGACCTCGTGCGTGCTGGAGCTGCTCGACAGCGGCGACCACGTCATCGCGATGGATGATCTCTACGGCGGCAGCTACCGCCTGTTCGAACGCGTGCGTCGTCGCAGCGCTGGGCTCGATTTCAGCTATGTCGACATGACCGATGCCGAACGCATCCGCCCGGCGATCACCCCGAAGACGAAGATGATCTGGGTGGAAACCCCGACCAACCCGACGCTGAAGATCGTGGATCTCGCCGCCGTCTCCGCCATCGCCAAGGAACACGGTTTGCTGATGGTGGTCGACAACACCTTCGCCTCGCCCATCGTGCAGCGCCCGATCGCGCTCGGCGCCGACATCGTGATGCACTCGGCCACCAAGTACCTCAACGGCCACTCCGACATGGTCGGCGGCATGCTGGTGGTCGGCGACAACCCGGCGCTGGCCGAGCAACTGGCCTTCCTGCAGAACTCCACGGGCGGCGTGCAGGGCCCGTTCGACAGCTTCCTCGGCCTGCGCGGCCTCAAGACCTTGCACCTGCGCATGCAGGCGCACAACGCCAACGCGCTCGCGCTGGCCGAATGGCTGGAAAAGCAGCCGGGCGTGTCGCGCGTGCTGTATCCGGGCCTGCCCTCGCATCCGCAACACGCGCTGGCCAAGCGCCAGATGCAGGGCTTTGGCGGCATCATCTCGGTCTATCTGGATGGCGACTTCGATGCCGCCAAGCGCTTCTGCGAGCGGTTGGAAGTGTTTACGCTGGCCGAGTCACTCGGCGGCGTGGAAAGCCTCGCCAATCATCCGGCGGTGATGACGCATGCCAGCGTCCCGGCCGAGCGCCGCGCCGAGATCGGCATCACCGACAACCTCGTGCGGCTGTCAGTGGGCGTGGAGGATGTCGAGGACCTGCGCGCCGATCTCGCCCACGCCTTGGCGGGCTGATCCGGACGCACACCCTGCTCAGCCGCCGGTGAAGCGGCCGCGATAGGCCGGCACGACATGCGGCAACAGCACCGAAGCCGGCACATCGACCGTCTGGGTACCGTCCGAGTACGGGCCGACCTGATAGGGCGGGAACACGAAACGCAGGCCGAACCACTTGCCGTCCGCTGACGGGATCGGCTCGAACTGGGCAAAATTGGCCGCCTCGGGCGTGGTGCCTTCGTCGATCATCCCGCTCGCGTTCTTGATGATGGGGGCGCGATCGGCCTCGGGCACGTCGTCTTCGACCAGGCGCTTGTCCACCGCGTCGGCCAGTTGTCCGCGCACGTAATTGGAGACCGCCTTCCAGCCGGCCTCGTCCGCCACCAGGTCCGAGGATTGCAGCAGGCGCGTTTCACCCGGCAGGTAGTTGAAGCGCGCGATCAACGGAATGCCGTGGGCGCCGCCGGTGTACAGGCTGCCGTCGGCCGCGATGACGATCATGTTCGGCTGCGGGCTGATGTCGGTGAAGTTGAGGCTGAGGTCGTACGGCGTGCCGGTCTGTCCGCTAGCCGCCGCGCCCTCCACCGCTTCGGCCAGGTCGCTGCGCGCGGCATCGGCATAATCGCGCAAGGCCTTGGCCAATACCGGATGCGCGTTGGCGACCGGCGGGAAGGTGATCCCGACCAAGTATTGCGGCGTGCGTTCTATGACGTCCTTGAGCAAGGTCGTGTCGACGGTACTAGCCTGCGGCGTCACTGGCGCGGCACCGGCGGCATCGGCAGGGTCTTGCGCCCCTGGACGGCAACCGGTGATGAGAATGGCCAGGGCGGCTGCGGTCAGGACTCGGCGCATGGGTCAAGCAAAAAATGAGGTGAGGCGGGAATCACGGAAGACTACCGGGACAGGCGTGATGGCTGGGTCAGCAAGCACCATGGGCAGATTCGGCGCATGGCTGCTTGCGTCGCTAAAAAAAAGCCCGGCACGAAGCCGGGCTTCTCAAAGCTGGCCGCGGATCAGAGCGGCTGCACTTCGTCAGCCTGCAGGCCCTTCTGGCCCTGCACGACCTTGAAAGAGACCTTCTGGCCTTCCTGCAGCGACTTGAAGCCGTTGCCCATGATGGAACGGAAGTGCACGAACAGGTCGGCACCGCTTTCCGGGGTGATGAAGCCGAAGCCCTTGGCGTC
>JACSSF010000189.1 GCA_014879375.1 Lysobacteraceae bacterium
AGGCAACGGCGTCGACCTGCGTTACTTCTCGATCATCTACGACGTCATCGACCAGGTGAAGCAGGTCGCTTCGGGTCTGCTCGGCGTCGAGATCCGCGAAGAAATCATCGGCATCGCCGAAGTGCGCGACGTGTTCCGCAGCTCCAAGTTCGGCGCCGTCGCGGGCTGCATGGTCATCGAAGGCGTGGTGCGCAAGTCCAAGCCGATCCGCGTCCTGCGCGACTCCGTGGTGGTGTTCGAAGGTGAGCTCGAATCGCTGCGCCGCTACAAGGAGAACGTGGAAGAGGTCAAGGAAGGCACGGAATGCGGCATCGGCGTCAAGGCCTACAACGACGTCAAGGCCGGCGACCAGATCGAGTGCTTCGAGCGCATCGAAGTGCAGCGGACGCTCTGATCGATGGCCGGCCAGCGCAAGTCCTTTCATCGTACCGACCGGGTCGCGGCGCAGATGCGTCGCGACCTCGGCACCCTGGTGCACGACGCCGTGCGCGAGCTCGGCCTGCCCTCGGTCAGCGTCTCGGATGTCGAGGTCACCCGTGACCTCGCGCATGCCAAGGTGTTCGTGACCGCGCTGCAAAGCGAGAAATCGGCCGAGGCGGTGAAGGGTCTGAAGGAACACGCCAAGGAAATCCGCTACCAGTTGGCGCAGGCAATGAAGCTTCGCCACGTGCCCGAACTGCATTTCGTGTACGACGATTCAGTGGACCGTGGCGAGCGCATCGACGCCTTGCTGCGCGACCTGCCCGATACCCGAGACGAAGAAGAATGACCGTCGCGCCGGGCACGTTCCCGGCATCGATGCCGCGCCGATAAGCCGCGCGAAGCCGCTTACAATCCCCGTCATGTCCAAGCCGCGCACGCGCCATCGTTTTCGCAAGCTGCACGGCATCCTGCTGCTCGACAAGGCGAGTGGCCCGAGTTCCAACCAGGCCTTGCAGCGGGTTCGCCACCTGTTCCGTGCCGACAAGGCCGGCCACACCGGCGCGCTCGACCCGCTCGCCACCGGCCTGTTGCCGATCTGCTTCGGCGAGGCGACCAAGATCGCCGGTGGTTTGCTCGGCGCACGCAAGGCCTACGAGACCGTCGCCCGCCTGGGCATGACGACCGATACCGACGACGCCGAAGGCGAGTTGCTACGCGAGCGGCCGGTGCCGCCACTCGACATCGCCACCATCGATGCGGTGTTGGCCAGGTTGACCGGTCGCATCCAGCAGGTGCCGCCGATCTATTCGGCGCTCAAGCGTGGGGGCGAGCCCCTGTATGCCAAGGCGCGGCGCGGCGAGACCATCGAGATCGAGCCGCGCGAAGTCGATGTCCACGAGTTCACCCTGGAATCCGCGGCCGACCTGTTGGACCCCGCGCCCAAATTGCGCCTGCATGTGGAATGCGGTTCTGGCACCTACGTGCGCTCGCTGGTGCGTGACCTCGGCGAATTGCTGGGCTGCGGCGCGCATGTCGCCGAGTTGCGACGCCTGTGGGTGGATCCGTTCCGCGATCCGCGCATGTGGACGTTCGAGGCGCTGGAGGCGATGGCCGCGCGCGGCGAACATCATCTCGAAGCCTGCCTGTTGCCGATCGAGGCCGGCATGGTGTCCTGGCCTGACATCCGCCTGCCCCCGGCGCAGGCCGCCAAGCTGGGGCAGGGACAGGCCGTGCGCGGGCCGTTCCGCGCCTCGGGCGAGGTCGCCGTCTGCGATGCGGAGGGCCGCGCGTTGGGCCTGGGGATGGTGGACGCCGAGGGCGTGCTGCGCCCCAAGCGCCTTTTCAGCTGGGCCAGCCGCGCGCCAGATCCGGTCGCCGAGCCGTCGGCCTGAGCCGCCAGGCTGGAGCGACACCGACTCCTTTTTACCGATCTGGGTGACCCGGGCATGATTCGGGCGCGCTGGTGGCCGAGGCAATGCGCCGATGGGTTAGTGGCCGCCCGCCTTGCCCGCGCTGCCCATCGGCGCTACAATTCGCGCGCCGTTTTCACGGCGATCCACCCTTTACGTTCACGGCGGACCTGCGGTGCGCCCGAGGCCAATTGCCCCGGTCGTTCCTGTCGGTTTCGCATCTACCGAGAAACATCGAAATGTCCATCGACACCAGCAAGATCATCGAAGAAAACAAGCGCGGCGCCAACGACACCGGCTCGCCGGAAGTCCAGGTCGCCCTGATGACCGCTCGCATCCAGGAACTGACCGAGCACTTCAAGACCCACAAGAAGGACCACCACAGCCGTCGTGGCCTGCTCAAGTTGGTCAACCGTCGTCGCAGCCTGCTCGACTACCTGCACCGCAAGGATGCCGAGCGTTACAAGGCCCTGATCCAGAAACTGGGTCTGCGCCGCTAAGATTCCACCAAACCGCGGCGTCGCAAAACGCCGCGGTTTCGTTTGTGCGTCATCGCAACATCGCAATACACATCGCAACATGCATGCCGAGCGGGCAGGGGCCCGACGGTTCATTCGCAAGTGACAACCAAGGAATAGACGTGGCAAAAATCACCAAGAGCTTCCAGTACGGCGGCAAGACCGTCACCCTCGAAACCGGCGAAGTCGCCCGCCAGGCAGGCGGCGCAGTGTTGGTCTCGTGCGAAGGCACGGTCGTGCTGGCAACGGCAGTCGCTGCCAAGTCAGCGCGTGAAGGTCAGGACTTCTTTCCGCTGACCGTCGACTACCAGGAGAAGTTCTACGCCGGTGGCCGCATCCCGGGCGGCTTCTTCAAGCGCGAAGGCCGTGCGACCGAAAAGGAGACGCTGATCTCCCGCCTGATCGACCGCCCGCTGCGCCCGCTGTTCCCGGAAGAGTTCCGCAACGAAGTGCAGGTCATCACCACGGTGATGTCGCTGAACCCGGAAATCGACGGTGACATCCTGGCCCTGATCGGTGCCTCCGCTGCCGTCACCCTGACCGGTGCGCCGTTCAACGGCCCGATCGGCGCAGCCAAGGTCGGTTACATCAACGGTGAGTACGTGCTCAACCCGACCGTCAGCGAGCTGAAGGATTCGAAGCTTGAGCTGGTCGTCGCCGGCACCTCGAACGCCGTCCTGATGGTGGAATCCGAAGCCGCCGAACTGTCCGAAGACGTGATGCTGGGCGCAGTGATGTTTGGTCACCGCGAAATGCAGATCGTCATCAACACCATCAACGAGCTGAGCGTCGAAGCCGGCACCAAGAATTGGGATTGGGCGCCGCCGGCCAAGAACGAAGCGCTGATCTCCGCGCTGAAGGAAGCCGTCGGCACGCAGCTTGAGTCCGCCTTCCAGGTGCGTGACAAGTTGCAGCGCCGTGATGCGATCGCCGCGATCAAGAAGGACGTGCTGCTGTCGCTGGCTGGCCGCGCCGAATCCGAAGGCTGGAGCACCGGCGAGCTGTCGAAGGAATTCGGCGAGCTGGAATACCAGACCATGCGCGGTTCCGTGCTGGCCACCAAGGTCCGCATCGACGGTCGTGCGCTGGACACCGTCCGCCCGATCACCTCCAAGGTCAGCGTGTTGCCGCGTACGCACGGCTCGGCGCTGTTCACCCGCGGTGAAACGCAGGCGATCGTCGTGACCACGCTGGGCACCGCCCGCGACGGCCAGATCATCGACTCGGTCGCTGGTGAGTACAAAGATCACTTCCTGTTCCACTACAACTTCCCCCCGTACTCGGTGGGCGAAGCGGGCCGCATGATGGGCCCGAAGCGTCGCGAGATCGGTCATGGCCGGCTCGCCAAGCGCGGCGTGCTCGCCGTGATGCCGACGATGGAAGAGTTTCCGTACACCATTCGCGTCGTCTCGGAAATCACCGAGTCGAACGGCTCGTCCTCGATGGCATCGGTCTGCGGCAGCTCGCTGTCGCTGATGGACGCCGGCGTGCCGATCAAGGCCCCGGTTGCGGGCATCGCGATGGGTCTGGTGAAGGAAGGCGACAATTTCGTCGTGCTGTCCGACATCCTGGGTGACGAAGATCACCTCGGCGACATGGACTTCAAGGTGGCCGGTACCTCCAACGGCGTGTCCGCGCTGCAGATGGACATCAAGATCGAAGGCATCACCGAAGAGATCATGCAGGCTGCACTGGTGCAGGCGAAAGCCGGCCGCATCCACATCCTGGGCGAGATGGCCAATGCCATGACCACTCCGCGCGAGGAGCTGTCCGAGTACGCCCCGCGCCTGCTGACGATCAAGATCCACCCGGACAAGATCCGCGAAGTGATCGGCAAGGGCGGTGCCACCATCCAAGGCATCACCAAGGAAACCGGCACGCAGATCGACATCCAGGACGACGGCACCATCACCATTGCTTCGGTCAACAACGCCGCTGCACTGGCCGCCAAGGCCCGCATCGAGCAGATCACCAGCGACGTCGAGCCGGGCCGCATCTACGAAGGCAAGGTCGCCAAGATCATGGACTTCGGTGCATTCGTCACCATCCTGCCGGGCAAGGACGGCCTGGTGCACGTGTCGCAGATCTCCAACGAGCGCGTCGAGAAGGTCAGCGACAAGCTGAAGGAAGGCGACGTGGTCAAGGTCAAGGTGCTGGAAGTCGACAAGCAGGGCCGCATCCGCCTGTC
>JACSSF010000144.1 GCA_014879375.1 Lysobacteraceae bacterium
GCGCGCTGCGAACGGTCCAGGCCCAGCTTCAGGTGCAGCTGCTCGTTGACGTTCAAGCGCAGCCCGCCGGAGAAGTGGTTGGTGGAGAAGTCGCGGCGGAGCACGCGGTCCGGCAATGCGGCGACGGCATCGCTCTCGATGCGGTTCCTGTCGTGGCGCACGCCCAGTTCCAGCTGCAGCGGGCCGATTTCGCGCTGTCCGATCCAGAACAGGCCGAGGTCGCGGCCACGCGTCGGCGGCACGAAGGCCTCATCGCCGCGTGCATCGAAATCACGCTTGCCGCCTTGCAGGCCGAATGCGCCCTGCCAGCCCGCGACATCGCGATGCACCAGTTCCAGCCGCGCTTCGTCGGTGTGGTTGTCGAACACGGTGCCGACCACGCCATTCTCGTATTCGGTGTGGGTGTAGTCGGTCTGCGCGTACTTGAAGCGCAGCGTCTTGAAGATGCCGACATCGTCCAGCCCGGCATGCAGGCTGTGGCGACGCTGGTCCAGGCCGATGCGCACGCCGCTGGCATCGCCGTCGGCAGCGCCGTGGGCATGGTCATCGTCGCCGTGTTCGTGGCCGGGCACCCCATAGCGCGTCTCGAACAGGCTGCCGGTGACGCCCAGATGCCCGCGTTCGCCAATCCAGGTCACGCCCAGCGCGCCACTGGCGGTGCGCACTGCGCTGTTGGGCAAGATGCCACGCGTCGACGGGTCGGGCGTCTCGCCTTCGGCGGACAGCCGCGCGGCGCTTTCGGCATAACCGGGGATGTCGATGTCGCCGCTCTCGCGGAGCAGGCCGTCGGCATGGAACACGAGGCCCGAGCCGGTGGTCGCGGTGCTGCCATCGACGCGGAACATCCCCGTGCGTTCATCGCCATTGCTGCCGCCGCGCAGCTCCATGCGGCCGCTGAAGGGGGCTTCCGGCAACGCATCCGGGGAGCGCCCATCGACCACGTTGACCGCGCCGCCGATCGCGCCACTGCCGTAGAGCAGGGTGGCCGGGCCTTTCATCACCTCGATGCGGTCGGCGAGGAAGGGCTCGATGCTGACCGCGTGATCGGCGCTCAGCGTCGAGACATCGCCGCTGCCCATGCCGTCGTTCACCACCTGCACGCGGGCGCCATCCAGCCCGCGGATGACCGGGCGGCCCACCCCGGGTCCGAACGAGGAGCTCTGGATGCCCGGCGTGCGCTCCAGGGTCTGGCCGAGGGTGTTGGTCTTGGCCTCGTCCAGCTTTTCGCCGGCCAGCACTTCCACCGGCCTGACCAGCGCGTCGGCGGTCTGGTGCAGCGGCGAGGCGGTGACGACGACGCTGTCGAGCTGGTGCATGTCCTGCCGGTGCGGGTCTTGCTGCGGGGGCTCCTGCGCCAGCAAGGCGGTCGGCAGGGCCAGGGAGAGGCAGAGGGCTTTGGTCAAGCGGTGGCGGGCAAGGCGACGGACGTGAACGGCAGATGTCATGGGGTGGAGTAAAGTAGGCAGCGAGTATTTCTTTACGTTATATTATTTCAATCTGATGCGCCACAGGCCCGACGACGACATGTCCCACTCCAGCTCCCATTTGCAGCAGGCCGACCGCGTGGGCTTCGCGGCATCGATGCTGTGCGCGATCCACTGCGCGGCGATGCCACTGCTGCTGGCGATCCTGCCGACCTTCGGGCTGGGCCTTGGCGGCTGGGTCGACATCGACCAAGCCGTGGTGGTGTTCGCGACGTTGCTGGCGGCGATCACCCTCAGCATCGGCTGGCGGCGGCATCGCGGCTACCGCGCTTGGGGCCTGTTGCTGCCGGCACTGGGGCTGCTGTGGTTCGCCACCTTCGGCCCTATCCACTCCCACGACGGCGGCTGGGAAGCCTGGACGCACGCCGCCATGATGATCGCCGGCGGCTTGCTGCTGGCGGCGGCGCACCTGACCAACATGCGCCTGACCCATCTTTCGGCGGCGGCATCGCGCTGATCTCTGCTAAAATCGACGTTTATCCCCGCGCCGTGGTCGATGCCGCGGCCGACATCACATCAGGAGCATGACATGGGCAAGGGCGACCGCAGGACCGCCAAGGGCAAGCGTTACAACAGCAGCTACGGCAATGCGCGCCCGAAGGCCGTGACCAAGGCCGCCGGCAGCGCCGCTGCGCCGGTGGCGAAGAAGGCCACCAAGACGACCAAGAAGGTCGTGGCCAAGAAGGCGACCAAGGCCGCCTGAGCCAGCTGTTACGCTTCACTAAAAACCCCGCCTTGGCGGGGTTTTTGTTTGGGTGATGTCGAGCGTCAGCGTGTCGCGCCGTCCTCGACTGCCGTCCACACGCGCAGCAGGTTGCCGCCGAGCACCTTGCGGATGTCGGCATCGGACATGCCCGCGGCCTGCAGCCCGGCGATCAGGTTTGGATAGTCCGCGACCGTGCGCAGGTGGTTGGGCAGCGCGCCGCCCACGCCATCGAAATCCGAGCCGATGCCGACGTGGTCCACGCCCAGCAGGTTCACCGCGTACACGATCTGATCGACCACGGCTTGCAGTTCGGTCGGCGGAACCGGGTGCGACTTGTCCCAGGCCGCGTTCCAGGCCGCTTCGTCCTCCACTTCGCGGCCGGCGGCCCGTGCCTCGGCATTGCGCGCCTGCAGCGCAGCGCGTTCGCGGAACTTGGCCTGCATGTTGGCCGCTGCCACCGGGTTGACGAAGCCGGTGCCGAAGGTGATCTGCACGACGCCCCCCTTGGCCGCGATCGCCTTCGCCACCTCGTCGCTGGCGTTGCGCTCGAAGCCCGGGGTGAAGTGACGCATGCCCGAGTGGGTGGCGACCACCGGCACGCGGCTCAGCTTCGCCGCTTCAAGCGCGGCGGCATCGGACAGGTGCGAGACATCGACCATCATGCCGAGCCGGTTCATTTCCGCGACCACCTCGCGACCGAAGGGCGAGAGGCCGTTCCACTTGCGTTCGGCGCTGTAGGACGAGTCGGACAGACGGTTGGCGGCGCTGTGCGTCAGGGTGATGTAGCGGATGCCGCGGTCGAAGAAGAACGACAGTTTGGCAAGGTCGTCGCCGATCGGTGCGCCGTTCTCCATGCCGAGCGGCAACAGCACGCGGCCCGGGCGTTCGAGCTTGGCGATGTCACGCGGCGATGTCAGCACGGCGAACTTGTCCGGCGCGCGCGCGGCCAGCGCCCACACCGCGTCGATCTGCTGGTTGGCGGCATGGAAGGCGGTGCCTTCGGCGTCCTCGCGCGGGGAGGTGTAGATCGACATGAAGGCGATGTCGAGGCCGCCGGCCTGCGCCTTGGGCCAATCGAACTCGCGGTCGGTCTCTGCGGTGAGATCGCGCCAGCCGCCGCTCAGTTCGCCGGGGGCATCGATATGGGTATCGACGATGATCGCGTCCTGCGCCAGCGCGCGCGAGGCATTGCTGGCTTGTGCGTGCGCCGTAGTGGCGGCAAGGCAGGCGGCGAGGGCGAAGGCCAAACGGTGCATCGGTTTATTCCCGGTGGATTCGACGACCCCCAGCATAGACCGCCTTGGCCAGACCGCCACCCAGCCAGTAGCAAAGCTCGGCGGGCTGGCGTACCGACCACAGCACGAAATCCGCACGCATGCCGGCGCGCAGCATGCCGCGATCGCCCTGCAGACCCAGTGCGCGCGCGGCATGTCGGGTCGCGCCGCGCAGGGCTTCCTCGGGCGTCAGGCGAAAGTGCGTGCAGGCCAGCTGCATCGCCTGACGTTGCGACAACAGCGGCGAAGTACCCGGATTGCAGTCGGTGGCGACGGCCATCGGCACGCCGGCATCGCGCAGGGCGTCGATGGGCGGCAGCCGGGTCTCGCGCAGTACATGGAACGCGCCGGGTAGCAACACGGCAACGGTACCGGCGTCGCGCATCGCGATAACGCCGCGTTCGTTGGTGTATTCGATGTGGTCCGCGGACAGCCCGCCGAACTCCGCCACCAGCGCCGCGCCATCAAGGTCACTCAACTGGTCGGCATGCAGCTTGATCGGCAGGCCCAATGCGCGCGCGGCTTCGAACACGCGGCGGGTTTGCGCGGGACTGAAGCCGATGCGCTCGGCATAGGCGTCCACCGCATCGACCAGACCTTCGGCATGCAGCACGGGCAACCAGTCAATCACCTGGTCGATGTAGTCGTCGGCGCGACCGGCGTATTCCGGCGGCAGCGCATGCGCGGCCAGATAAGTGGTGCATACCGTGATGCCGCAGTCCTCGCCGATGCGACGGGCCACTCGCAGCATCTTGCGCTCGTTGTCGAGGTCCAGGCCGTAACCGGACTTGATCTCCAGCGTAGTCACGCCGTCGTTGATCAAGGCGCGGACGCGGGGCAGCGATTGCGCCAGCAGTTCGTCCTCGCTCGCGCTGCGCACGGCATTCACACTGGACACGATGCCGCCACCAGCGCGCGCGATGTCCTCGTAGCTGGCGCCCTCCAGCCGCTGCTCGAATTCGCCCGCGCGATCCCCCGCAAACACGACATGGGTGTGGCAATCGACCAGGCCCGGGGTGATGAGCCCGGTCGTCTCGATGCCGTCGCCGGTGAGCTCGGCAGGCAGGCCGTCACGCGGCCCGGCGTAGGCGATCACGCCATCGCGCCAGGCGAGGGCGCCGTCCTCGACCAGGCCGTAGCCGGTATCGCCCGCCAGCGTTGCCAGCGTGGGGCCCAGGATCAATCCGCTGCGATCAGTGTCGTCCATCCCCGCATTCTATGGCTTTGCGCGAGAATGGCGGCATGCACGACATCCAACTGACCGAACGTGGCTGGGCGCTGCCCGGCATCGCCAATCTTCATTCGCATGCCTTCCAGCGTGCGATGGCCGGCATGGCCGAGCGCCAGGGCGACCCGAACGATTCGTTCTGGACCTGGCGCGAGACGATGTATGCGATGGCCGCGCGCTTCACCCCGGAGTTGCTGCGTGCAGTGGCCGCGCAGCTGTATGTGGAGATGCTGGAAGCCGGCTATACCAGCGTGTGCGAATTCCATTACCTGCATCACCGGCCCGATGGCGGTTTTCATGATGATCGTGCGGCGATGTCGCAGGCGTTGATCGAGGCCGCGCGCGCGACCGGTATTCGCCTCACCCTGCTGCCCGTGCTGTACATGAGCGGCGGTTTCGACGGACGCGCGCTGTCCGAGCGCCAGCGGCGTTTCGGCCATTCCGTCGAGGATTATTTGCGTCTGCTGGAGGGATTGCGGGCACAGGAGAACGCATCGCTCAATATCGGCTGCGCGCTACACAGCCTGCGCGCAGTGCCCGAGGGCGCGGTGCGCGAGGTGCTTGCCGCCTTGCCGCAGGGAAGCCGCATCCACATCCATATCGCCGAGCAGATGGCGGAAGTCGAAGACAGCATCGCGGTGCGTGGCGCGCGGCCGGTACGCTGGCTGCTGGACCATGCCGACGTCGATGCGCGCTGGACGCTGGTGCATGCAACGCACCTGGACGATGGCGAGGTACGGGGCATCGCCGGGAGCGGTGCCACCGTCGCCATCTGCACTACCACCGAGGGCAACCTCGGCGACGGATTATTCCCCTTGCGTGATTACCTGGACGCGGGCGGACGCTGGGGCGTGGGCTCGGATTCGCACATCTCGGTGTCGCCGGTCGAGGAATTGCGCTGGCTGGAATACGGGCAACGCCTGCGCGCGCAGCGACGCAACATCGCCAGCAGCGCCGCCATGCCGAGCGTCGGCGAGACGCTGCTGCATGGCGCATGGCAAAGCGCGGCGGCATCGACCGGTTTTGACGTGATCGATGAAGTCGTGCTGGATGCGGACGCGCCGGTGCTGATCGGCGCGACCCGCGAGGATGTCGCGGACCGCTGGCTGTTTGCGGGCAATCGCGACGCGGTCAAGGACGTGCATGTCGCCGGTCATCATGTCGTCATCAACGGCCGCCACATCGCGCACGATGCCGCGCTGGTGGATTACCGACGTGCGATCACCACACTGCTGGCGGGCTGACGAGCGTCACAGCAGGTCGGCGGGCAGCGCGCCTTCAAGGCGCAGCAGGAATTCCTTGGTCGGCAGGCCGCCGCCGAAACCGGTGAGCGAGCCATCCGCACCGATCACGCGATGGCAGGGCACGATGATCGGAATCGGGTTGCGGCCATTCGCCGCGCCGACCGCGCGCATCGCGGACGTCTTGCCGATCCTTGCCGCCAGCTGCGCGTAGCTCCAGGTTTCACCGAACGGGATGGAGCGCAATGCCTGCCACACGCCCAGCTGGAAATCGGTGCCACGGGGCGCGAGCGGCAGGTCGAAATCGCGGCGTTTGCCCGCGAAATATTCACCCAGCTGGCGTTCGGCTTCGTCCAGCAAGGGATGATCGCCCTCATGCCAGTCGCCTTCGCGTTTGACCGGGTGTCGGTTCTCGGGGAATTCGACTGCGCGCAAGCCGGTGTCGTCGGCCGCGATGAACAGTAGGCCGATCGGGCTGTCGATGTGCCTGAAATGGACGGTCATGGTGAGGGTTCCTGATTGGATATCGGTGCATTGGACGCCGCGTGCCAGAGCTGGATGACGGCATAGCTGCGCCACGGACGCCAGGCTTCGGCGCGATCGCGCAGTTGTTTCTCGGTGATCGTGGCGCCGTCGCCTGCCTGTTTGCGCAATACCAGATCGCCCGCGGGGAATGCATCCGGGTGGCGCAGGCCGCGCATCGCGATGTATTGCGCGGTCCAGTCGCCGATGCCGGGCAGGGCGGTCCAACTGGCGATGAATTCATCCAGCGATTGTTCGGCGTCGAAGCCGACGTCGCCATCGCGCATCGCCTTGGCCACGACAATCAGCGTGGCCGCCCGCTTGGCGGGCAAACCGATGTCGATCAAATCGACATCGGCCAACTGCGCCGGCAAGGGGAACAGGCTGTGTAGGTCGCCATCGATGGGCGTCGCGAGCGCACGTCCATGCCGCGCCACCAATCGCTGCGCCAAGGTGGTGGCCGCCACCACACTGACCTGTTGGCCGAGGACCGCGCGCATCGCCACTTCGAAACCATCCCAGCCGCCCGGCAGGCGCAGGCCGGGTCGTGCTTTGACGAGCGGCGCGAGCAGGGCATCGCCGGCGAGCTGCGCATGGATGGCGGCCGGGTCGGCATCCAGGTCGAACATGCGGCGCACGCGCTGGACGATGCCGGGCAGTGCGACCGCGCTGACGCCGTGCAAGGACAGGCGCAATGCAGGCTCACCCTTGCTCCATTCGCGCACTTCCAGCCACGCACCATCGCCATCGATGACGCGGGCGTAATGATCGATGCCGACGCGCTCGATCCCGGGCAGGGTGCGCAGGCGCAGGAAATCCAGACTGGCGCGGAAATCGAACGGCGGGCGGTAGGCCAGCTTCAATTGCAACGGGCCGGCTTCGACTTGCATCGCGTCCGTGTGCTTGCGCAACCGGGTTGGCGATAGCCCGTAGGCAGCGAGGAAGGCGTCATTGAAGCGGCGCAGACTGCGGTAGCCCGCGGCCAAGGCGATGTCGGTGATCGGCAGCAGGGTTTCGCTGAGCAGCTGCTTGGCGAACAGCAGGCGGCGCGTGCCCTGCACTTGCTGCGGCGTCACCCCGAGCGTGTCGACGAACAGGCGGCGCAAATGGCGCTCGCCGACATGCAGGCGATCAGCCAGTCCGGACACCGAGGCATCATCCAGTGCGCCGTCATCGATCAGCCGCGTCGCGCGGGCGACCACGCTGTCACTGCGGCGCCACAGGCCGTCCGCAGGCGAGAGCTCGGGGCGGCAGCGCAGGCAAGGTCGGTAGCCGGCGGCCTCGGCGCTGGCGGCGTTGGCGAAATACTCCACGTTGCGGCTTTTCGGCGCGGGCGCCGGACACACCGGGCGGCAATAGATGCCGGTCGTCCTGACCGCGGTGAAGAAACGCCCGTCGAAACGTGCGTCGCGGGACAGGCGCGCCTGTTCGCAGATGGCGGTGGAGGGCAGCGAGGACATGGATGCAGGCTAGCATCGCCCGGGGAGCCAGACTCGCCATTTTCGGACATGTCTGTACGGGGAGGTCAGTGCCCGGTCAATACGCTGTCGAAGGTGTGCACGTCGCCATCGTTCGGCGCGGCCTTGAGTCGCAGCAGCTTCATCAGCAGGGGATAGACATCGACATTGTCGAACATCGGCAACTGGCTGTCCGGCTTGAACGCGGGGCCATGGGCGATGAAGCTCGCGCGCATCGGCGCAAGGTCGGGGTCATAGCCGTGGGAGCCGCGCGGGCCGGCGCTCATCCGGCGCGCGATTTGCGCCTGCGGCAACGCGTCCCAGCCCAGGTCCATCTGGCAGACGATGGCGGGCACGCGTGTGTGCGTGCCGTAATGCCAGCGCGCCGGCAGGTCGGCTTTCTTCCAGCATTCGTAGTGGTCGTGGCGGCCCAGGAGGCGGCGCTCGGCTTCGGCCTCGAAGCCGGGGTTAGGGGCGAAGGTCACCACCTGGCCGATGGAGTCGGCGCGCGCGGCCTCGATGCCGATCATGTCCTCGACCGCGATGACCTGCCCAGGCGGCACATCGGCAAAGCCATGGTCGGAGACGACGACGATGTTGATGCGATCCAGCAGCCCGCGCGCCTGCAAGGTCGCCAGCAAGCGACCGATGGCGGCATCGGTGTCGCGCCGGGCGGCGTCCGCCTCGGGTGATCCGGGCCCGTGGTAGTGCGAGGCCTCGTCCACCTTGTCGAAATACATCGCGGTGAAATCGGGGCGCGTGGTCGGGTCCTCCAGCAGCCAGCCGGCGACGGTGTCGACCCGCCAGCCGGCGCTGGTCTCGCCGTCGTAGGGGCGCCAACGGGCCGGACGGCGTCCTTCGATCTCCGCCTCGCTGCCCGGCCAATACAGCACCGCGGTGCGCAGGCCGGCCTTGTCCGCGCCGATCCACACCGGCTCGCCGCCCCACCATCGCCCGTCACTCACGGCGTCACGGCTGGCGACGCGGAACTCGCCGAGTTCGGTATCCCACATGCTGTTGTGGGTGACGCCGTGGTGGTCCGGGCGCAGGCCGGTGACCAGCGTGTAATGGTTGGGAAAGGTGAGGCTGGGATAGGACGGGCGCATGCCCGCCGCGCGCACGCCGGTCTGGGCGAGCCGGGTCAGGTTGGGCATCGCGTCCGGGGTGATGTCGGTAGGGCGCAGGCCGTCGATGGAGATCAGCAGCAGCGGCGCGGGCTTTGTTGCCGTGCCGTCGATGCTGGCACAGGCGACAAGGGCCAATGCCAGCCAGGCGGCTGCGACGATGCGGAGGGTCTGGGTAAATCGCATCGCCCGATTCTAAACGCCGCTTCATCCAAATTGCCGTTCTGCCCGAGCCCATGGCGGGCTGCTGAAATCCACACTGAACCGCGTTCCCGGCGCCTTGGACGGCGGAAACCGGCAGGCGTAGAGTGGAAAACCCGTAAGGAGAATGCCGATGAAAGCCCGCTGCCTGATGATGGTCGCCGGGATGCTGCTGGCGGGTGGCGCGTTGGCGCAGCAGCCGATCACCACGGCGGACAACGCCGATGCGCCGGCATCGGAGGCCAGAACCGCGGAGCTGCCCACCCAGCGGCCGCTGGATGACCACCGTTGCCTGCGTTACACCGGCTCGCGGATCACCGCCTCGCGCAACCTGCGCGACGAGATGCGACCCGGCAAGACGCAAGGCAAGCCGCGCTGCGCACCCGCCATGGGCCGATCTTGGTCGAGCGAGGACCTGGAGCGCACCGGTGCGCTCAATACGCTCGATGCGTTGCGGATGCTCGATCCATCCATCTTCTGAGCCCCGGCGGCCATCCGGGGCGTCACCGCACGCGCTCGCACGGAGGGACTTCGCCAAGCTGCGATAATGACGGCTTGTTTTCGCCGAGGTCGCCCGATGTCGCAGCATTCCCGCCATGATCCTTCCCGCAGCATCCGCGCGCCGCGTGGCAACGCGCTGAACTGCCGCAGCTGGCTGACCGAAGCGCCGTTCCGCATGCTGCAGAACAACCTGGATGCGGAAGTCGCGGAAGACCCGACGTCGCTGGTCGTGTACGGCGGCATCGGCCGCGCCGCGCGCGACTGGGCCAGCTACGACAAGATCCTCGAAACACTCAAGACCCTGAGTGACGACGAAACCCTGCTGGTGCAGTCGGGCAAGCCGGTCGGCGTGTTCCCGACCCACGCCGACGCGCCGCGCGTGCTGATCGCCAACTCCAACCTGGTGCCGCATTGGGCAACGTGGGAGCACTTCAACGAACTCGATCAGAAGGGCCTGATGATGTACGGCCAGATGACCGCCGGCAGCTGGATCTACATCGGCAGCCAAGGCATCGTGCAGGGCACCTACGAGACCTTCGTCGAGATGGGTCGCCAGCATTACGGCGGATCGCTGAAGGGCAAGTGGATCCTCACCGCAGGGCTCGGCGGCATGGGCGGCGCGCAGCCGCTGGCCGCGTCGCTGGCGGGTGCGTGCAGCCTCAACATCGAATGCCGCCAGTCCAGCATCGATTTCCGCCTGCGGACCCGTTACGTGGACGAGCAAGCGGCCGACATCGACGACGCATTGGCCCGCATCGAGAAATACACCGCTGCCGGCGAAGCGAAATCCATCGCCTTGCTCGGCAATGCGGCCGAAATCCTGCCGGAGCTGGTGCGCCGCGGCGTGCGCCCGGATGCCGTGACCGACCAGACCAGTGCGCATGACCCGGTGCACGGCTACCTGCCGATAGGCTGGACGGTCGAGCAATGGCTGGAAGCGCAGAAGACCAACCCGGAAAAAGTCCGCGACGCCGCTAAGCAGTCGATGCGCGTGCATGTCGAGGCGATGCTGGCCTTCCACGCGCAAGGCATTCCGACCGTCGATTACGGCAACAACATCCGCCAGATGGCATTCGATGTCGGCTGCCAGAACGCCTTTGATTTCCCGGGCTTCGTGCCGGCCTACGTGCGCCCGCTGTTCTGCCGCGGCATCGGCCCGTTCCGCTGGGTGGCGCTCTCCGGTGATCCGGAAGACATCTACAAGACCGACGCCAAGGTCAAGGAACTGATCCCCGACGACGAGCACCTGCACAACTGGCTGGACATGGCGCGTGATCGCATCAGCTTTCAGGGCCTGCCGGCGCGCATCTGCTGGGTGGGCTTAGGAACGCGCGACAAGCTGGGCCTCGCCTTCAACGAGATGGTCCGCAACGGTGAACTGAAAGCGCCGGTGGTGATCGGGCGCGATCACCTGGACAGTGGCTCCGTCGCCTCACCCAACCGCGAGACCGAGGCGATGAAGGACGGCAGCGATGCGGTCAGCGACTGGCCGCTGCTCAACGCGATGTTGAACGTGGCCGGTGGCGCGACCTGGGTCAGCCTGCACCACGGTGGCGGGGTCGGCATGGGGTACAGCCAGCACAGCGGCGTGGTGATCGTCTGCGACGGCAGCGAGGAAGCCGACAGGCGCATCGCCCGGGTGCTGTGGAACGACCCGGGCACCGGGGTGATGCGCCATGCCGATGCCGGTTACGACATTGCCCGTGACTGCGCGCGCGAGCAGGGCCTGAAACTCCCCATGGCATGAGTTAGCCCGGCTGCCTTGGGCCATTGGCCCAAGGCGGTGGCGGATCGAACCGATCGACAAAAGGTATTCGACATTCGGGCAGCAGGTAGTATGGTGAGGCTGCTTCCCCCGGAGTGTGCATGCCCCTGATTCGCCTCATCCTGATCGCGATGTTGCTGACGTCCGCCTTGGGCCAGCCGGCGCGAACCGCCGTTCCTGCCCAGCAAGCGGCGCCATCCCCCGATGCGGCCCAGCTGGCCGCGTTCGATGCCCGGGTCGAGGCCGTGCGCAAGCAGTTCGATGTCCCGGGCATCGCCGTCGCCATCGTCAAGGACGGACGGGTCGTGCTGGAGCGCGGTTACGGCCTGCGCGAGATCGGCAAGCCCGAGAAGGTCGATGCGCACACCATGTTCGCCATCGCCAGCAACACCAAGGCCTTCACCGCCACTGCACTACAGATGCTCGCGGAGGACGGCAAGCTGGACATGAATGATCGCGTCATCGACCACCTGCCGTGGTTCCGCATGTCCGATCCCTACATCACCCACGACATGCGCATCCGCGACTTGCTGGCGCATCGCAGCGGCCTGTCGCTCGGCGCGGGCGACCTGCTGTACTGGCCCACCACCGACTACACCACGCGCGAGGTCGCCGAGCGCCTGAAGGACGTGCCGATCACCGGCCAGTTCCGCGGGCAGTACGCCTACGACAACATCCTGTTCGGCGTCGCCCAACTGGTGGTGGAAGCCGCCAGCGGAATGCCGTTCAAGCAGTTCCTGCAGACGCGCATCTTCGCCCCGCTCGGCATGGACGAGACGCGATACAACGCGGATGACCTGGTCGCCGGGGACAACGTCGCCACTGGCCATGCCAAGCAGGACTTCAAGGATCTCAAACCCGTCGGCACGCTGACCTGGCGCAACGTGTCGGGCGCAGGCGGCCTCTACAGCAGCGTGCACGACCTGACCCGATGGATGAACACGCAGTTGGCCGGTGGCGCGATGCCGGATGGCAAGGGGCGCCTGTTCACCGCGCAGCGCCAGCGCGACATGTGGACGATGTTGACGCCGATTCCCGTCTCCAGGCCATCGGTGCCCGAGTTATTACCGGCCATGCCCAACTTCCTCGGCTACGGTCAGGGTTGGATGCTTTCCGACTATCGCGGCCATCGCATGGTGTGGCACACCGGCGGCTGGCCGGGCATGGTCTCGCGCCTGACCCTGGTGCCCGGCAGCGACATCGGCGTGGTCGTGCTGACCAACCAAGAGGTCGGCGCCGCATTCAACGCGGTGACGTACTCGGCACTGGACATGATGCTGGACGAACCGGCGCATGACTGGGTCGATGCCTATGCCAAGGCCGTTGCCAAGGCCGGTGGCGATGCCGACGCAGACTGGAAGAAGCACCAGGCAGCGCGCGATGCCGATTCCAGGCCCTCGCTGCCGCTGGCGCGCTACGCCGGCACCTATCGCGATCCCTGGTATGGCGACGTGGTGGTTTCCGCCGCGGGCAAGGGGTTGGCGATGCAGTTCGCGCACACGCGCGAACTGGCCGGGCGGCTGGAGCATTGGCAGCACGACACGTTCATCGTGCGCTGGAACGATCGCGCGCTGAACGCCGATGCCTTCGTCAGTTTCGAGCTCGACCCCGACGGCAAGATCCGTGAGGTGCGAATGGAGCCGATTTCGCCCTTGACCGATTTCAGTTTCGATTTCCAGGACCTGCGCCTGCACCCGCTGGACGGGAAGCAGGCGCCCGCAAACCACTGAGCAACGGAAGCAGCGTTTGAATCATGGAATTGCATGAACAGGAAATCGCCGCCGCCGACCTGCAGGTTGGCATGTACGTATGCCGCCTGGACTGCGACTGGAACGACACGCCGTTCCCGCTGCAGGGGGTACTGATCCGCACACGGGAAGACATCGAGCAGATCGCGCAGCACGCGCGTCGCGTATGGGTCGACCTGGAAAAAAGCACGGGGCCGGCCACCTTCCACCTACAGTCGCTCTCGCCCAAGACGCGGGCCAAATCCCGATCGGGTGCCGGCGATGATCCGGAGTTCGGCGCCGAGGCCACGTCGTTCGACCAGGAGATACAGGTCAGCGCACGGCTGATGGACCAGCTCTCCGAGCGCACCGAAAATTTCCTTGGCAAGTTGCGTCGGGGAGAAGAGATCAGCCAGGTCGAGGTCGACGAGGTGGTCGAGCCGGTGGTACGCAGCCTGGTCCGCAATCCCGATGCCTATTTCTGGCTGGAGTCCCTGCGCAGCCGCCATCACTACACCTATACGCACGCGGTGAATTGCTGCGCGCTGGCGGCTGCATTCGGTCGGCACCTGGGTTTCGATGACGCGGAAATCAATGCGCTGGCGACGGGCGCGCTGCTGCTCGACATCGGCATGGGTGCGGTGCCGCCGGACATGATCAACCAGGAGGGGCCGTTGGACGAGGTGGGCCGTGCGTTCGTCGAGCGTCATGTCAGCGAGGGCGTGGAGCGATTGCGCCAGAGCGGGCTGGACGACCCGATCATCCTCGACATGGTGCGCAACCACCATGAACATGCCGATGGCAGCGGCTATCCCGACCACAAGACGAACGACGCCATTCCCTTGCCCGGCAAGATAGCGGGGCTGGTCGATGCCTATGACGCGATGATCAGCGAACGCCCTTACCGAGCCGCGCTCAGTCGCGCCGATGCGTTGCAGCAGCTGGTCAGACAACGCAACGGCAAGCACGACGCGGACCTCGTCGAGCAGTTCGTTCGCTGCCTGGGCGTGTATCCGGTCGGCACGTTGGTCGAGCTCAATACCGGCGAAGTGGGCGTGGTGATGTCGCAGAACCCGTCGCAGCGCCTGCGCCCGAGGGTGATGATGCTGACCAACGCGAGCAAGCAATTGCGCGCGCACTTCATCCCGGTGAACCTAGTGGATACCGAGGTGCAGCCGGCGCTGGCCCAGGTGCACATCGCACGCAGCCTGCCACCGGGCAGCTACGGGCTGGACCCGGCGGCGCTGGAGCTCTAGGCCGGGTTGATCGCGGCGAGCTCGGCAGGGATGCCGATGCGCTGCGCGGTCCGGCGCGGCTTGTAGCCACTGTCGAGCAGGATCTCGATCCGCGAGAACACTTCCGCGCGAGTGAAGGGTTTCTTCATGAAATCGTCGGCGCCGATCCGCTGCACGTAGAACTGCTCGGTGGCCTGGATGTTGCCGCTCATCATGATGACCGGGACATCGCGGGTCTCCGGCAGTTTGCGCAGCTCACGCAGCACGTTGAAGCCGTCGCCATCGGGCAGGACGATGTCGAGGAAGATCAGTTCCGGGCCGGATTTCGCCGCTTCCAGTGCCGCCGCGGCCGTGCCGGCCTCGACGGTTTCATAGGCATTTTGCAGCAGCATCTTGCGCAGCAAGGCGAGGATGGTGGAGGAGTCGTCGATCACCAGCACGCGGGTCCCGGCAACGGCATTGACGCGCGGCTTGGCCCGGCGCTCGGTGGCGGGATAGCCGGTGGCAGACGCGGATGCGGTCTTGCCCCAGTGACGCAAGCGATCGAACAAAGCCATCGGTGCTCCCCCTGGACGACAGTGTCAGTGAATCGGCTCGTCCAGCATCATCTGCCGGACGAAACGGACCGGTGGCGCGCCATATGACAGCACCTGGTCGTGGTAGCGCTTGAGGTCGAAATTCTCGCCCTGCCTTTCTTCCACGGCGCGGCGGGTGTCGAAGTGTTCCTGCACGCCGACGAAGTAGGTCGGCAGCTGCGCGGAGGTCAGTTGCGCACGCACCCACTTGCCGGCGGCCTCGCGTTCCTGCTGGAAGGTCTGGCGGGTCATGAAGTCCATCGCCTGCGCGCGGGTCCAGCCGTCGACGTGCACGCCCTGGTCGAGGATGGCGTTGCCGATGGTGCGCAGGTAGAACTTGAGCTGGACCAGGCGGAACAGCGGGTCGTTGTCCAGGTAGCCGGCGTCGGCCATCATCCTTTCGGTATAGACGGCCCAGCCTTCGGCGAACATGCCCGAGCGCAGCACCGCGCGCAGGGTGGAATCGAAATCCGCGGAATGCACGCCTTCGAGGTAATGGCCGGGCATCGCCTCGTGGATCGACAGCAGGTGGATCATCCGGTCGTTGTATTCGCGCAGGAACGATTCGGTCTGCTGCGCGGTCCAGTCGTCGGGGATCGGCGAGATCGCGTAATAGGTGTCGAGGCCCTTGTCGAGCGGGCCGGGCGAATCGCAATACGCGACGGCGACACCACGCTGGAACTCGGGCATCAGGATGATCTTGACCGGGTCGTCCGGCACGGTGACGAGGTCATGCTGGCGTACGAAGTCGGTGGCCGCTGCCAGCGTTTGCTTGGCGAAGGGGACGACCTGGTCGCGCGCGGGGCGCTCGGCGTAGGCGAGTTCGAGCGCGGCCTCGATCGCCGCCTGTTGCTGCGCCGGGGTCGGGTTGGCGGGCAGGGCGGGCGCGCCCTTGCGGCCTTTCAGCACCTGCCGGGCGATGGCGTACATTTCGCCACGCGTGCGCTTGAGTTCGGCTTCCGCGCGCTGTTTGATCTCGCTGCGCGAGAGCGCCGAGTTGAGCGAGAACCCTAGCTTCTGGTCGTACATGGTGGCGCCAAGGCGGAAGTCGCCGCCGGCGTTGGGCACCAGGGTCTTGTCCAGCCACTGCTGGTTCTCGGCGACGGCCGCGCGCACGCCGCTGATGGCGGCTTCCAGTCGGCGCCGGTCATCCCCGTTCAATGCGTCGAGGTTGGGGGTGATGAACTGGTCGATCAGCACCAGCACGCCGCCATTCTGCTTGGCGACGGTTTCGGCATGGATTTTCGGCACCCGCGCCGGATCGAGGTTCGCGCGCATCTGTGCATAGAGCTGCGGCAGTTTCTCCATCCGCAACGTCGCCGATTTCAGTCGATCGGGCATCGGGGCGAACTCGCGCGCCATCAGGCCGTAGATCGCGCTGCCGGCCAGGCCGTTGTAGACCTGCGGGTCCCAGGCCCAGCTTTGCAGGGTTTCCGTGCTCCAGATGTCGGCGCGCAACTGGTTGCGCAGGATCAACGCATCGACCTGGTTCTGCCGCGACAACGCACTGGCATCGATCGCATCCAGCCGGGCCAGGATGTCGCGCGAGAACGCGAGGCCACGTGCGCGGCCGTCGGCGGAAAGGTCGTCGATCTCGCCGTCGAAGCGGTGATCGCCGATGGCGGTGGCGGAGATCGGCGACAGTGCCAGCATCCCGTCCAGCCAGTCCTGCGACAACGCCGCGAAACTGGCATCGGCGGTAATCGGAGCGCTGGCTGCGGCATCGGCCGCGGAGACGCTGGATGTCTCGGCGGGCGCGGTGGCGCAGCCCGAGACCAACAGGCTGGCCAGGGCGAGGGCAATCAGGGAGGGACGCATCGGTTTTCCAGATCCGGGCATCCCCCTAGATTACGCGCTGGCCGCGTCCGGGGGTGGCGGGGCGGTTTCGACGATATCCGCCATTACAACCACGGGCGCGGCAGGCGTGGGCGGCGGGCTGATCGCGGTCAGAGCGGACAGTCTCGCGATCCGCATCCACCAGATCACCACGACCGCCACTTGGGCGAGGCCCCAGATCAGGCCGCCCGAGGCGCTTGCGCTCTGCATCGCCGGTTGCTGGAGCAGCATCGCGATGCCGCCGCCGATGGCGGCCGTCGCGATGACGATCAGCAGCACCGACAGCGGACGACGCAGCATCAGTTTCAGGCCGCGCAGCCAGGCACGGAAGGCCGAACGCAGGAAGGGATCGGCACTGAACGCGGCGCGTGCGGACTCGATGCTGCTCCACACCACCAGGCTGGCGATGCCGACGATCCACATCACGATGGTGTTGCGTTGCTGGCCGACGGATTCGAGGATGCGGGTCTCGTCCCCATGCCGGGCCCAGAAGCCCGCCAGCATCGCGATCATCCCGACCACCGCCCACGGGATCAGCGCGACCAGCAACAGGCGGAACTGGCGGCCGTATTCGCGCCAGCCGCCGGTCCAGAGCTCGCCGAAGCGCAGGGCGCGGCCTTCGCGCAGGCTGGCGACCAGCATGCCGGTCAACCACGGCGTCAGCAGCGCGCCGATGACCAGGGCGCTCATCAGCCCTTGGCCGATCGCCATCATGCCGTGCATGCCGCCGCCGTCGCCAAGCGTCATCACGCTGTCGATCACGGGTGCGATGTCCTGCGAGCTGACGATCCGCCCGGCATCCGGGTTGTGGCCCAGTGCGCTGTTGAACAGGCCGAACACCGGCCGCGCCATGAACGTGGCGGCGACGAGGCCCGCCAGCCAGGCCAGCAGCATCAGGCGCCAGTGGCGGAAGCCGCCAGCCAACGCGGTGAGCAATGCGGTGAAGCCGTTCCGCTTGGAAGTCGTGGTCGTCATGTTCATGCCCCCATCAGCCAGGCCAGCAAGACCTGCATCCATGCCAGTGCGCGGCTTCCGAAATACGTGCCGGCGTCGGTATTGCTGTCGAGCGCGCGCACGTTGTCATTGGTCGAGCGGTCCATCGCATAGAGCTGCGCCGGGTCGAGCTCCACCTTCACCGCCTTCGACGGGCGCACCCAGTTCCAGCGGAACCATTTCTGCGTGCCGGAGAAACGCACGATCTCGGTGCTGCCATCGGCGAAGGTCACCTTGAGCGTCTGCGGCACGTCGGCGCCTTTGCGCTCGACCACCACGGTGGTGCGATACGGGTACGGGCCACTGCCCGGCTTGGCATCGGGGTGCGACTTCTTCCAGGCCTCGCGGGTGGCCTTCATGGCCTTGCCGCGCGCCTCGCTGCCGACCGGCTTGTCGCTGCCATCGACATAACCCAGTGCCGGCAATTCTTCCACGCTGGTGAAGGTCTCGATCGCGTCATCAACCACTTCCGAGCCGTACACCGATTGCGCGAAGTTGCGTTCGACGATCTCGCGCTGGCCCGTGCCTTCGGCCAACGCCTCGCGGAAGTCGGCGGTGGAGGGATGGCGGAACTTCCAGCGTTCGTAGTACAGGGTCATCCCGCGTGCCATCGCCGCCCGGCCGACCTGCTTCTCGATGCCGTTCAACAGCGTTGAGGTACGTGCATAGACGCTGCCGTAACTGCCGCTGCTGCTGCGATCCCAGCTGTTGTTGCCGAGCGGATCCTCGGCATTGCCGAGGTTGGCAGTCAGGCGATCTAGGTCATGCGGATCGACACCGGGCGCGAAGCCCATGCGCGCGAGCCGCGCCGGCATCGGCACCACGCGCTGCTTGCGGTCGGACAACATGCGGCTGTCCCAATACTGGTTCACGCCCTCGTCCAGCATCGGTTCCTCGAACTCGTTGGAGGCGAGGATGCCGTAGAAATACCCGTGGCCGAATTCGTGGATGGTGACGAACTCCAGCATGTATTGCTCGATGCCGCCGGGCTTGTAGTTGAGCGTGCTGTCGGCGGTGAAGAAGGTCGGATATTCCATGCCGCCCGCTTCGCCCGCGTTGTAGGGCGGGATGACCGCGGTGACCGTGCGATACGGATAGCGGCCGAGCGTCTTGGAGAAATACGTCAGCGAATCGAGCGTCGCCTTCATCACCGTCGGCGCGTTGTCGGCGTATTCGGGCGGGAACAGCACCTGCACCTTGACCGGGTCGCCGCCGGGGTAGGTCCAGTTGGCTTCCAGCGGCTTGGCGGTGCGCTTGTCCGCGGTCCAGGCGAAATCGTGCACGTCGCCCTGCACGTAGCGGTAGGTGGTCTTGCCGTCCTTCTTCACCGGCGCGCCGGTCAGCTCGCCGGTCGCGCCAACGGTGTAGTCGGAGGGCACGGTCAGGCTGACGTCGTACAGGCCGAAGTCGGCGTAGAACTCGCTGTGCAGGTGGAATTCGTGCACGTTCCAGCGCGGCGCGGTGGCGCCACGCTCACCCGGCAATTCCAGCACGCCGATCTTGGGGAACCATTGCGCGACCAGGTGGAAACTGCCGAAGTAGCCGGTGCGCGCAACCACACGCGGCAACTGGTTGAAGAAATCGATGTCGAGCGTCGTGGTGGCGCCCGGCGCGACCGGCGTGGGCAGGTCGAAGCGCACCACGGTCTTGTCGGTCTTGGGGCCGCCGTCGGGCTGCACGAAGCCCCATTTCACCGGCTCGCCGCCCTGGGTCACGCGCTTGAGCCTGGTGTAGCCCCAGTCGCCGTCCTTGGTCTTGACGTCGCTGCGGAAGCTGAAGCCGCGCGTGCGGCGCTCCGACATGAAGGTGCTGCCGTTGGACTCGAAGGCGTTCAGATACATGTGCAGGTAGACCGTGCACACCGGTTGGTTGCTGCGATTGCGCCAGCTCAGTTGCTGCTTGCCGTCGATGGTGTGCTTGTCGGGATCGAGGCTGGCCTGGATGCGGTACTCCACGACGCGATCGGACAGCGTCGCTTCGTTGCCGGTGCGCGGGCCGCCCCAGGCATCCGGCGCGCTGGGCACGACGACCGCGCCTGCATCGGGATCGGCGAAGGGGATCGGCGCGCAACGCGGGTCAACCGGGGCTGCGGTCGGCGCGGATGCGGGTGGTGCGGCATCGGGCGTGGTCTTTGCCGACATCGCCAATGGCGCCAGGCAGGCCGCCAACACGGCCCATGACAATGCACGATGCAACATCGCTCACTCCCCACGCGGAAAACCCAAGCCTGCCCCATGCAGGACGAGGGGGCAAGGTGACCGATGGCAGAGGCCGTGTTCAGCCGGGGCTGGCGATGCGCTCCGCGGCCGTGCGAATGCCGTCCGGCAAGGTCTCGGGCTTGCCGGTCTTGCGATCCACCCACACCACCACGACCTGTCCGTCGCAATACAGCGCGTCGCTCGTCGAATCGATCATGCGATGGCCAATGGTCAGGCTGCTGGTGCCGATGCGCGTGGCGAACAGCTCGATGACGATGTCGCTCGGATATTCGATCGGCAGGCGGTAGTTGACCGTGGCCGAGGCCAGCACCGGTCCGCGGCTGTCATCGAACCAGTCGGTGCCGAGTGCGTTCAGCCACTGGATGCGCGCTTCCTCCAGGTAACGCAGGTAGGTCGCGTTGTTGACGTGGTTCATCGCGTCCAGGTCGCCCCAGCGCGGCGAGATGCGGAAACGGAACACGTTCTGGGCGATGTCGTGGCTCATGCTTGCTTCCTTTTTTTGGCGCGCTTGTTCTGTGCATCCAGCAGTTGCGAGAGGAAGTGGCCGGTATGCGATTGCGGCATCGCGGCGATGTCCTCGGGCGTGCCCTGGGCGATGATCTGGCCGCCGCGATGGCCGCCTTCGGGACCGAGATCGACCACCCAGTCCGCGGTCTTGATGACATCGAGATTGTGCTCGATCACGACCACCGTGTTGCCGTCATCGCGCAGGCGATGCAGCACGCTGAGCAGATGCTCGATGTCGGCGAAGTGCAGGCCCGTGGTCGGCTCGTCCAGGATGTAGAGCGTGCGTCCGGTGTCGCGGCGCGAGAGCTCCTTCGACAGCTTCACACGCTGTGCCTCGCCGCCGGAGAGCGTCGTCGCCGACTGGCCCAGCTTGATGTAGGACAGGCCGACATCGATCAGGGTGTCCAGCTTGCGGCTGATCGCCGGCACGTTCTCGAACAGCACCGCCGCGTCCTCGACCGTCATCTCCAGCACGTCGTGGATGCTGTGTCCCTTGTAGCGGATCTCCAGTGTCTCGCGGTTGTAGCGCTTGCCGCCGCACACATCGCACGGCACGTACACGTCCGGCAGGAAGTGCATCTCGACCTTGATCAGGCCATCGCCCTGGCAGGCCTCGCAGCGGCCGCCGCGCACGTTGAAG
>JACSSF010000104.1 GCA_014879375.1 Lysobacteraceae bacterium
GTGCGCGATCTGCTGCTGGCGCAGGTGCTCGGCGCGCTGGCGCTCGAACGCGGTGTAGTTGCCGACGTACAGCTTTGCCTTGCCATCGTGCAGGTGCAGGATGTGGGTGGTGACGTTGTCGAGGAACTCGCGGTCATGGCTGATCACGAGCAAGGTGCCGTCGTAGCGGCGCAGCCAGTCCTCCAGCCAGACCACCGCATCGAGGTCCAGATGGTTGGTCGGCTCATCCAGCAGCAGCAGGTCGCTCGGCGTCATCAGCGCACGTGCCACGTTCAGGCGCACGCGCCAACCGCCGGAGAAATCCGCGACCGGCGTGTCGTGCGTGTCGGCGGCGAAACCCAGGCCATGCAGCAGCTTGCCGGCGCGCGCCTCGGCGTCATAGCCGTTCAACTCGGCCAGGCGATGATGCGCTTCGGCGACGGCTTCCCAGTCTTCCGCCGTCATCGCATCGCGTTCGGCACGCACGGCCGCATGCAGCACGTCATCGCCCGAGAGCACGAAGTCGAGCGCAGGATCGGGCAGGTGCGGGGTCTCCTGCGCAACGCTGGCGATGCGCGCCTTGCCCGGCAGGTCCAGGTCGCCACGGTCAGGTTCGACATCGCCCAGCAACGCGGCGAAGAGGGAGGATTTGCCGGCGCCATTACGGCCGACCACGCCCACGCGATAACCGGCGTGCAGGGCCAGGTCGACATCGGACAGGAGCAGGCGTTCGCCGCGCCGCAAGGCGAAATTACGGAAGGAAATCATTCGCCTATTGTAAATGGGGCGGCCTCCCTGCCGCCCGCTTCCACTGCCTTCCCTGAGGTTTATTGCGCCGGGTGCCAGCGCAGCGACAGCAGCCAGGTGCGGCCGGCCTGGTTGTACCAGCGTGCGGTTTCGTATTCGCGGTCGAACACGTTGGCCACGGCCAGTTGCAGGCGCCAGTCATCGCCCAGGCGCAGGCCGGCGCGCAGGTCGGTGGTGGCATAGCCGCCCATGTGCACGCGATTGGCCGGGTCATCGAAGCGCGCGCTGTTGCCGTTGATGCTGGCACCGATGCTGTAACGGCCGAAGTCGCGATCGGCATCGATGCGCGCCATCCGCTTGGGACGGCGGTTGAGCAGCTTGCCGTCGAGCGCGCCGGGCGTTTCATTGCGCGGGTCGATCAGGCTGGCGGTCGCGTTGACATCCCAGCCGGCGATGTCGAGGCCCAGCATCGCTTCCAGGCCGCGCACGCGCGCCAGCTGCACGTTGTCCGGCATGCCGTACGGGCTGCTGGGCGAGGTCAGCGCCGGGTTGTAGACGATGAGGTCACGCAGGCGGTTCTGATAGCCGCGCACCGACCACTCGCCCCAGCCGTGACGCCCTTCCACGCCCAGCTCGATGCTGCGTGAACGCTCCGGACGCAGGTCCGGGTTGCTGAAGCCGGGGTAGTACAGATCGTTGAAGGTCGGTGCGCGGAAGGCGGTGCCGTAGGACGCGGTCAGGCGCAGCGCCTCGGTGACATCCCAGCCCCAGGCGAGGTTGCCGGTAGTCTCGCCACCAAACTGGCTGTTGTCCTCGCGGCGCAGGCCGGCCTGCCAATGCTGGCTGCCAGCCTGCATCCGCCACTGGCCGAACAAGGCGCGACTCAGGCGATGATCGACGTTGAACGTCGTCGTGCCCTCCACTTCGTCGCGCTGCCAGTCGAAGCCGACACTCAGCAGATTGGTCTCGCCACCGATGTCGGCCTGCAGGCTGGCGGTATCGCGGCGCGTGGTGATGCGGCCGGACTGCGCGCCGGTGCTGCCCACGATGCTGCGCGAATCGTCATCATTGCGGCCAGCGTTGAAATACAGCGCCAGGCGTTCGCTCGGCGCATAGCGCACGTGCGCGCCGACGACCTGTTGCACGTTCTCGTTCTCGTTGGCCCAGCCGCCATCGAATTCGTTCTTGCCTTCGGCGCGCAGCAGGCGTGCATCGGCTTGCCATTGGTCGTTGAAATCGATGCCGCCGGCAAGGCGCACGGAATCGTTGCGATAACCGTCGCGGTCCGGCTCGATCGTGCCGCAGCCGGCGAAGGTCACCGGATCGCCATTGCAGGCGTTGAAGCCGCGGGTTTCTTCGTGCGCGACGCCCGCCGAATACCAGCCACGCGCACCCCCGCCGCGGATGCCGGCATCGGCCTTGTAGGTGCGTTCGTTGCCGATCGCGACACCAAACTCCGGATGCACGCCCGGCTCGCCGCTGCCGCGGGTGAATATCTGGATGACGCCGCCCATCGCTTCCGAGCCGTACAACGACGACAACGGGCCGCGCACGATCTCGATGCGCTCGATCTGCGCCACCGGGATGTCCCACACCGCCGCCATGCCGTTGGTCGGTGAACCGATCTTCACCCCATCGACCAACACCAGCACCTGACCGGGACTGGTCCCGCGCAGAAACAGGCCGGACACCTTGCCCGCGCCGCCCTGGTTGTAGATGGCCAGGCCCGTCTGACCGCGCAGCAGGTCCGGCAGCGAGGCCGGCTGCAGGCGTTCGATCTCCGCGCGGTCGATCACGGTGCGCGCCGCCAACGTGTCGGGGCCGCGTTCGCTGCGGGTGCCGGTGACGACGATGCGGTCGAGTGACTGCGCCGAGGCCTGCTGCGCGAGGGCAGCCGGGGCGAAGACGTGCGAGATCGCCACGGCGAGCGCGGCATGGGTGAGGATGGATCGAGGGGACATCGTGCAACTCCTGCTTCCGCGCCCTTCCGCGCGGATGTGTCGAGGGAAAGACACGCAAAAGGCAGGAACGAAGCGGCATCACGCGGACGCCTGCACCCGTCCGCATGCCCACCGCATGTCCGGTTGATCCCCTGGCCGGTCTCCGGGCTCGCAGAAGACGCCGAAGCGTCCGGCGCGGCCCTTCCCATGCGTGAAGCACAGTGGTGATGCCGCGCCCGGGCCCGAAGGCCCGCCTGCCTACCGTTGCGGGGGCAGCTCCGGAATGGCGCATCGCGCGTACCGGATTCCCGTTTCAGCCACGTCACCGTGGCCACCTGAGGCGGGCGCAAGTCTAGCATCGAATATCCGCAGCAAGCCTTCCACACGATGGAAATCCTGCCTACGTGATGCGCGATGGCGGCGATGTGCGACCCATCACGGCATCGACGATGCGAAACTGTCGGCATCCCGCACACGGAACGTCCCCATGAGCGAAGCCCCCGCACCGCCGCCACTGAGCGCTACCGAAGCCCGCATCCTCGGCTGCCTGGTCGAGAAGGAAGCCACCACGCCCGACGTGTATCCGCTGACGGTCAACAACATCGTCATGGCCTGCAACCAGAAGACCGCGCGCGATCCGGTGATGGCGCTCGAACAGGGCGCCGTGCACCACGCGCTGCGCCAACTGGAAGTGCGCGGACTGGTGCGTTCGCAGCACACCGCACGCGCCGAACGTTACGGGCATCGCTTCGAGGTCGTGTACGGGCTGACGCCGCCACAAACGGCGCTGATGTCGCTGCTGTTGCTGCGCGGGCCGCAGACCGTGCACGAGCTGTACGGGCGCAGCGAGCGCCTTGCCAGGTTCGAAGACGCGGAGGAAGTCGCCCGCGTGCTGGAGCGACTGATGCAGAAGGAACCCGCGCTGGTCGCGGTGCTGCCGCGCAAATCGGGCCAGCGCGAGGACCGTTATCGCCACCTGCTGGTGCCGAGCGAAATCATTGATGCGGGCGATGACGAGGTTCAGTACGAAGCGTCATCCGAACCCGGCGTGCCCAGCCTGCGCGAGCGCATCGCGGCATTGGAGGCGCGTGTCGAGGCGTTGGAAGCGAAGCTTGCCGCGCTCCTGCCGGGCGATTCGGACGATGATGCCGGCACCTCGCCGGCAGCCCCGTCAGACTGACGGGTTGACTGAAACAACGCGCGAAAAAGAAAGGGGCCGTGCGGCCCCTTTCCGTCACTACGCGGCGTGAAGCCTCACGCCTTCGAGAACACCAGCTTGCCGCCATCGACATCCACCTTGACGGTATCGCCGCTGACGAAGTTGCCGGACAGGATTGCCTGCGCCAGCGGGTTCTCGATCTGCTGCTGGATCGCGCGCTTGAGCGGACGCGCGCCGTAGATCGGGTCGAAGCCGATGTTGCCGAGCAGATCGTAGGCCTTGTCGGACAGCTCCAGCTTGATGCCGCGCTCGCCCAGGCGCTTCTCCAGCCCGCCCAGCTGGATCTTGGCGATCTGCTTGATCTGCGCCTTGTCCAGCGGATGGAACACCACGATGTCGTCGAGGCGATTGATGAACTCGGGGCGGAAATGCGCCTGCACCACGCCCATCACCGCCGCCTTCATCTGGATGTAGGCCTCGGGGGAATCATCGCCGGCCATCTCCTGGATCTGGTGCGAGCCCAGGTTCGACGTCATCACGATCACCGTGTTGCGGAAATCGACCGTGCGGCCCTGTCCATCGGTCAGGCGGCCATCGTCGAGCACCTGCAGCAGGATGTTGAACACGTCCGGATGCGCCTTCTCCACCTCGTCCAGCAGGATCACGCTGTACGGACGACG
>JACSSF010000215.1 GCA_014879375.1 Lysobacteraceae bacterium
ATCGCGCAGGACCGAGTCGATCTCGGCGCGGCTCCAGTCCTGGGTGTTGAGGAAGTGCTTCATGGCAGTGTTCGGTTGCAAGGTGGGAAGGATGAAAACGAAAAAACCCGGCACGAGGGCCGGGTTTCAGGATGCTGCGGCAAGGCAGACCGGACCGGCGATCAGGATTCGCACAGTCGGCGCGCACGCGAGGTCATGCCCGCGGCCATCCAGGCGGCGGACTGATAAGCGAAGGCGGCGGAAGCGGTCAGGACTTGCATGAGGCGCGCATGGTCGCACGGCGGGGGCCGGCCCACAAGCATCATCAGGGCTGGACCCGGGTGCCGATGACCGGGGTGATACCGATGCGGATGCGCAGGCGCCGGCCCGGGTCCTGGGCCAGCCGCGAGCGGTACTTGCTGCCGCGATAGGTGTAGTCCACGTCATAGCCGATGGTCCGGCGCAATTCCTTGGGCACCCGCACCTGGCGGCACTTGCCGTCCTCGCTGCAACGACGCTCCAGCACACCGGTCGTGACCACCTGCTCCACCGGCTGAACGCGCAGCACCTCGGCATAGTCGTAGCGCACCTGTTCGGCGGGCACCAGGGTCTCATCGCCCACCTGCTGCGGCAGCGGTGATGCGAGGGACATGGCCAAGGCCATCGACAGCGGAAGGTTGACTGGCACGGGGCTTCCGCGAAACGAAGGGATTGCAGTGTAGTCAGCCACCCCCGTCGCCAAGCTGAACCGCGACTGCACGGGGCTGGCCCGTTAGAATCCACATCCCCACGAGGATTCGCATGAGCCTGCATCTCCACAACACCCTGACCCGCCGCCTGGAGCCGTTCCAGCCGCAAGACCCGGGCAGCCCCACGATGTACGTCTGCGGCCCCACGGTCTACAACTACGTGCACATCGGCAACGCGCGCGGCCCGGTGGTGTTCGGTGTGCTGGCCGCCCTGCTGCGCCGGCGCCATGGCGGCCTGCGCTACGCCCGCAACATCACCGACATCGACGACAAGATCAACGCCGCCGCCAAGGAAGCCGACACGCCGATCTCCGCGATCACCGACCGTTTCACCGCCGCCTATCGCGAGGACATGGCTGCGCTCGGCGTGGATGGCGAGTTCGCACCGGACATGGAGCCTGCCGCCACCGACCACATCGCGCAGATCGTGGCGATGTGCGAACGCCTGATCGCCGATGGCCATGCCTATGCCGCCGAGGGCCACGTGCTGTTCTCGGTCGCGAGCTACGCGGAATACGGCAAGCTCTCGCGCCGCGACCCCGAGGACATGCTGGCCGGCGCGCGCATCGAGGTGGCGCCCTACAAGCGCGACCCGGGCGATTTCGTCCTGTGGAAACCGTCCACCGACGACCTGCCCGGCTGGGATTCGCCGTGGGGGCGCGGCCGCCCGGGCTGGCACATCGAGTGCTCGGCGATGGCGGCGGCGCACCTGGGCGACACCATCGACATCCACGCCGGCGGCATCGACCTGCAGTTCCCGCATCACGAGAACGAGATCGCGCAGAGTGAGTGTGCGCACGGCGGCCAGACTTTCGCCCGCGTGTGGCTGCACAACGGGATGCTGAATTTCGGCGGCGCCAAGATGAGCAAGTCGCTCGGCAACATCGAGAAGGTGCACGACCTCGTGCGCGCGCATCCGCCCGAGGCGCTGCGCTACGCGTTGCTGTCCGCGCACTATCGCCAACCGCTGGAGTGGAGCGACGCGCTGATCGAGCAATCCATCCGCACGCTGGATCGTTTGTACGGGACGTTGCGTGATCTGGGCGATGTCGATGCGGAACCCCGCATCCCCGCCGACATCGAAATGATCCTGGACGATGACCTCAACACGCCGGCGGCGCTGGCCGAGATCGCGCGTCTCGCCAGCGAAGCGCGCAAGGCGGAATCGATCGAAGCCAGGCGGGAGGCGAAATCCGTGCTACTCGGCGCCGGCAAGGTGCTCGGCCTGCTGCAGCAATCGCCCGCCGAATGGTTTGCACGCGGCGCCTCGGGTGACGACGATGCGCGCATCCAGCAACTGGTCGATGAACGCATCGCGGCGAAGCAGGCGCGTGATTTCGCCCGCGCCGATGCGATCCGCGACCAGCTGGCCGAGGAAGGCATCGTGCTGGAAGACACGCCGCAAGGCGTGCGCTGGGTGAGGAAGGGCGTCTAGGTGCCCTATCGGCATCGCCTGAACTTCCGAACGCCCGGCCATGGATGGCCGGGCCGGACGATCCGAAGTATCACTGTCGCGCCATCGATGGCATCGCTGAACTCACAAGAAGCAACATCCCGATGACCGAATCCCCCTTCCCGCTCGAACCCACCGCCGCCGAAGCACAGGCCGCCATCGCGGATGAGTTCGCGCTGTTCGGTGACTGGTCGGAGCGCTACCAGTACCTGATCGACCTCGGTCGCAAGCTGCCGGATCTGCCGGATGCGCTGAAAACCGACGACTTCCGCCTGCACGGCTGCCAGTCCAACGTGTGGATCAGCGGCGAAGGCGATGCGCAGCGGCTCGATTTCCGCGCGATCAGCGACTCGGCCATCGTCTCCGGCCTGATCTACCTCGCCCTGCGCGTGTATTCAGGCCGGTCGGCGGCCGAGATCCTCGCGACCGAGCCGGATTACATCGCCGCGATCGGCCTCGCCAAGCATCTCTCGCCCACTCGCAGCAACGGCCTGGCGGCGCTGCTCGGCTTCATCCGCGAACGCGCGGCGGCGACACAGGGCTGACCGGCGCGGATGAGCCGCCCCCGCTCGCCCGGCGACTTCACGCCCCAGGAGCCCCCCGTCCCGCTGCCCGGCGACACCGTCGGCACGTTGCTGCGCAACCCCGGTTTCCGCTGGCTGATGGCGTATCGCATCTCGACGATGCTGTGCTACCAGATCGTCGCGGTCAGCGTGGGCTGGCAGGTGTACGAGCTCACCCGCGATCCGTTTTCACTCGCCTTGATCGGCCTGGCCGAAGTCATCCCGTTCTTCTGCGTCGCGCCGTTCGCGGGGTATCTGGTCGATACCCTGCCGCGACGCAAACTGGGCATGGTCGCCTGCGCGCTGCTGACGCTGACCGCGCTGGTGCTGTGGGCGCTGACCCGCTACTGGCCGATCAAGGAAAGCATCTGGCCGATCTACGCGGCGATCGCGCTCGGCGGCTGCGCGCGCGCCTTCCTCGGGCCGATCTACAACGCCCTGTTCGCGCGCGTGCTCAAGCGCGAGCAGTTCGTGCGCGGCGCGAGCCTGGGCAGCGTCATGTTCCAGTCCGGCCTCGTCCTCGGCCCTGCCATTGGCGGCGCGCTGGTGGGCTGGGCGGGCGCGGATGCAGCCTACGCGGTGGCATCAGGTTTTGGCCTGTGCGCGGTCGCGGCGCTGGCGATGATGAAGGTCACCGAGCCGCCCAGGCAGATGCAGCAGGGGCCGGTGTTCGCCAGCATCCGCGAAGGGCTGCGTTTCGTGTTCGGCAACCAGATCGTGCTGGGTGCGCTGGCGCTGGACATGTTCGCGGTGCTGTTTGGCGGCGCGATTTCGCTCGCGCCCGCCTTCATCAAGGAAATCCTCCACGCCGGTCCCGAGGCGCTGGGCCTGATGCGCGGCGCGCCGGCGCTGGGTTCGGTGACGGTCGCGCTGTGGCTGGCGCGCCGGCCGCTGCAGAAGAACGCCGGGCGCATCCTGCTGCTGGCCGTGGCCGGCTTCGGTCTGTGCATGATCGGTTTCGGACTGTCCGAGGTGCTGTGGCTGTCACTGCTGTTCCTGCTGCTCTCGGGCGTGTGCGACGGTGTGTCGGTGGTGACCCGCTCGACCATCCTGCAGCTCGCCACGCCCGACGAAATGCGCGGGCGGGTGTCGTCGATCAACAGCATCTTCATCGGCTCGTCCAACGAGCTCGGCGCGTTCTACGCGGGTTCGATGGCGCGCCTCCTGGGCCTGGTGCCAGCGGTGGTGCTGGGCGGCTGCGTGACGATGGGCGTCGCCGCATCGGCCGCCAGGCTGGCGCCGAAGCTGCGCCGGCTGGACCTGCGCGACCTCCAATAACGCCGCCGCGACATCCCCGGCGTAGACTCGCGGACATCACATCGGGGAGAGCACCACATGGCCAAGGAAACCGTGCGCGGTCGCGACGTCACCATCCATTTCGACGGGCAGCGTTGCATCCACTCGCGCAACTGCGTGCTGCTCCACCCGGACGTGTTCGTGCCGAACGTCCCGGGCGAATGGATCCACCCGGATGCTGTCTCTCCCGAGGAAGTCGCGCTGGTCGCTCGCGCCTGTCCCTCCGGCGCGATCACCTATGAACGCACCGACGGCGGCCCGCAGGAACCTGCCCCGCTGGTGAACCAGGTGCGCACGCGCGAGGACGGCCCGCTGGCCTTTCGCGCTACTTTGCGCATCGCGGGCGAGGACGCCGGGTTCCGCGCGACCCTGTGCCGGTGCGGGCTGTCCAAGGACAAGCCTTACTGCGACGGCAGCCATGCGACTGGCGGTTTCGTCGCCAGCGGCGAGCGAGCGCCCCAGGAGTCCCAACCGCTCGCGATGCGCGACGGCGGTCTGGACGTGGAGCCGCAGAAGAACGGGCCGCTCCACGTCATCGGCAACCTGGAGGTCGTCACCGGCACCGGCCACACGGTTGATCGCACCACCGAGACCTGGCTGTGCCGCTGCGGCCATTCGGGCAACAAGCCGTTCTGCGACGGCAGCCATGCCAAGGTGGGCTTCCAGGCCGACGGCATCTGATCGGCGGCAGGCTTTCCTCCCAACCGATGAAACAAAACCCCGCCGAGGCGGGGTTTCTTGTTGGACGATGCGGGAAGCGGAGCGTCAGTCGCCCTGCTGCTTCTGGCGGATCTCCCAGCGCTCCTGCGCATCGATGGTGCGCTCAGCCTGCGGACGCGCCTCAAGGCGATCCAGACCGATTTCCTCGCCGGTATCGACGCAATAGCCGTAGTCGCCATCGTCCACGCGCCGGATGATGCTTTCGATCTTGTTGATCAGCTTGCGGTAACGGTCGCGGGTGCGCAGCTCCAGCGCGTTCTCGGTCTCGCGGCTGGCGCGCTCGGCCTCGTCGCCGATGTCACGCACTTCGTCGCGCAGGTTCTCGATGGTCTGCTTGGATTCCTCGACCAGCTCCTCGCGGCGCGAGATCAGCTTCTGGCGGAAATACTCCAGCTGCAGCGGGTTCATGTATTCCTCGCTCGCGGACGGCTTGTAGCCGGCGGGCAGGATCGGGCGACCGGTCACGTCATCGGTCTTGTAATTGAGCGGCTTGCCCTTGGCCTTGGGCGCGTCAGGCTTTGGCGTGGCGATCACGGCGCGAGCCACCTTGCCAGCCGGCGGGGTGGCGCGGAAAGCCGGCGGCGCGACGATCGGCTTGGGCGCAGGTGCCGCCTTGGCGGCCTTGGCCGGCTTGGGGGCCTTCGCCTTGGGCGCGGCTACCGGCTTGCCCGGTGCCGCCTTGGCGACGGGGGCAGGCGCAGCCTGCTTCCCGGCGGCCTTCTTGGCCGCAGGCGCGATCTTGGCGGGCGGAGCTTTCTTCACCGGCGGCGCAGCCTTCTTCGCGGGCACGGCCTTTTTGGCGACCGCAGGCTTGGCGGCAGCGGCCTTCTTGGCCGGCGGCGCCTTGGCAGCCGGCTTCTTCGCCGGGACAGCCTTCTTCGCGGGCGCCGCCTTCTTGGTGGCAACGGGCTTGGCGGCTGCCGGCTTGGATTTGGCAGCCGGCTTGGCGACGACCTTTTTCACCTTGTCCGGCTTGATCGCGGCCTTCTTGGCAGCGGGCTTGGCGGTGGATTTGGTGGC
This sequence comes from Lysobacteraceae bacterium, assembly GCA_014879375.1. Lineage (GTDB taxonomy): Bacteria > Pseudomonadota > Gammaproteobacteria > Xanthomonadales > Xanthomonadaceae > Solilutibacter. The sequence continues at coordinate 5,781 of JACSSF010000215.1, forward strand.
CTTGGCTGCCGGCTTGGCGGCCTTGGTCGGGGTCTTCTTCGCAGGTTTCTTGACTGCCACGTATGATTCCTTGAGTTCCCTTGAGCCGGGGAAGCGGGCTGTTATAGCCTAGGGCTTCCACCCGGGCAAGCGCGCCATTATCCCGCATTTCGGCGTACAAACCTCGTGATTTCCAGATTCCTCATCATTTCCCTACGCGGGTACAAGCGCTGGATCAGCCCGATGCTGGGCCAGCGCTGTCGTTTCACCCCTACTTGCTCGGAGTACGCGATGGGGGCGATCGAGCGTTTCGGGCCGTTGCGCGGCAGTTGGCTGGCCGCCCGACGGATCGGCCGCTGCCACCCCCTCCATCCCGGCGGACATGACCCGGTGCCACCCCGCCACTGACCCAGGATTCCCATGACCTCGACCCTCATCGTCAATGCCCGCATGGTCAACGAAGGCCGCGAATTCGAAGGCGACCTGCGCATCGAAGGCGACCGCATCGCGCTGATCGGCGATGCCCTGGCCGCCAAGCCCGGCGAAATCGTGATCGATGCCGAAGGCCGCTGGCTGATGCCGGGGATGATCGATGACCAGGTGCATTTCCGCGAGCCCGGCCTGACCCACAAGGGCGACATGGCCACCGAATCCGCGGCGGCCGTGGCCGGCGGCATCACCAGCTTCATGGACATGCCCAACACCAACCCGCCGACGCTCGACAGCGCCGCGCTGGAGGCCAAGTACGCGCTCGCCGTGGGCCGCGTGTGGGGCAACTACGGCTTCTACCACGGCGCCAGCAACGACAACCTGGAGGCGATCCGCGCGCTGGACCCGAAAGCCGCGCCGGGCATCAAGGTGTTCATGGGCGCGTCCACCGGCAACATGCTGGTGGATAATCCGGACACGCTGGATGCGATCTTCCGCGAGACGCCGGTGCCGATCATCACGCACTGCGAAGACACGCCGATGATCGACGCCACCTTCGCCGCTTTCCAGGCCGAATATGGCGATGCGCTCTCGGCCGAACACCACCCGGACATCCGCAGCCGCGAGGCGTGCCTGAAATCCAGCAAGCTGGCCACCGACCTGGCGCGCCGCCACGACACCCGCCTGCACGTGCTGCACATCTCCACCGCCGACGAGCTGGACCTGTTCGAACGCGGGCCGATGATCCGCGCCGACGGCAGCCGCAAGCGCATCACCGCCGAAACCTGCGTGCACTTCCTCCACTTCGCCCGCGGCGACTACGCGCGGCTGGGCAACCTGATCAAGTGCAACCCGGCGATCAAGGATGAAAGCGATCGCACCGCATTGATCGCCGCGCTCGCCAATGACGTGATCGACGTGCTCGCCACCGACCACGCCCCGCACACGTGGGAGGAGAAGCAGCAGCCCTATGCCAAGGCGCCGAGCGGCCTGCCACTGGTGCAGTACGCGCTGCAGGTCGCGCTGGAGCACGTGCACGAGCAGCGCCTGACCCGCGCACAGGTCGTGCAGAAATTCGCCCACGCGCCGGCGCAACTCTTCGATGTCGCCGAACGCGGTTTCCTGCGCGAAGGCTTCTTCGCCGACCTCGTGATGGTGGAGGACCGGCCGATGACAGTCGAGCGCAGCGACATCCTCTCCAAATGCGGCTGGTCGCCGTTCGAAGGCCACACGTTTGCGTCGCGCATCGCCGGCACCTGGGTCAATGGCGTGCGAGTGTGGGACGGTTCACGCCTGATCGGACAAGCCGGGGGCCAACGCCTGCGATTCACCCGATGATGCCGCTTCGACCTGTACTGCTCGCTTCGCTGCTCTTCGTTTCTCTCGGCATCTTCGCGCAATCAAGTGCGTCTGTCGGCAACCTGCCCGCGCGGGTGTCGCAGGGCGCGATGGTGATCGGTCAAGCCCCGCCCGACAGCGAAGTGCGCGTGGCCGGACGCAGACTGCGCGTCGATGCCGATGGTCGCTTCGTGTTCGGGGTGGGCCGCGACGAACAAGGCCCGGTCGCGGTCAGCATCCAGCCCACCGGTGGCAAGGCGCAGATCGCCAGCATCGCCATCACCCCACGCGACTGGCCGATCCAGCGCATCAATGGCGTGCCGCCTGCCACGGTGAATCCGCCACCGCAGATCGCCGAGCGCATCGCGCGCGAGAACGCGCAGATCGCCACCGCCCGCAAGGCGGACAGCGCCAACGAAGATTTCGCCCAGACCTTCGTCTGGCCGGTGCAGGGCCGCATCAGCGGACGCTTCGGCAACCAGCGCATCTACAACGGCACACCCAAGTCGCCACACTCGGGGATGGACATCGCGGCGGGCACCGGCACGCCGATCCGCGCGCCCGCGGGCGGCACGGTCACGTTGGCGCAGCAGGATTTCTATCTCACCGGCGGCACGGTGATGATCGACCATGGCCACGGCATCGGCAGCAACTTCCTGCACCTGTCGCGGCTGGACGTGAAGGTGGGCGATGTGGTCAAACAAGGGGATGTGATCGGCGCAGTCGGCTCGACCGGGCGATCGACAGGGCCGCATCTGCATTGGGGGATGAGTTGGTTCGACATCCGCATCGATCCGTTGCTGGTATTGCCGACTAAGTAGCGCAGGCAAACCAGTTACATCGCGCGCGGCAGCGCGTTGGTCTATGTCTAAACGCTAGCCTCACGGCGGCACGGATCGATATCCGCATCGATCCGCTGCTGGTGTTGCCGGCGAACTGACCGGCCGGCCCGGCTTCAGTCGTTGCGACCTGCCACGCGCGCCACGGCGTCATGTGCGTGCAGACTTTCCAGATGCGACACCTTGGCCTGCCAGCCACGCACCCACGGCAGCGACGACAGCGCAGCGCCGACACGACGCGCGGCGTCCTCGCAGAACATCAGGTTCTCGGCGTTGGCGCGGGCGAAGGCCTGCTCGTCCTCGCGCTTGACCGCGGTCTGCACCGGGGTGCCGAGCGCCTGCTCCAACGCATCGGCGAGTACCGCGACCGGGAGCTGATCGAAGCCTTCGGCCAGCTCGACCTCCACCTCGGCCACGCTGCGCTGCGCGTGCGGGGTAGCGGCCAGACCGTCCTTGCCGGCCAGCCAGTCACGCACTGCATCGGCATCGACATCCCCGTCACCGAAGGTGGCGAGGAAGGACTCGGCATTGAGCTCGCGCGACAACGCCGCCGACGCCGGGCAGGTGCTGGAATACTCCACGCTGATCGACAGCCAGTGACGGCTGCCCTCGGCACTGCGCTCGCTGCGCAATTGCACGGGATAGCGCTTCCAGCCTGCATTCGCACTGACCAGTGCCGGGCGCTCCAGCAGGTGGTCGTAATGCAGCACCAACTGCACGCGGTCGGCGGCGCCTTGCTGCGATTCGATCAGCCCTTCCAGCAGGGTGTCCAGGCCCAGGTTGTCCAGCCGCGCCTGCGGCAGCGCCTGCTGCAACTGCAGGTACAGGCGGGACATGTGGATGCCGCGACGTTCCGGGTCGCGCAAGTTGACGCCCACGTCCACGCGGGCGGCGGCCTGCAGGCCACGGTCGGACAGGCGCACCGGCAAGGCGATGCCTTCCATGCCCACCCAATCGAGTGACCGCGCCAAGGCGGCGGACTCGAAGGCGACATCAGGCAGGGGGCGGTTGGCGGGCATCAGCATCGTTGGGCAGGTGAATGGGGACTGACACCATTTTACCCGGGGCCATGTGCGCGAGCGGCCCGCCAGCTGCAACGCAGCGTCCCCCATGGGGAGGCAGGCGCATGGCCATTGCCGACGCGAGCAACGCCCAATGCGCCCAGGATGCGGCGCGGGCGCGTGCCTTCAAGGGATTCGCAGCTGATCGTGGATGATGGCGATGTCGTCGCGGGCGGCAACACCGCCTGAACGAGGGCATGCTGGATGCTGCGCTGTCCGTCTCGCGGCTCGCCGAAAAGATGCTGCTCGGCGTCGGACAGGGTGCGGGCCAGGGATGACAACGCCTGGCCATCGCCGATCTCTTCGCGCCTCGCCAAAGCGGGCAAGGCATCGGCCACGGCGTTCCAGTCGACGGCAGCTTTCTGCAGCCTCACCCCGAGTGGATGCCGGCGCGCGCCCTTGGCCCAGCCGCGCAGTTCCTCCTGCCACCACGCCAGCTTGGCGAGGCCCGGCGCAGGCTCATTGGTGGACGCCGCATCGGTCCATTCCTGCAGCAGTGCGAACCAGTGCTCGGCGAGGTCGCGTTGATCGGCCGGCACGAAGACCCGCGCTATCCCCCACTCCGGCCAGCGCGCACGCCATTTGTCGACGAAGGATGCCGCTTCGCTGGCCGCCTCGTTCACGGCCAGGCGCTCGGCTGCAGCAAATCGATGGGTTCCTCGACCATCACATCGGCGCCCCACTTCGACGGCTCGTCACCGGCCACGCGATAGCCCCACAGCGCGGCGATCGACGGCATGCCCGCGGCGCGTGCGGCCTCGATGTCGCGACGGTCATCACCGACATACACGCAGTCGGCCGGCGCGATGTTCATCACTTCGGCGGCGCGCAGCATCGGCATCGGGTGCGGCTTGCGCTCAGGCAGGCTGTCGCCGCCGATCAAGACGCCGCAGCGCTTGTCCCAGCCGAGCATCGGCATCAGGTCGCGCGCGAGTCTTTCCGGCTTGTTGGTGACGATGCCCCAGCGGCTGCCTTGTGCTTCCAGCGCGTCCAGCAGTTCGGGGATGCCGGCAAACGGCGCGCAATGCTTGCCGAGCTCCTGCGCGTAGACGTCGAGGAACTCGGGCACGCCGGCGATGATCTCCGCCTCGTTCCATTCGGGGAACGCGGTGCCGGCCATCGCGCGTGCGCCACGCGAAACGACTGGACGAATCTCCGCGAGCGTCATCGGCGCGATGCCGCGACGCTCGCGCATCACGTTGACGGTGGCCAGCATGTCCGGCGCGCTGTCAAGCAAGGTGCCGTCGAGGTCGAACAGGGCGACCTCGGGGAAACGCGAACGCTGGCTCATGCGGGTTTCCGCGCGCAGGCGAGGTAATTGACGTCCGTGCGCGAGGTCAGCCGCGCCGCATGTTTCCACGGCTCGTAGAGCAGGCCGCTGACGTCCTCCAGCTGCAACCCGGCGCCGCGCAGCCACGCACCGAGCTCGGACGGCTTGATGAAGTCACGGTATTGGTGCGTGCCCTTGGGCAGCAGGCGGGCCACGTATTCGGCGCCGACGATGGCGAGCGCGAAGGCCGCCGGCGTGCGGTTGAGGGTGGACAGGAACAACATCCCGCCGGGTTTGAGCAAACGTGCGCAGGCCTCGATCACGCTGCCCGGGTCGGGCACGTGCTCGAGCATTTCCATGCAGGTCACGGCATCGAAGCTGCCCGGCAGTTCCGCAGCGAGGTCCTCGACCGATTGCAGCCGGTAATCGATCTCCAGGCCCGCCTCGAGTTGGTGCAGCCTGGCAACATCGATCAACTCGGGCGCCAGGTCGATCGCGGTGACGCGTGCGCCCTCGCCCGCCAAGGCCTCGGACAACAGGCCCGCACCGCAACCGACATCCAGCACCTTGGCGCCGGCCAGCGGCACGCGGTCGGCCACGTATTGCAGGCGCACGGGGTTGAGCGCATGCAGCGCCTTCTGCGGGCCATCCGCGTCCCACCAGCGATTGGCCAGCGCGCCGAACTTGTGCAGCTCCGCCTGACGGACGTTGGGGCCGCTCATCGCGAAAGCTCCACCGCGCCGATGCGCGCGCGCCACTGGCGCGCGTTGGCGAGGATGCCGGCTTCGTCCATGTCTACCAGCTTGCGATCACGCAACTTGGGCTTGCCGGCGATCCACACGTCGCTGACCTGCTGGCGGCCGGTGGCGTACACGATTTGCGAGATCACGTGATGCAGCGGCTGGGTCTCGATCTGGCCGAGGTCGATGCAGGCGATATCGGCCTGCTTGCCCGGCTCGAGCGTGCCGACCAGGTCATCCAGCCCCATCGCCTTGGCGCCGCCCCAGGTGGCCGCGCGCAAGGCCTCGGCGGCGGACAGTCCGGCGGCATCCTCGGCCACGGCCTTGGCTAGGATCGCGGCGGTGCGCGTCTCGCCGACCATGTCGAGGTCGTTGTTGCTGGCCGCGCCATCGGTGCCGATGGCGAGCGTCACGCCCGCCTGCATCAACGCGCAGGCCGGGCAGAAGCCGGAGGCGAGTTTGAGGTTGGACTCCGGGCAATGCACCACGCTCACGCCGCGTTCGGCGCAGAGGTGGATCTCGGCCTCGGTCAGTTGGGTCATGTGCACCGCCATCAGGCGGTCGTTGAACAGACCCAGGCGATCCAGCCGCGCGATCGGGCGCATGCCGTATTGATCGACCGACTGCTGCACTTCCTGCGCGGTTTCGTGCAGGTGCAGGTGCACCGGGATGTCCAGCTGGTCCGACAACAGGCGCACGCGGGCGAAGTTGTCATCGTCCACCGTGTACGGCGCGTGCGGGGCGAACGCAGTCTTGATCAGCGCGTCGTCGCGCCACTGGTCGTGCACTTCGCCGGCGCGGTCGAAGTATTCGTCGTCGCTGGATGCCCACGCGGTCGGGAAATCGATCACCGGCAGGCCGATGCGCGCGCGGAACCCGAACTTCTTGTACGTCGCCGCCTGCACATCGGGGAAGAAATAGTTCTCGTTGGCGCAGGTGGTGCCCCCGCGCAGCATCTCGGCGATGGCGAGCGTGCAGCCATCGGCGACGAAGTCCGGGCCGATCACTGCGGCCTCGATCGGCCAGATGTGCTGTTGCAGCCAGACTTTCAGCGGCAGGTCGTCGGCGACGCCGCGCATCAGCGTCATCGGGTTGTGGGTGTGGCCGTTGATGAGGCCCGGGATCAGCACCGAATCGGGCTTCGAGACGGTGTCCCTGGGCGCGTAACGGGCGCGGGCCTCGCCCTGCGGCAGCACCGCGAGGATGACGCCCTTGTCGATGGCCACGGCATGGTCTTCCAGCACCACGCCGTGCGGGACGACCGGCACGATGTGGCCGGCCTCGATCAACAAATCTATCGCTTGGGGGGAGGTCGCTTCGTTCATCCCGCCATCATGCCGCATCGCCCGTGTCATCCGTATGCACGCGCATCGCCCAGCGACGTGCGAGCGGCGTCAGGATGAAGACCAGCATGAACAGGAACCCGCCCATCCAGGCCGGCACCACGAAGGCCAGCGGGATGCTGGCGGCGAACACCATGAGCGCGACCGCCGGACGGGCGAGGAACCAGCGCGTGCCGGCTGGCCCCAGTTTTTCGGCTACCCCGTGCGAACGCACCATCGCGCGACGGGTCAGGAAGGCGAACAGCGATATCCCGGTCAGCACCACGCAATAGCCCGCCAGCGGCGCGACGTGATCGGTCATGAACGACTCGGAATACAGCACCGTCGCGAACGGCATCAGCGCCACGAACATCAGCTGGCCGATGTTGAGCCAGAGCAGGCCCGGGGTGACCCGATCCACCATCTTCCAGGCCTGCATGTGGCTGGCCCAGAACAGGGCGCTGACCAGGAAGCTGATGACGAAGGCGACGAACAGCGGGATCTGGTGCGCCCAGGCCACCGCCTGCCCGAATTGCGCGACCAGGATCTCGGTCGGCGGCTTGAGCTCGATCGCGAGCAGGGTGATGGCGATGGCGAAGACCGCGTCGCTGAAAAACACGACGCGATCATGCGGGAAGACATCGGCGGGTATCGAGACGTCGCGTCCTTCGTTCATCGCACGCACCCCTCCCGGGCGGTTTACTTCACGCGGCTGACGTATTCGCCGCTGCGGGTGTCGACCTTGATGGTCTCTTCCTGGGCAACGAACAGCGGCACGCGCACCACCGCGCCGGTTTCCAGCGTGGCCGGCTTGCCGCCGGTGCCGGCGGTATCGCCCTTCACGCCCGGATCGGTCTCGGTGATCTTGAGCTCGACGAAGTTCGGCGGCTGCACCGCGATCGGCACGCCGTTCCACAGCGTGACCACGCAGTCTTCCTCGCCCTTGAGCCACTTTTCGGCACCACCCATGCCGGCCTTGTCGGCCTGCACCTGCTCGAAGCTCTCCGGATTCATGAAGTGCCAGTACTCGCCGTCGGCATACAGGTACTGCATGTCGGTATCGACCACGTCCGCCACTTCCAGCGAATCGGTCGCCTTCATGGTCTGCTCGACCAGGCGGCCGGACTTGATGTTGCGGTACTTCACCCGGGTGAAGGCCTGCCCCTTGCCCGGCTTCACGTACTCGGTGTCGATGATGACGCAGGGTTCGTTGTTGACCAGGATCTTCTGGCCGTTCTTGACGTCGTTCATGCCCAGCGTGGCCATGCAAGCTCCTTAGGGCCGCCCGGGGCGGCAAACCAACTTAAAATAGGTCGCACATGATACCTGCTGCCCCCCTCGCCCTGCAGCCCGTCCGTTGGCAAGACCAGTGGCGCGACGGTGTGCGCGACCCGGCCGAGTTGCTGTCGTTGCTGGGGCTGGACGCGCTCGCCACCCGCCTGTCACCGGCCGCGATGGCGCAATTCCCGCTGCGGGTGCCGCGCGCCTTCGTCGCGCGCATGCGCCACGGCGACCCGGCCGACCCACTGCTGCGGCAGGTATTGCCGCTGGACGACGAGGACCTCATCGCACCCGGCTTCAGCTGGGACGCGGTGGGTGATGCGGCAGCCAAGGCCGCCGATGGCGTCCTCCACAAATACCGGGGGCGGGCGCTCCTGATCACCACCGGCAGCTGCGCGGTGAACTGCCGTTATTGCTTCCGCCGCCACTTCCCCTATGCCGATGAAACGGCGGCGCGCGGGGACTGGCGGGAGGCCGTCGCGGCGATCGCGGCCGATCCCACCATCGAGGAAGTGCTGCTCTCCGGCGGCGATCCGCTCTCGCTGTCCACCCCCAAGCTGGACGACCTGACCTGCCAGCTGGCTGCCCTGCCGCAAGTCAAGCGCCTGCGCATCCACTCACGCCTGCCGGTGGTGCTCCCCGCGCGCATCGACGATGCCTTCATCGCATGGATGTCGGCGCTGCCGTGGCCGGTCACCTTCGTCATCCACGCCAACCACGCCAACGAGTTCGACGGGGAGGTCGATGCGGCGCTGGGCCGCCTGCGCGATGCCGGCGCGATATTGCTCAACCAGGCCGTGCTGCTGCGCGGCGTCAACGATTCGATCGATGCACTGGCCGACCTGTCCGAGCGCGGTTTCCAGGCCGGCGTGCTGCCCTACTACCTGCACCAGCTCGACCGCGTGCAGGGCGCTGCGCATTTCGAAGTGGACGACGACACCGCACTGGCGCTGCATCGCGCGCTGGCCGCGCGGCTGTCCGGCTACCTGGTGCCACACCTGGTCCGAGAGGTCGCGGGCGACCCCGGCAAGCGTCCGCTGTAAACCGCGTTCGAATGGCCGGCCGGCCCTAGCAGCCAAAACTGCCGGCCTCCGATATAGTGATGCTCGACACGCTTGCGTATCCCCCGTGCGCATCCCCCTTGCGGAGACCTGCATGCTTTCTGGCGTTGACGCCCCCATTCGACTGTTGATCGTCAACGACGATGCCGAGGAAGCCGAGGCCATCGTCAGCCACCTGCGCAATGCGGGCCTCGCAATCCGCCCCGCACGCGCGGCCACGCTCGAGGAGCTCGACAGCCATCTGGCGACGCATCCCTTCGACGTGCTGCTTGCCGCATCCCCCACCCCCGGCATGAGCGATGCCGAGATCCTGCATCGGGCCGGTGCCCACGGCCGCGACCTGCCGGTGGTGGTCGAGGTGGAACACATCGACGATGCCTCGCTGATGGCCCTGACCGGCGCCGGCGCGCACGGCATCGTGCTGCGCGGACAGTTCGGCTACCTGCAGGACGTGGTGGTGCGCGAGTTCACCGACCTCGAGGCCCGGCGCGGCCTGCGCCGGCTGGAAGCGCAGATCCGCGAGACCGAACGCCGCTGCGATGCGCTGATCGAGTCATCGCGCGACCCCATCGCCTATGTCCACGAAGGCATGCACATCCGTGCCAATCGCGCCTATCTCGAGATGTTCGGCTACGACGACTTCGAGGACATCGAAGGCATGTCGCTGCTGGACCTGGTCGCACCCAGCTACGTCGCCGACTTCAAGCAACTGCTGAAAAGCCTGAGCCGCGGGGAGACGCCGCCCGCCCGCCACGAGCTGGAAGCACGCGACGCCGAGGGCAACGACTTTCCCGCGGTGATGGAATTCACCCAGGCCAAGTACGAGGGCGAGCCCTGCATCCAGATCGTGCTGCGCCGGCAGGAAACCGATCCCGCGCTGGCCCAGGAAGTGGAGGAACTGCGTCGCCGCGACATGGCGACCGGCCTGCTCAATCGCCAGACCTTCCTGCAGCAGCTGGAACAGCTGGTGGGCGAAGTCGCCAGCAACGGCAGTTCGCACGGCCTGCTGCTGATGGAAACCGACCAGAGCGCGCAGCTCGAGCAGCAGGTCGGGCTGGACAACGTGGACGACCTCGCGGTCGCCATCGCCGCCCGCCTCAACGAGACCTTCGACGACGACGTGGTGATCGCGCGCACGGGCGAAAACACCTATGCGCTGCTCCTGCGCGGCAGCGATTACGCCGCCACCAGCGCTGCGGCCGAACGCCTGCGCGCCGCCTTCGACGGCCGCCTGCTGGAAACCGCCGATGCATCGCTCAGCGCCACCGTCAGCGTCGGCGGCGTGCAGATCGGCGAGCGCATCGCGCAGGTGGCGCGCGTGGTTGCCAAGGCCACCGAAAGCCTGCAGAACGCCACGGGCATGGGCGGCAATCGCGTCGACATCTTCGACCCCAGCGCCACCGAGCGCGCGGAAGAAGAACGCATCCAGGCTTGGGTCTCGCACATCAGCGAGGCGATTGCCGGCGATGCGATGCGTCTGGTCTACCAGCCCATCGTCAACCTGCAGGATGAAACCGAGCAGTTCTACGAGTCGATGCTGCGGATGATCGGCAGCGACGGCCACATGATTCCGCCGGCGCAATTCGTGCCGATGGCCGAGGAACATGGCCTGGCCGGCGCCATCGACCGCTGGGCGCTGCAGCGTGCGCTGCAGGACGTGGCGGCGCAGGCCACCGACGGCCAGCCGGCAAAAGTGCTGGTGAAGATCTCGCAGGAATCGCTAGACGACGAGAAGCTGGTCGCCGACATCTTCGCGATGCTGCAGCAGACCGGCGCGGTGCCGGCCTCGCTGGTGTTGCAGCTGCCGGAATCAAAGGTCTTCACCAACCTGCGCCAGGCGCAACGCCTCAACGACGAGCTGACCGCGATGGGCGCGCATTTCTGCATCGAGCATTTCGGCGTGGGTCTCAATTCCCTGCAGCTGCTCAACCACTTCAAGCCCGGCTTCCTCAAGCTCAACGAAGACTTCATCGCCGACTTCGCCCGCTCGCAGGAGAACCGCGACCGCGTGCAGGAGATCGTGCAGAAGGCGCAGGCCCAGCAGATCGCCTGCATCGCGCGTGGCGTGGCCGATGCCGCGACGATGACCGCGCTGTTCACCGCCGGCGTGGAATACATGCAGGGCGACTTCATCGCCCCGGCCAGCGACCGCATGGTGTCGGCGTACTGACCGCGTCAGTGCGTCATGGATTGCAGGCAAGAAAAAGGCCGGGATGTCCCGGCCTTTTTCGTCATGCGAGGGTGGATGCCCCGGAAATCAGGCGACCACGCCCTCGCGCACCGCACGCCCGTCCAGCGTCGCATTGCGCAGCGCCTGGATGCGCACGTCCAGCGGCGGATGGCTGAGCATCAGCTTCTTCAAGCCATGTCCGACCGCGCCACTGATGCCGAACGCCGCCACCTGGTTGGGCAGCGTGTTCTCGCCGTGGTTGATCTTGAGGCGCTCGAGCGCGGCGATCATCTTCTCGCGGCCGGCCAAGGTGGCGCCGCCGGCATCCGCGCGGAACTCGCGATGACGCGAGAACCACATCGCGATCATGCTGGCGAACAGGCCGAAGACCATGTCCAGCACGAACACGATGGCGTAATAGGCCAGTCCCGGGCCACCCTCGCTGCGGCCACCGGACATGTAGCCGTCGATCGCGCGGCCGACCACCCGGGCCAGCACCAGCACGAAGGTGTTGAGGACGCCTTGCAGGAGCGCCATCGTCACCATGTCGCCGTTGGCGACGTGGCTGACCTCGTGGGCCAGCACGGCTTCGGCCTCGTCACGGTCCATCGCACGCAGCAGGCCCGTGGACACCGCGACCAGCGCGTTGTTGCGATTGGCGCCGGTGGCGAAGGCGTTGATTTCCGGCGCATCGTAGATGGCGACCTCGGGCATGCCGATGCCGGCCGCCTGGGCCTGGCGCTGCACGGTGGTGAACAGCCACTGTTCCAGCTCGTTGCCGGGCTGCTGGATGACATGGGCCCCGGTGGCGCGCTTGGCCGTCCACTTCGACATCAGCAGCGAGATGAAGGAGCCGCCGAAGCCGAACACGGCCGCCATCACCAACAGGGCGCCGTTGTTGCCCAGGCGAACGCCGAACATCGGCAGCACCACGTTCATGATGATGCCCAGCAGCACCAGCACCGCGAGGTTGGTGGCCAGGAAGAGAGTGATTCGTTTCAACATCGCTTGCAGCTCGAAAAGTTGCGGGATTGCGATGAAAATATGGGCAGCCATGCTTGAATGCAACGTGATGGCCCCGGATTTCCCGACATCTCCCGTTTATCGTGGCCGGTTCGCCCCCTCCCCGACCGGCCCGCTGCACCTGGGTTCGCTGGTCGCGGCGCTGGGCAGCTGGCTGCATGCGCGTGCCCGCGGCGGCGAATGGCGGGTGCGGATCGAGGACGTGGACCGCACCCGCGAGGTGCCCGGCGCCGCCGATGCCCAGCTGGAAGCCCTGCGCCGCTTCGGCCTGCACTGGGATGGCGAAGTGGTCCGCCAGTCCGACCGCGACGGCCTCTACCAGGCCGCGCTGGAGGAACTGCTCGGCCGCGGCCTGGCCTTCGAGTGCCACTGCAGCCGCAGCGATCTCGAGCCTGCGGGCGGCATCCACCGGGCCTGTGTGGCCTCGGCCCCGCGCGACATCCCCGCGATCCGCCTGCGCGTGCCTGACGACACGGTGGTGACATTCGACGATGCCGTGCATGGCCACCTCATGCAGCGACTGGACGCCGAAGTCGGCGACGTGGTGCTGCGGCGCGCGGACGGCTGCTGGGCCTACCAGCTTGCGGTGGTAGTGGACGATGCGGCGCAGGGCATCACCGATATCGTGCGCGGCGCGGACCTGCTCGACTCCACCGCGCGGCAGATTTTCCTGCAACGCGCGCTCGGCGTGCCGACGCCGCGTCATACCCACCTGCCGCTGATCCTTGACGACGAGGGCCGCAAGCTGTCGAAGTCGCTGGCCGCACTGCCGCTGGATGCGGCCGATCCGCTGCCCGCGCTCTCGGTCGCCTGGGCCGCGCTGGGGCAGGAAACCGGCCTGGTGGGCGGCTGTGGCAACGTGGATGGCTGGCTGGCCCGCGCCACCACAGCCTTCGACGAAAGCCGCCTGCCGCGCGGGGCGCAGCCGTCGCCGCATCGCACAACATGATTTTCATCAACCTTGCCTAGAATCGGGATGCACCTCACATCACAGGCAGGCTTCCATGACTTCTCGCGTGGCATTCGTAACCGGCGGCACCGGCGGCATCGGCACCGCCATCATCAAGCGGCTGTCGGACATGGGGCACAAGGTCGCCACCAACTTCCGCAGCGAGGACAAGGCGCGCGCCTGGGGCGACAAGATGAAGGCCGACGGTTACGACATCCTGCTGGTCAAGGGCGATGTCACCTCCGCCGACGAAGCCGCGGCGATGATCAAGCAGATCGAGGACACGCTCGGCCCGGTCGAGATCCTGGTCAACAACGCCGGCATCACCCGCGACGGCACCTTCCACCGGATGAAGTCGGACCAGTGGACGGACGTCATCAACACCAACCTCAACTCGGTGTTCAACGTCACCCGGCCGGTGATCGAAGGCATGCGCGAGCGCAAATGGGGCCGCATCATCCAGATCAGCTCGATCAACGGCTTGAAGGGCCAGTACGGCCAGGCCAACTACGCGGCGGCCAAAGCCGGCATGCACGGCTTCACCATCTCGCTGGCACGCGAAAACGCGCGTAACGGCGTCACCGTTAACACCATTTCTCCCGGTTACATCGCCACCGACATGGTGATGGCGGTGCCAGAGGAAGTGCGCGCGAAGATCGTCGCCGACATCCCCACCGGGCGCCTTGGCACACCGGAGGAAATCGCCTTCGGCGTCGGCTTCCTCGCCGACGAACAGGCGGGCTGGATCACCGGCTCCAACCTCGACATCAACGGCGGCCACCACATGGGCTGGTAAGCCCGTCGCCGGCGCGTCATCCGGGGCCCGCATGGCGGGCCCCATTCATGTGTGATGCCGATTCACCGCCAGTTGCGCTGCCTGTTGCACTGCGTCATCCTGCCTGTATTCCACAGGGGGTTCGCCGCGCCATGCCCACGCGCATCATCAAGAAATACCCGAACCGTCGCCTCTACGACACCGAGATCTCCAGCTACATCACGGTGGAGGAAGTCCGGCAGCTGATCCTGGACGGCGAGCAGTTCGAGGTGCGCGATGCCAAGACCGGCGAAGACCTCACCCGCCAGGTGCTGCTGCAGATCATCGCCGAGCAGGAACAAGGCGGCGAGCCGGTCCTCTCGACGCAACTGCTGAGCCAGATCATCCGTTTCTACGGCGACTCGATGCAGGGCTTCATGGGTAGCTACCTGGAGCGCTCGATGCAGCTCTTCCTCGAGCAGCAAGGCCAGTTCCGCCAGCAGCTGGGCGGGATGATCGGGCAGACGCCGTGGAACATGATGAATCAGATGGCCGAGCGCAATCTGGACATGTGGACGCAGTTCCAGAAATACATGGCCGGCCAGGGCGGCGGCGACAAGCCTGCCGACAGCAAGCCCGGCAACAAGCGCTGACATGGCGGCATCACAGGGGGAAAACCGCCGTCTTGCGGTGGTGACGGGCGGCTTGGGCGGTCTCGGCAGCGCGATCTGCCGCACGCTGGCCGACACGGGCCGAAAAGTCATCGCCGTGGACCTTGGCGACGCACCCGGGCGCATCGCCGCGTTCGAGGAGGCGATGGCCGACACCGATGCCGAATTCCAGCCGCTCGACGTCACCGACTTCGATGCCTGCCGCGCCTTCGCGGAAAAGATGCAGGCCGAACACGGCGGCATCGACATCCTCGTCAACGCCGCCGGCATCACCCGCGACACCACCCTGCGCAAGATGGAAAAGTCGCAGTGGGACGCGGTGATGTCGGTGAACCTGGACGGCGTGTTCAACCTCACCCGCCACGTGGTC
>JACSSF010000191.1 GCA_014879375.1 Lysobacteraceae bacterium
ACGTTGTCGACTTCCTCGCCCAGCCGCGCGAAGTCGGCGGACAGGATCGACGGGGCGATGACGGTGGTTTGACGGCTCATCGGCGGCCTTTCCTCAGTTGCTGGATGCGATCGTACGCGGCGTTGATCTCGCCGGCCTTGCGGCCGGCCTGCGCGCGCAGCTCGGGCGCGGCATCGGCGTACTTGTCGGGGTGGTACTGCGAGATCAGGCGACGATAGGCGAGGTCGATCTCGGCATCGGCGGCCTCCGGCGTCAATCCGAACACGCGATAAGGCGCATTGCGCCGACCGATGCCGAACCAGTCGGCATCGAAGGCATGGCCGACCAACGCACCGATCACCAACCCGAGCAACGGATTGGCGCGCAGCAGAAGGGCGCCCGCCAAGGCGCCCAGGATTTTTCCGTACCAGCGCTTCATCGCGCCAGTTTACCCGCTGGGAAGCCTTAAACTTGCGCCTTGTGCAAGGAGAACCGCGCTTTGGCCACCACGCTCACGCAATCCGACCTGCCAGGTCTTGCCCTGCTTCATCGCGGCAAGGTCCGCGACGTGTTCGACCTCGGCGACGGGCGCCTGCTGATGGTCGCGACCGATCGGCTGTCGGCCTTCGACGTGGTGCTGCCCGACCCGATCCCCGGCAAGGGCGAGATGCTGTGCCAGATCAGCAACTTCTGGTTCGACAAGACCGGCCACATCATCGCCAACCACTTGACCCATGACGATGTCGCATCGGTACTGCCCGCCGGCACCGACGCCGCGCTGTATGCCAAGCGCGCGGTGGTGACGAAGAAACTCAAGCCGGTGCCGGTCGAATGCATCGCCCGCGGCTACATCATCGGCAGCGGCTGGAAGGATTATTCAAGGGCCGGCGCGGTCAGCGGCATCACCCTGCCACCGGGCCTGCAGCAGGCGCAGCAACTGGAGGCGCCGATCTTCACGCCTTCCACCAAGGCGGCCGTGGGCGACCACGACGAAAACATCGACTTCGCCACCGCGGTGGACAAGGTGGGCCGCGAGATGGCCGAAGCCGTGCGCGATGCCACGCTGGCGCTCTACACCTTCGCGCGCGACTACGCCGCCGAGCGCGGCATCATCCTCGCCGATACCAAGTTCGAATTCGGCACCGACGAGGACGGCAGGCTCTACGTCATGGACGAAATGCTGACGCCCGATTCCAGCCGCTGGTGGCCGGCCGAGGACTACGCCGTCGGCATCAGTCCGCCCAGTTACGACAAGCAGATCGTGCGCGACTATCTGGAAACGACCGGCTGGGACAAGACGCCGCCCGGCCCGGTCCTGCCCCCTGCAGTGATCGAGCGCACCCGAGCACGCTACGCCGAGGCGCTGGAGCGACTGGCCGGCATCCGGGTGGATTGAAGATGACCCAGGCTAACGCACGCGCCGACCGCGCCATCGACCGCTGGTTCGCCAGTTATTCAAGCGACCACCAAAACGCGACGAACCAGCTGATTCACGTGTTCGCCGTGCCGATGATCGTGTGGTCGGTGATCGCGCTGCTGTGGTGCATCCCGGTGCCCGGCACGCTGTTCGGGCCCGGCGCATGGGCGGCGCTGGTCATGTTCATGACCTGGTCGTTCTACTACCGCCACTCGCGCTCGCTGGGCATGGGGATGTTGCTGGTGTTCGTGGTGTTCTCGTGGGCGACGCGCTGGCTGTACATGGAATTGGGCACGGCCGGTTTGCTGAAGTTTGCCATCGGCGTGTTCGTGGTGGCGTGGATCGGCCAGTTCGTCGGCCACAAGATCGAGGGGCGCAAACCGAGTTTCCTCACCGACCTCACATACCTCCTGATCGGGCCGATCTGGGTGCTCAACAAGCTCTATCGCAAGCTCGGCTGGAAATACTGAGTGGGCGATCCCACCGCCCTCAGCCGGCGCGACTTCGCGCTGCTGCTGTTCATCTGCGTCGTCTGGGCGCTGAACTTTTTGATGTCGGCGCTGGGCCTGCGCGAGATCCCGCCCTTCACCTTCACCCTGCTGCGCTTCATCGTGCTGCTGCTGGTGCTGGTCTGGTTCATGCGCGTGCCGCCGCGCGACCAGTGGCGACGATTGCTCGTGGTCTCGCTGCTGGTCGGCGTGGTGCATTTCGGCCTCAGCTTCCTCGCCCTGCGTTTGTCCGGCGACTTGTCCTCGCCCGCGATCGTGATGCAAAGCTACATCCCGATGACGACGCTGCTCGCCTGGTGGTGGCTGGGCGAACGTTTCAAGTGGTGGACCGGCCTTGCCATCGCGATCAGCTTCCTCGGCGTGATGGTGATCGGCTTCGACCCTCATGTGCTCTCGCGCCCGGTCGCACTGGTGACGATGCTGCTCTCCGCGCTGGCCCTCGCCATCGGCACGATATTGATGAAAGGCCTGCGCGGCATCGACATGCCCAACCAGCAAGGCTGGATGGCCGCAGCCAGTATCCTGCCGCTGCTCGGGATCAGCCTGTGGCTGGAGCCGGGCGCACTGGCAGCGCTGCCTGGCGTCAGCCCGACCGCCTGGTCCGGCGTGCTGTATGCGGCGCTCGCCTCGTCGCTACTGGGCCACGGCCTGTATTACAGCCTGGTGCAGCGCTACCCGGTGGCCTTGATGATGCCGTGGCTGCTGCTGGTCCCGGTGCTGGCGGTGGCGCTGGGCGTCGTGTTCTGGGGCGACCGGCCCGGCCCGCGCGTGTGGATCGGTGGCGCGATGGTGCTGGGCGGCGTGCTGATCATCGCGCTGCGCCAGCGCTTCAAAACGCGCACCCGGCAGCCGGTGGTCGAAGCGATTGGTGAGCGACCACCCGGCTGAACCGTGCGCCATTCACCTTCGGCTAGAATGCCTGCTCGGCCACTTGCCGGGATTTCTTTTCCGAATCAATCACTTCTGCACACCTGACACCACATGCCGGGCCTGATCTTGCTCCTGCCATTCGCCGCTGCGCTCGTGATCGCCCTGCTCGGCGGGTCGCGCAGGCAAAGTGCGTGGATCGCCGGCCTGGCCGCACTAGCAGGGCTGGCGGGACTGGTTTCGCTGACCCCGGCGGTGATGTCCGGGCAGACCCCGACCATCGATTACCCGTGGCTGCCGCAGGTCGGCATCGGCTTCGTGCTGCGCGTGGACGGCCTGGCGTGGATGTTCGCGATGATGGTGCTGGCGATCGGCGCGCTGGTGGTGCTGTACGCCGCGTACTACTTGAGCCCGCGGGACAGTGCCTCGCGCTTCTTCGCCTACCTGATGCTGTTCATGGGCGCGATGCTGGGGCTGGTGCTGTCCGGCGACATCCTGCTGATGGTGCTGTTCTGGGAAGTCACCTCGATCGCCTCGTTCCTGCTGATCGGCTTCTGGACCCAGCGCCGCGATGCACGCCAGGGTGCACGCATGGCGCTGACCGTTACCGGCCTGGGCGGGATGGCGCTGCTCGGCGGCGCGATCATGCTGGGCCAGGTGGTCGGCAGCTACCGGCTGGAGGACATCCTGGCCGCCGGCGACCTGGTCCGCGCCAGCCGCTGGTATCCGGCCATCCTGATCCTGATCCTGCTGGGCGCCTTCACCAAGAGCGCGCAGTTTCCGTTCCACTTCTGGCTACCGCAGGCGATGGCCGCGCCGACGCCGGTCTCTGCCTACCTGCATTCGGCGACGATGGTGAAGGCCGGCGTGTTCCTGCTGGTGCGCCTGTATCCGGTGCTCTCGGGCACCGAGCTCTACACGGTCACCGTCAGTATCGTTGGGGCGACCACCTTGCTGATCGGCGCGTGGATCGCGATCTTCCAGCACGACCTGAAAGGCCTGCTGGCGTATTCGACCATCTCGCACCTTGGCCTCATCACCTTGCTGTTGGGCCTGTCCACGCCGCTGGCAGTGGTGGCGGCGCTGTTCCACATCCTCAACCACGCCACCTTCAAGGCCAGCCTGTTCATGGCGGCGGGCATCATCGACCACGAGACCGGCACCCGCGACATGCGCCGGCTGGGCAACCTGCGCCATTACCTGCCGTGGACCAGCGCACTGGCGATCGCGGCCAGTTTCGCCATGGCGGGCGTGCCGCTGCTCAACGGCTTCCTGTCCAAGGAGATGTTCTACGCCGAGGCGCTCGACATCGCCGAGGACGGGCCGCGCATGTTCACCGTGGTCGCCGCGTTCCTGGCCGGCGCGTTCGCGGTCGCCTACAGCCTGCGCTTCGTCCACGACACCTTCTTCGGCGATGGCCCGCGCGACGTGCACCGCGAGATCCACGAGCCGCCGCTGTTCATGAAGTTGCCGGTCGCCGTGCTGGTGGTGGTGTGCCTGGCCGTCGGCATCGCGCCGGCGCCGACCGTCGGACCGATGCTGGCCAGCGCCGCGCACAGCGTGCTGGGCGATGACATGCCCAGCTACAGCCTGTCGATCTGGCACGGCTTCAACCTGCCGCTGATGATGAGCCTGGGCGGGATGCTGTGCGGC
>JACSSF010000193.1 GCA_014879375.1 Lysobacteraceae bacterium
CAGCAGCGGGCATCGCGTGCTGGATCGCGCCGCGCGCGAACAGGTGCTGCGCAAGTGGAAGTTCGTGCCCGCACGCCGGAACGGTCGCGCGGTGCGTGCGGTCGGCACCGTGCCGGTGGCATTCACCATCAACGGCTGACGTGGGACGTGCAGTCGCTGCCTGCGTCGCGGCAGGCAGCGGCATCGCGACGACCTGTGCTCAGGCGCGGTGGTAGGGATGGTTGGACAGCATCGACACCGCGCGATACAGCTGCTCGGCCAGCACCAGCCGCACCAACATGTGCGGCAGCGTGAGCGGCCCGAGTGACCAGCGCTCGTCGGCGCGATCAAGCACCTCCGGCGCATGGCCTTCGGGCCCGCCGATCAGGAACGCAAGATCGCGCCCCTGCCCGCGCCAGTGCGCCATGCGCTCGGCCAGCTGTTCAGAACTCCACGCCTTGCCGCGACCATCGAGTGCGACGATCCACGCGCCCTTGGGCAATGCCGTCAGCACGCGCTCGCCCTCGTCGTGCATCGCGCGCGCCGCATCACGGCCCTTGCCACGCACGCCGGGCGCGACCTCGATCAGCTCCAGCGGCAGGCCGTGCGAGAGTCGTTTCTGGTATTCGGCGAAACCTTCCGCCACCCAGCCGGGCGGGCGTTCACCGACCGCGACCAGCCTGGCTTTCATTCGTGCGCGGGCTCAGAGCCCGTCTTCGGCGTCGGTCTCGCCCTGGCGCGGCGGCTCGTCGCCAACCGTCCACAGGCGCTCGAGCGCGTAGAACTCGCGTACCCGGGGCAGCATGACGTGGACCACGACATCGCCCAGGTCCACCAGCACCCACTCGGCTTCCTGCTCGCCTTCGACGCCGAGCGGCTGGTAGTCGAGCTGCTTGGCGAACTTCACCACTTCATCGGCAATCGACTTCACGTGCCGGGTCGAGGTGCCCGAGACCACCACCATGTAGTCGCAGACGCTGCTCTTGCCGCGCACGTCCAGCTCGACCGCATCCTGCGCCTTCAGGTTCTCCACCGCGTCACTGACGGTCTTCAGCAGTACCTCCACCGGCGGCGGCGGGGTCGGCGCGGTGGTCTTGATCACTTGGGCCTGGTTGGACAAACGACGGGTCTCGCGATGGGATGGGGGTGGATTCTACCGCGTGCCGGCATCGGGCCGTGGGCCGGCCCCGTACAGCCGGTGCCGCTCGATGTAGTCCGCGACCGCCGGCGGCGTCCATGCGCGCCACGGCTGGCCCGCGGCGATCCGCGCACGCAGCTCGGTGGAGGATTCGGGCCGCAAGGGCAGTTTGAGGCGCAACAGCCGTCCGGCCGGGGCATCGTGCAGTGCCATCGCGCTCGTGCACCAGCGTGGCGCTGCGAAGCTATGCAGCGGCTCGGGCAAAGCGTGCTGGTCGATGCGGCTTCCCGGCCGCTCCGCGATGACGATATGGGCGAAATCGGTCAGCGACTGCCAGGACCTCCACGTCGGCAGGCCGAGGAAGCTGTCCGCACCGATCAGGATGGCGAGTGGCGCGGCGTCGCCGATTTCGCGGCGCAAGTCGACCAAGGTGTCGATGGTCCACGAAGGGCCCGCGCGGTGCAGCTCGCGGTCATCGACATGCAGGTGCTTCTGTCCCGCGACGGCCAGCTGCAGCATCGCCAAACGTTCGCTGGCGCTGGCCTCGGTCGGGCCCTTGTGCGGCGGATCGGCGGCCGGCATCAGCCAGACATCGGCGTGCAGGCGGTCGCGGGCGGATCGCGCGACCGCCAGGTGCCCGTCATGGACCGGATCGAAAGTGCCGCCGTACTGGATGCGCAGCGGGGCCATCGGCGATCAGGACGCCATCAGCTTCATCGCGCGCGGCTCGGCGACAGCGACCAGCAGGCGTTCGAGCTCCCGCCATTCGTCGCCCGGCGCGCGGCCCTTGGCGATGCGGTCGATCTGCCCGGCGCGGGCGAGGAAGCGCGACCAGCGCGAAGCATCGTGGCGCTTGAGCGCGCGCAGGTACAGGGCCTGCTTGGAATCCCACACCCGCAATGCGCGGAACTCGCCGTTGAGGTTGCCGCCGCGCGCCTGCACCTGCGCGAGTTTCTCGGCGGTCTGCAACTCGCGCACCACCATGCCAAGCAAGGCGACGACGACCTCGCCCTCGCCGCGCAGGCCGGCCAGGACGCGCGAGACCTGCGCGGGCTGGCCGTTCAGTGCGGCATCGACGAGGCGGAATACATCAAAGCGCGCCGCATCGGTCACCAGTGACTGCATCGCGGCGGCATCCAGCACCCTGCCCTCGGCCAGCAAGGCGAGCTTGTCGACCTCCTGCGCGGCGGCCAGCAGGTTGCCTTCGACCCGCGCCGCCAGTTGGGCGACGGCATCACGGTCGGCACGTACGCCCTTGGCACGCAAGCGGCGCTCGACCCAATCGACCAGCTCGTGCGGCTTGACCGCCCACGCGACCGCGACATGGCCGGCCTTGGCGATGGCCTCGCTCCACTTGCCCGCGTGGGCCTTGCTCCAGTCGTTCGTGGTGATGAGCAGGGTCACCCCGGGCGGCGGGTCCGCGCAGAACTCGCTGATGACGGCCGCGCCTTCCTTGCCCGGCTTGCCGGTCGGCAAACGCAGCTCGACCAGGCGCTGGCTGCTGAACAGCCCCATGCTGCCGAACGAGGCGGCCAGCGCGGACCAGTCGAAATCACGCGCATCGGCCTCGAACACCTCGCGCTCGTCGCAGCCGTTGGCACGGGCATGGACGCGCACCGCATCGGCGGCCTCCAGCACGCGCAGCGGCTCCACGCCGGCGATCAGGTAGACCGGGCGCAGCGGCTCTTGCGGCAGCTGGGTGACGAGGCGTTCGGTGTTGAGTTCCACCGGCGCTCAGCGCAGGCGGGCAGCGGCATCGATGCGCCGCAGGATCGCCGCGGTCATGTCACGGCGCAACTCGCGTGCCAACAATTCGCGCTCACTGGCCTTGCCGCGGGAGTCGGTCGCCGGCGCGATGTAGTCGCGTGACAACTCGATCACCTGCTGCGGCACCACGTCCTTGCCGTTGCCGTCACGCAGCGCGAACACGGTGGCATAGCGCAGGCTGAATTCCTGTGCGCGGCCCAACTCGTCCAGTGCCAGCGGCGTTTCACCCCATTGCTCGGAAATGATTTCAAGCGTGGCCACGCCTTCGGTCGCAGCCGGGTCCGCCGGTGCCGATGCACCCGCGCGCGCCAGCGCCTGCGCCAGCGATTCCGCCAACGGGCTGTAGGGATCGGGCGACACCACCCGCACCGGGCCAAGGTCATCCGGCAGGGTCAGCGCGTTGCGCAGGTGGAACCCGCAGCCGGCGAGCAGCAAGGCGAGGACGGGAATGATCAGCTTCTTCATGTCGGGAAGTCTGGACGATGCGGCGGTCGCGGGCAATGCCGCGGCTGAACGGCCGGCCTGCTCAGCCGGCGACGATGTTGACGATCCGCCCAGGCACCACGATCACCTTGCGCACCGTCTGCCCTTGCAGGTGCGCGGCGACGCCCGGCTCGGCCAGCGCGGCGGCCTCGGTGGCTTCGCGGCCGGCGTCCGGTGCGATCTCGATCTGCCCGCGCAGCTTGCCGTTCACCTGCACCGCCAGGGTGACCATGTCGCGCACCAGCGCCGCCGGGTCCGCCGCGGGGAACGGAATGTCCTCCAGCAGTTCCTCCGGGTGGCCCAGCACCTGCCACAGCGCATGGCTGATGTGCGGGGTGATCGGATTCAGCATCAACACCAGTGCCTCGAACGCCTCGTGGCGCACGGCGCGGCCCTGGTCGCTCATGTCGCCGAACTTGCCGACGTTGTTGAGCAGCTCCATGCAGGCGGCGATCGCGGTGTTGAAGCTATGACGTCGACCGTAGTCGTCGCCCACCTTCTGGATGGCCTCGTGCACCTGCCGGCGCAGCGTCTTTTGCGCGGCATCGAGTGCAGCCGCATCGACCTCGGGGTGGTCCGGCTGCGCGGCATGGACATTGATGTCGCGCCACAGGCGGCGCAGGAAGCGCGCCATGCCGTCGACACCGGCCTCGTTCCACTCCAGCGACTGTTCCGGCGGCGCGGCGAACATCGAGAACAGGCGCACCGTGTCGGCGCCGTACTTGTCCACCATCGCCTGCGGGTCGACGCCGTTGTTCTTCGACTTCGACATCTTCTCGGTGCCGCCGATCCCGACCGGCCGGCCGTCGGCCTTGAGGTGCGCGCCAGTGACCTTGCCCTTGTCGTCGCGCTCCACCTCGACATCGGCCGGGTTGAACCAGGTCTTTTCACCCAGGTCGCCTTCGCGATAGTAGGTGTCGGCGATGACCATGCCTTGCGTCAGCAGGCGCGCCGCGGGCTCGTCGCAGTCCACCATCCCCGCGTCACGCAGGAGCTTGTGATAGAAGCGGAAATACATCAGGTGCAGGATCGCGTGCTCGATGCCGCCGATGTAC
>JACSSF010000218.1 GCA_014879375.1 Lysobacteraceae bacterium
CGTTTCCATCGGCGCGCCCGGACTTTCGGTCGGCGAGGTGGTGTTCAACACCGCCATGACCGGCTACCAGGAAGTGCTGACGGACCCGTCCTACGCGCGCCAACTGGTCACCCTGACCTATCCCCACATCGGCAACACCGGCATGACCGTGCAGGATGACGAGGCGGCCAAGGTATGGGCCGCCGGCTTGATCGTCCGCGACGTGCCGCGTCGCCCCAGCAGCTGGCGCAACCAGCAGGCGCTGCCCGCGTGGATGCACGAGCGCGGCATCGTCGGCATCTCCGGCATCGACACCCGTGCGCTGACACGCCGCCTGCGTGAGAGTGGCGCCCAGAACGGCGCGCTGATGGCAGGCGATGGCATCGATGCCGACGTCGCGATCGAGGCGGCGCGCAAGTTCCCGGGCCTGAAAGGCATGGACCTCGCCAAGGTGGTCAGCACCCACCAATCTTACGTCTGGAACGAAGGCTCGCTGGACCTGGATCGCGACGCATTCATTGACCCGGCCAAACGCTTCAAGGTCGTCGCCTACGATTTCGGGGTAAAGACCAACATCCTGCGCCTGCTCGCCGATCGCGGCTGCGAGGTCACCGTGGTGCCGGCGCAGACGCCCGCCGCCGAGGTGCTGGCGATGCAGCCCGACGGCGTATTCCTCTCCAACGGCCCGGGCGATCCGGAGCCTTGCGACTACGCCATCAACGCGATCCGTGAGCTGCTGGCCAGCAAGTTGCCGATCTACGGCATCTGCCTGGGTCATCAGCTGCTGGGGCTGGCCGTCGGCGCCACCACGATGAAGATGCCGCACGGCCATCACGGCGCCAACCACCCGGTGCAGGACCTCGATTCAGGGCGCGTGCTGATCACCTCGCAGAACCACGGTTTCTGCATCGACGAGGCGACCCTGCCGGCGAATGCGCGCGTGACCCATCGCTCGTTGTTCGACGGTACCAACCAGGGCATCGAGCTGACCGATGCGCCTGCCTACAGCTTCCAGGGGCATCCCGAGGCCTCACCTGGTCCGCACGATGTCGCGGGCCTGTTCGATCGATTCATTGCGCTGATGGAGGCGCGTTGACATGCCCAAACGCTCCGACATCCAAACCATCCTCATCATCGGCGCCGGCCCGATCGTCATCGGCCAGGCCTGCGAGTTCGATTACTC
The DNA here is from genome assembly GCA_014879375.1 of Lysobacteraceae bacterium. Lineage (GTDB taxonomy): Bacteria > Pseudomonadota > Gammaproteobacteria > Xanthomonadales > Xanthomonadaceae > Solilutibacter. The sequence goes on from JACSSF010000218.1 coordinate 1,163, forward strand.
CGGCGCGCAGGCGTGCAAGGCCTTGCGCGAAGAGGGCTACCGGGTCGTTCTGGTGAACTCCAACCCGGCGACGATCATGACCGACCCGGAGATGGCCGATGCGGTCTACATCGAGCCGATCAACTGGAAGTCGGTCGAGAAGATCATCGCCAAGGAAAAGCCCGATGCCTTGCTACCGACGATGGGCGGTCAGACTGCGCTCAACTGCGCGCTGGACCTCGCCGACAACGGTGTGCTCGAAGCGCATGGCGTCGAGCTGATCGGTGCCTCGCGCGATGCGATTCGCATGGCGGAAGACCGCGAATTGTTCCGCGTCGCGATGGGGGAGATCGGCCTGGAATGCCCGAAAGCCGAGGTCGCGCGCACGTTCGAACAGGCGGTCGCCACGCAAGCCAAGGTCGGCTACCCAACCATCATCCGCCCCAGCTTTACTTTGGGCGGCACCGGCGGCGGCATCGCCTACAACAAGGAAGAGTTCGAAGAGATCGCCAAGCGCGGTCTTGAACTCTCGCCCGTGCACGAAATCCTGGTCGAGGAATCGGTGCTGGGCTGGAAGGAATTCGAGATGGAGGTCGTACGCGACCACGCCGACAACTGCATCATCGTCTGCTCCATCGAAAACCTCGACCCGATGGGCGTGCACACCGGCGACTCGATCACCGTCGCTCCCGCGCAGACCCTGACCGACAAGGAATACCAGCGCCTGCGCGATGCCTCGATCGCGGTGCTGCGCAAGATCGGCGTCGATACTGGTGGTTCCAATGTGCAGTTCGGCATCAACGCCGAGACTGGCCGCGTCGTCGTCATCGAGATGAATCCGCGCGTGTCGCGTTCGTCGGCCTTGGCATCGAAGGCGACCGGTTTCCCCATCGCCAAGATCGCCGCCAAGCTTGCGGTCGGCTACACGCTGGACGAGCTCAAGAACGACATCACCGGCGGCCTGACCCCGGCATCGTTCGAGCCGGCCATCGATTACGTCGTCACCAAGATTCCGCGCTTCGCCTTCGAGAAGTTCCCGGCCGCCGATTCGCGCCTGACCACGCAGATGAAGTCGGTGGGCGAGGTGATGGCGATCGGCCGCACCTTCCAGGAATCGATGCAGAAGGCCTTGCGCGGCCTCGAAACCGGCAAGGTCGGTTTCGATCCGACCGGGCTGGACTGGAACGACGAGGGCGAATTCGCCCAACTCAAGCGCGAAGTAAAGGAGGCGGGTCCGGAACGTTTGTTCTATCTCGCCGATGCCTTCCGCGCCGGGTTGTCGGTGGAAGATGTACACGCGTTATCGCATGTCGATCCGTGGTTCCTCGACCAGATCGAGGACATCATCTCGACGGAAGCCGCGATCGCCGAGGGCGGCCTTGCCGCGCTTGATGCCGGTGCATTGTACGGCTACAAGCGCATGGGCTTTTCCGATGCGCGCATCGCGCAACTGGTCGAGACCAACGAGGCGGCGATCCGCGCCCTGCGCCGCGGCTTCGGCATCCGCCCGGTGTACAAGCGCGTGGATAGTTGCGCGGCCGAGTTCGCCACCACCACAGCCTACATGTACTCGACCTATGAGCAGGAATGCGAAGCCGCCCCGACCGATCGCGAGAAGATCATCGTGCTCGGCGGCGGGCCGAATCGCATCGGCCAGGGCATCGAGTTCGATTACTGCTGCGTGCATGCCGCGCTGGCCCTGCGCGAGGACGGCTACGAAACGATCATGGTCAACTGCAACCCGGAAACGGTGAGCACGGACTACGACACGTCCGATCGCCTGTATTTCGAGCCGCTGACGCTGGAAGACGTACTGGAGATCATCGAGCTGGAAAAACCCGCCGGCGTGATCGTGCAGTACGGCGGGCAGACACCGCTCAAACTGGCGCGTGCGCTGGAGGCCAGTGGTGCGCCGATCATCGGCACCTCACCCGAGTCGATCGATCTCGCCGAAGATCGTGAGCGCTTCCAGAAGCTGGTCGAGAAGCTCGGCCTCAACCAGCCGCCGAATCGTACTGCGCGCAGCGCCGAAGAAGCGCTCGTGCTGGCCCGCGAGATCGGTTATCCGCTGGTGGTGCGTCCGAGCTACGTACTGGGCGGCCGCGCGATGGAAGTGGTGCACGCCGATGCCGACCTGGAGCGCTACATGCGCGAGGCGGTGAAGGTCTCGAATGATTCGCCGGTGCTGCTGGATCGCTTCCTCGACAACGCGGTCGAAGTTGACATCGACGTCATCGCCGACAAGGACGGCAACGTGTTGATCGGCGGCGTGATGGAGCACATCGAGGAGGCCGGTGTGCACTCCGGTGATTCGTCATGCTCGCTGCCGCCGTATTCGCTCACGCAGAAGGTGCAGGACGAGTTGCGCGAGCAGGTCGTCGCGCTGGCCAAGGCGCTCGATGTCATCGGCCTGATGAACACCCAGTTCGCCGTGCAGATGAATGCCGAAGGCGAACACACCATCTATCTGCTGGAAGTGAATCCGCGTGCATCGCGCACGGTGCCATTCGTGTCCAAGGCGATTGGCCAGCCGCTGGCAAAGATCGCCGCGCGCTGCATGGCCGGCAAGACGCTGGCGGAGCAGGGCGCCACCGAGGAAATCATTCCCGAGTACTACTCGGTGAAGGAAGCCGTGTTCCCGTTCGCCAAGTTCCAGGGCGTCGATCCGATCCTGGGCCCGGAGATGCGTTCCACCGGCGAGGTGATGGGCGTGGGTCGCAGCTTCGGCGCCGCGTTCGCGCGTGCCGAGGAAGCCGCCAGCATCCGTGCGCCCAAGCCCGGCAAGGCCTTCGTTTCCGTGCGTGACCCGGACAAGAAGCGCCTGCTGCCGGTCGCGCAGCAGCTGATCCGCCGCGGCTTCGACATCGTCGCCACGCGCGGCACGGCCAAGTGGCTGCAGGACAACGGCATCGAATGCACCGTCGTCAACAAGGTGATCGAGGGCCGGCCGCACATCGTCGACCTGATCAAGAACGGCGAGATCACCTATATCGTCAACACCACCGAAGGCAAGCAGGCGATCAGCGATTCGTTCTCGATCCGCCGCGAAGCACTGCAACATCGCGTCACGTATTCGACGACGATCGCGGGTGCCAAGGCCCTGCTGCATTCGCTCGACTTCCGCGACAGCGGCCCGGTATGGTCGCTGCAGGAATTG
>JACSSF010000196.1 GCA_014879375.1 Lysobacteraceae bacterium
AGCGCCGCGCGCATCACGTTGACGTTGCCGATGCATTCGAAGGAATGATCCACGCCCCAGCCGGTCATCCCGACGATGACTTCCTGGATCAGCTTGTCATGGTCCTTGGGATTGACGCATTCGGTCGCGCCGAACTCGCGCGCCATCTCGAACTTCGACGGATTGGTGTCGATGGCGATGATGCGGCCAGCCTTGGCCTGGCGCGCGCCCTGGATAACAGCAAGGCCGATGCCGCCGAGGCCGAACACCGCGACCGAATCACCTTCCTGCACCTTCGCCGTGTTGTGCACGGCGCCGATGCCGGTCGTCACGCCGCAACCGAGCAGGCAGACGTGTTCCGGATTCGCCTCCGGATTGATCTTGGCGAGCGACACCTCGGCGACCACCGTGTATTCGCTGAAGGTGCTGCAGCCCATGTAGTGGTACAGCGGCTGACCGTTGTACGAGAAGCGCGAGGTGCCGTCCGGCATCACGCCCTTGCCTTGAGTGGCGCGCACGGCGGTACACAGGTTGGTCTTGCCGCTCTTGCAGAACAGGCACTGCCCGCATTCGGCGGTGTACAGCGGAATCACGTGGTCGCCCGGCTTGACGCTGGTCACGCCCTCGCCCACTTCCACCACGATGCCGGCGCCCTCGTGGCCCAGCACTACCGGGAACAGGCCTTCCGGATCGTCACCGCTCAGGGTGAACGCATCGGTGTGGCAGACGCCGGTGTGGGTGATCTTCACCAGCACTTCGCCGGCTTTCGGCCGGGCAACGTCGATTTCGACGATCCGCAGCGGTTCACCTGCGGCGAAGGCCACCGCCGCGCGGGATCGAATGGTGTTTCCGGTCATGTCGTTCATCGTGCTTGTCGTGGCTCCATGTTCAGCGTGCAACCAAACCCAGCGCCGGAGCATAGCAATCCGGCCGCAGATCGATATAGTCGGCGCATCCCCCACCGCAGGAGCATATGGAAATGACGCCCTCGATTACGCCCCGCCTGCCCCGCACGCTCGCCTTGTCGGCCGCGCTGGCCATCGCCCTCACCGCTTGCGGTGGCGACAAGCAGCCTGCCGACGCCAGCAAACGCGCCACCGGCAATGACGGCCCGGTTGCCGCGACCAGCGCACCGAAAGCCGAAGGACCGCGCCCGACCCTGGCCGATGGCCCGGACGTCTGTTTCCGCCTGATCTCCGAGCAACTGGGCAAGGACCTGAAGGTTTCCGAGATCACTTCGTTCTTCAGCGCGGGCAGCGACATCGACAGCATGGCGAGGAAGCCTGCGGGCGAAATGACCACCTGCAACGTGAAGTACCAGAGCCCGGACGATGCGCGCAAACTGGTCAGCCAGGACTTGAACCTCGGCACCGGCAAGTTCGATCCACCCAAGCCGCTTGAAATCACCGTGATGGGCAACGCCGCCGACTTCAGGCTGGACGACTACCTGATTCCGCTTTCGCAAGTGAATGCAGCCGGGCTGACATCGGTCATGACATCGCAAAAGCCCGCGCTGGACAAGGTGTACAGCCAATACGCCTGGGATGGCGTCAGGCTGACGGCGCCCGGCCCCTTCAGTGACCAGCACACCCTGCGCCTGGACGTGGAAGGCCGACTGGCTGCCAACGACATCAAGGAAAACGGTTACGCCTCCGTCTCGGTGAACGGCAAGGACATCACCACCAACAACCTGACGCCCTGACGCAACCTTGCCCGACGACAGCGCCATGGCGTCGTCGGGCAGCGCGCCGCACGTCCGGCGCGGCCGTCACGTAGCGGCCTGATCCTTCTCGACGCGATTGCGCCCGCCGCGCTTGGCGCGGTACAGCGCGGCATCCGCGCGCCGCCGCAGGTCGACAATGCCGGCTTCAACGTCCGGACCGGGCATGGCGCAAGCCACGCCGATGCTGAGGGTGACGATCCCGTCGGACGTGAATTCGTGCTTCATCCCCAGCGATTCCACCGCCATGCGGGCGCGCTCGGCGCTGGCCTGCGCCTCGGCAGGCGTGCAGCCGGGCAGGAGGATGCCAAACTCCTCGCCACCGATCCGCGCCACCACGTCCGTGCTGCGGCGACCGATTCCCTGCAGCGCACGCGCGACGGCCGCAAGACAGGCATCGCCGGCCACATGGCCATAGGCGTCGTTGTAGTCCTTGAAGCGATCGAGGTCGCATAGCAGCAGGGCCAGCGGCTGGCCGTCCCGCGATCCCCGACGCCATTCCGCATCCAGCGCTTCGTCGAAGCCGCGGCGGTTGACCAGACCGGTCAGCCCATCCGTGCGCGCCAGCTCCTGCAGTTTTGCATTGGCATCGCCCAGTGCGGCGGTACGTTCCTGCACGCGTGATTCCAGCAGGCTCACCGCATCCTGCAACTTGCGCACCATGGTGGAGAACGCTGCCGACAAGGTCGCGATCTCGGTCACCCGGGAGCGCGGCACCTCGCCCGCCCATTCGTCGTTGGCCACCCGCGCCGAGACGACGCTGAGTTCCCGCATCGGCTTGCTGATGGCGCGCGCGATCAGGCGCCCGACCACCAGGCCCAGCAACATCAACACCACGCCAAGCAGCAACTGCCGCCGCGGGCCGCTCAGCATCGGCTCCAGATAGGTGGCGCGCGGCGTCACCACGCCGACGACCAGATCCAGCCCGTCGCCGCGCACGTAGCGCACCGCATGCACCAGCTGGGTTTTCCCTTCCACCTTGAGCGAGCCCGACCATGCACCGCCCGCGCCTGGTGCAAGCCGCTGCGATATCGCCGCAGCAGCAGCGCGGATTTCCGCATGCGTGCTGCGCATGGCCCCGATGCGTTCGACGCGCCCATCGCGCGCGTGCAGCGTGGGCACGCCGGTCGAATCGGCGATCAACCGTCCATCCGATTCCATCACGAAGGCATAGCCGCCACGGCCCAGCTTGAGTTCGGCGAGATAGCGCGAGGCCTCGTGCAGGCTGATGTCGGCCAGCAGCACGCCGCGCAGGCTGCCCCGTGCATCACGAATCGGCTCGACCATGCCGACGCCCAGCGACTTCCCGGAAAAGAACGGATACACCGGGAACCAGACCGGTCCGTCGGCCTTGATGCCGACGTCGTACCAGGGGCGCTCGGCGACACGGAAATTGGGGTGGCGGATGATGAGGCTGCCCCGGTTGTCGTGCGCATCGACGGTGAAGCTTTCCATGCCGCTGGCAAGGGTGGCGGTGGAGATCATCACTTCCTGCGGCGCGTCCCACAGCCGGTAGGCGCAGACGTAATCGCCTGCCACGCTGGCAAAAGCCAGGTTGGTCACGTTGGGGAAGGCGCGTACCTGCGCCACGAAATGGCGCTCGAGCGCGTCGGCGTCATCGAGGGGCAATACCCCATTGGCGATCATCCCCGCGTTGGCCGCGAGCAATCGCCCCGGCACGTCGAACAGCGCGTCGAGCTGCGCCACCACCTGCCCGGCCAGTTGCCGGTTCAATGCCTCGCCCATCTGCTCGGCGGCGCGCAGGTCGCTGCGCCACGAGGAGAGTGCGAGGAAACCGAAGATCACCAGGAACAGCAGCAGGAACGGCAGCAGGATCAACCGCTCAAGGCTGATCTTGCGCGCAGGCGCCGGGTCATGCGTTTCCCGCATCACCATGGCCAAGCTTGTCAGCGGGGCAGCCCATGCAGCCAGCCTACGTCAGTACGCAAACTCGCGAAACACGGGGTCGACGCTGCCGTTCCACTCGCCGTGGAAGAGCGCCAGCTTGCGGTCGGCGGCGGTCTGCCCGGCTTCGACGATCTCGACCAGGGTGTCGAGAAACGCGGATTCATCCTGCCCGGCGATGTTGCGGCAGGCACGGCGACGCAGGCCGGCGATGGAGATCTTCAGCGCCTCTGCGGCGAGTTCGCGCACGCTGGCGTTGCGGAACGGCAAGGCCAATGCGTCTCTGGGCACGCCATCGCGCAGGGCGTGGCGTTCGGCCATGGTGAAGTCCTTGACCAGGTCCCATGCGGCATCGAGCGCGGCATCGTCGTAGAGCAGGCCGACCCAGAACGCCGGCAGCGCACACAGGCGCCCCCACGGCCCGCCATCGGCGCCGCGCATCTCCAGGTATTTCTTCAGCCGTACTTCCGGGAAGGCGGTGGTCATGTGGTCGTTCCAGTCGCGCATCGTCGGCAGTTCGCCGCGCAGCTCGTCGAGCTCGGCAGCGAGGAACTTGCGGAAGGAGCGACCGGCGAGATCGATGTATTCGCCGTTGCGATAACTGAAGTACATCGGCACGTCGAGCAGGTAGTCGACGTAGCGCTCGTAGCCGAAGCCGTCCTCGAACAC
>JACSSF010000153.1 GCA_014879375.1 Lysobacteraceae bacterium
TTGGCCTGCGAGCCCGAATGCGGCTGGACGTTGGCGTAATCGGCATCGAACAACTGCTTGAGGCGGTCGATGGCGAGCTGCTCGGCCACGTCGACGAACTCGCAGCCACCGTAGTAGCGCTTGCCCGGGTAGCCTTCGGCGTACTTGTTGGTGAGCTGGCTGCCCTGGGCCTCCATCACCCGCGGGCTGCAGTAGTTCTCGGAGGCGATCAGCTCGACGTGATCCTCCTGGCGACGCACTTCGCCGGCAATCGCGGCGGCAAGCTCGGGGTCATAACCTTCGATACGGGCATCGCGGGGGAACATCCGTCTACTCCGGGGCGGGAAACCCATATTGTAGCGGGCACTTGCGTCGGCATCCCGCCACGCCTTGCCGGCCGGCGGGACGCGCCATGGCGGGGTGGCCGGGTATAATTCCGCATCCCAAAACCCCACCAGGCCGGCGCTGTCCGGCCTTCGTCGCGCACCCACAGGCCTGCCCATGTCCTCGCAATACATCTACACCATGAACCGGGTGTCCAAGGTCGTGCCGCCCAAGCGGCAGATCATCAAGGACATCTCGCTGTCGTTCTTCCCTGGCGCCAAGATCGGCCTGCTGGGCCTGAACGGCGCCGGCAAGTCGACCGTGCTCAAGATCATGGCCGGCGTCGACACCGATTTCGAAGGCGAGGCCCGCCCGCAACCCGGCACCAAGGTCGGTTATTTGCCGCAGGAGCCGCAGCTGGACCCGGAAATGACCGTGCGCGAAGCGGTCGAGCAAGGCGTCGGCGAAGTGATCCAGGCGCAGGCCATGCTGGATGCCGTGTACGCCGCCTACGCCGAAGAAGGCGCGGATTTCGATGCGCTGGCAAAGGAACAGGAGCGCCTCGAAGCGATCCTCGCCGCAGGTGACGCGCACACGCTGGAAAACCAACTGGAAGTCGCCGCCGACGCGCTGCGCCTGCCGCCGTGGGACGCCAAGATCGGCAATCTGTCGGGCGGCGAGAAGCGCCGCGTCGCACTGTGCCAGTTGCTGCTGCAGAAACCGGACATGTTGTTGCTCGACGAACCGACCAACCACCTGGATGCCGAGTCAGTCGAATGGCTGGAGCAATTCCTCGCCCGCTACACCGGCACCGTGGTGGCGGTCACCCACGACCGCTACTTCCTCGACAACGCTGCCGAGTGGATTCTGGAACTCGACCGCGGTCGTGGCATCCCGTGGAAGGGCAACTACACCGATTGGCTGACGCAGAAGGACGAGCGCCTGAAGCAGGAAGACAGCCAGGAAAAGGCCCGCCAGAAAGCCATCCAGAAAGAACTGGAATGGGCGCGGCAGAACGCCAAGGGCGGCCGATCCAAGGGCAAGGCGCGTCTGGCCCGCATCGAAGAGCTGCAATCAGTCGATTACCAGCGCCGCAACGAGACCAATGAAATCTTCATCCCGCCAGGCGAGCGCCTCGGCAACTCGGTGATGGAGTTCAAGAACGTGTCGAAGAAATTCGGCGACCGTTTGCTGATCGACAACCTGTCGATGATCGTGCCGCCGGGCGCCATCGTCGGCATCATCGGCCCGAACGGCGCGGGCAAATCGACGCTGTTCAAGATGATCACCGGGCAGGAGAAGCCGGACTCGGGCGAGATCGTGGTCGGCCCGACCGTGCAACTGTCCTACGTGGACCAGAGCCGCGACGCGCTGGAAGGCAATCACAACGTCTTCCAGGAAATCGCCGGCGGCCTCGACATCCTCAACATCAACGGCATCGAGATCCAGTCGCGCGCCTACATCGGCCGCTTCAACTTCAAGGGCCAGGACCAGCAGAAGATGGTCGGCTCGCTCTCGGGCGGTGAACGCGGCCGCCTGCACATGGCCAAGACGCTGCTGCAGGGCGGCAACGTGCTGCTGCTCGACGAACCATCGAACGACCTCGACATCGAAACCCTGCGCGCGCTGGAAGATGCATTGCTCGAGTTCCCGGGCAACACCTTCGTGATCTCGCACGACCGCTGGTTCCTGGACCGCATCGCCACCCACATCCTCGCGTTCGAGGGTGACTCGCACGTGGAGTTCTTCCAGGGCAACTATCGCGAGTACGAGGAAGACAAGAAGCGTCGCTTGGGCGACGACGCCGGCCCGCATCGTTTGCGGTTCAAGGCGCTGAAGTGATCGGTGCGACGGCGGCCCTTGCCTGGCCGGCCGTCGCCAAGTGCGCCATGGACGGCGCGCGCCCGAGTCAAGGCAGGATGCCTTGACCGAGGGAAAAGACGGCCAGCCCAGGCAAGGTCCGCCCCATCCGGAGCCACGCATGACGTTCATCGACAAACTCCGCAACCGCTGGCAAGACGCCGATACCCTGCTCTGCGTCGGCCTGGACCCTGATCCTGCCCGCTTCCCGGATGCCTTCGTCGATGACGAAGACGCGCTATTCAATTTTTGCCGCGACATCGTCGATACGACGGCTGAATTTGCCTGTGCGTTCAAGCCGCAGATCGCCTACTTCGCCGCGCACAACAACGGCGAGGCCCAGCTGCAGCGACTGATCGCCCACATCAATGCCACCCACCCGGCCATCCCCGTCGTGCTGGACAGCAAGCGCGGCGACATCGGCAGCACCGCCGAGCAATACGCCGTCGAAGCCTTCGACCGCTTCGGCGCGGATGCGGTGACGCTCAACCCTTACATGGGCCGCGATTCCGCCGATCCGTTCTTGTCGCGCAATGATCGTGGCTGCGTGTTCCTGTGCCATACCAGCAATCCGGGCGCACGTGATTTTCAGGAATTACTGGTGGATGGCACCCCGCTCTACCAGCACGTCGCCCGCACGATTGCCGAACAATGGAATGGCGACGGCAACTGCGCACTGGTTGTCGGCGCAACCTTTCCCGAAGAGCTCAAGATCATCCGGGGCATCGTCGGCGACATGCCGCTGTTGATTCCCGGCATCGGCGCACAAGGCGGTGATGTCGAAGCGGTGGTGAAGAACGGCAAGGCCAGTGATGGCACCGGGCTGATGATCAATTCGTCGCGCGGAATCCTGTATGCGTCGTCAGGGGCGGGTTATGCCGATGCAGCGGCGGATGCTGCGCGCGAGTTGCGGGATGAGATCAATCGATATCGGTGATGCAGGGATCAGCTGTTCACAACCACCCATATCGTGACCAGCAACATCACCACTGCCTGCACCAGCATGAAAAGCCCAAACCCCGCCAAAGTGCGTAGTACTGTTTTCCAGCGTGGATATCCTGAAAAAAGCTGGATCAGGGTAAACACGCCATAGGCGATCGAGGCAAGCAACACCCAGTTCATCCCGCCCGCATGAATCCGTTGCAATGGGAACGAAAGAACCCAAAGCACGAAAGTCTGCACGGTGAGGAACGCGGTAATCAGAAGCCATTCCGGGTAATTCAGCCGACCCACTTTCCCGAATGCGAGCCGGAACATCACGGCCTCGACTGGAATCAAGGCCAGTGTGGTCGCGGCGAAGTGCCTGCTCATGAATGCATTGAGCGATGCATAGACCGTGGCGATTCGCTCTGCGCCGAGATCGCCGGCCGCGCGTGCCGCTTCGGCCTTGGCCGTGGCCGCTACTGCATCGACGACATCGCGTCCCAGAAACCATTTTGAAAGCACGATGATCAACGCGGCCATCATCATGATCAGCAAGAAAGGCTTGGCGTGGTTGGCGCGCCGGCCTTCGATGTAGTCCCGCACGAAGTATCCCGGGCGAAACATCAGGTTTTTCAGGGTATAGAAGATGCCGCGATCCATATGCAGCACGCTGTGCTCCAGCTCATGACCGAGGAAATGCCAGTCAATGCGATGCGCAGGCGTCGGCTGGCCGCAGTCGGGACAGAATTTTTGCCCGGGCACATCGGTTGTCCGACCGCAGTTGCTGCAGTCCCTTGCGTCATCCATTTGAATTCCCCCCGATGTCGACGGCGCATTCTAATCGCCGGCATGCCCATCCATGCCCATGCCAAACGTCATCAAGGCACGATCAGCTTCCTCGCCAATGCGAACGGAAACCTCGCCCAGATCATCGACCACACCATCGCGCGAGTTGCCCAACCATGCCGCGCGGCGTCGAACTTGCGGAAATAGCGCCACAGGCCGCGATGCTTTTGCCACTCGACGAATACCGGCCGGGAGCGCGAGGACACCCCGCGCACATGCAGTACCCGCACGTCGTTGGCAATGGCAACCCGGCCGCCAAACGTGCGAATGCGCCGGCACAGGTCGAGATCCTCGGCATGC
>JACSSF010000098.1 GCA_014879375.1 Lysobacteraceae bacterium
GAGCGCATTGAACAGGGTGGACTTGCCGACATTGGGCCGCCCTACCAGCGCAACGGTCGGCAACATGGGCTTACGAGCCTGCGCGATACGCGATCAGGTTGCCGTCGGTGTCCTGGACCAGCAGGATGCCGTCCGCCACCACCGGCCTGGCCCGCACGGGCTTGCGCGAGGCGCGCACGCGTGCGCTCATGTGGCCGTCGTCGAGCGAAAACCAGTGCAGGTAGCCGTCGAAGTCACCGACCACGACGTGGTTGCCGAGGATGGCCGGCGCGGTCAGCGCGCGACGCGGGTACGAAGGCTGCTTCCACATCGGCGCGCCAGTGGTGGCATCCAGTGCCCACACCACGTCCTGTGCATCGGTCACGGCGAGGCGACCGCTGTGCGAGGAAGCCACGCCGCCAACGCCGCCCTGGCCCTGTTGCACCCACATCGGCTGGCCCGAGGGCGCGTCGATGGCAAGGGTCTGCGGCTTGTAGCTGCTGACGTAGAGCGTGGTGCCTTCCAGCAACGGGGCGCCATCGACGTCGTTCATGCGATCCAGCTCGCTGCGGCCTTCCGGCTGCGCAACGGTCATGCCCCACAGCTCGCTGCCGTCATTGGCCGAGAGCGCGACGATGCGGCCGTTGTCGGTGCCGACGAACACGAAGCCGGGTCCCAAGGTCAGGTCGGCATTGCCGCGCACGGTCAGCGCAGGCATGTCCGAGCGCCAGTCCCAGCGCTTCTCGCCGTTGGCGGCATCGAAGGCAGTGACGCGGCCATCGTTGGAGCGCACGAACACCATCCCGCCACCGATCGCCGGCGCGGCGATCACTTCGTTCAGGACCTTGGCCTTCCATTTCTCGTCGCCGGTCGCGGCATCGAGGGCGACGACTTCGCCATCCACGCTGCCCACGGCGACAATGCCATCGCCCACCCCGGGACCACCGGCGAACTGGGCACCCTTCTCGCCCGTCCACGTCCACACCGGCTGGCCGGTCTGCAGGTCCAGTGCCCGCACGGTCGAGCCGCTGCCCGCGGCATACACGCGGCCATCGAGGACCACGGGATGCTGGCGCGCGCCGATGCTCAGTTCATCGCCGCCCAGCTTGGTCGCCCAGACCTGGTCGACCTTGATATCCGGAGTGATCTCGACCAGCGCCGCCGGCTTGGCTTCCTTGCCGCTCTTGCCGCCGAACCAGCCCTTGACGGTGGCGCAGCCGCCCAAGGCGACGACGCAGGCGGCGATGCCAAGGAGGCGAAGGACGGGACGGTTCGATGACATGCAGTTTTCCTTGTAGGGGGAAGGAAGGACACCCGGGTTCGGGCAGAGGTGGATCAGGGGGCCTGGGTGCTGCCGCCCACATCCGCCAGCTTGAGCTCCACTACTTGACGCTCCGGTGAACCTTCTTCCAGCGTGCGCAGCGCCTGGCGATAGGACGCCTGGGCCTCGGCCGGCTTGCCGAGCTTCACTTGCGCATCGCCCAGCACTTCCAGTGCGGCTGGATCGATCGGCTTGCCGAGCAAACGCACGGCGTCCTCGGCCTTGCCGCTGGATACCAGCAGCTCCGCGGTGCGCTGGCGGATCACCGCGGCCAGCGCCGGGTCCTGGGTCTTGGCGGCCTGCAGCGTGGCAAGCGCGGCGGCCTCGTTGCCTGCATCGACCTGCACCTTGGCCAGATCCAGCGCGCCAACGGCGGCATAGGCGGTGCCGGCCAGCTTGCCGCCGAGCAGCTTGCCTGCCTGGTCCGGGTTGGTCGCCAGCACTTGGTTGAACTGATCGTATTGGGTGGCGATGCCTTCGCGCTGGCTGGCTTGCTGGCCTTTCCACCAGTGCCAACCGTAGATCAGCGCAAAGCCCAAGGCGATGCCGCCGATCAGGCCCAGGGCATTCTTTTGCAGCCACGAACGGACGCGTTCGCCCTGTTCGTGTTCATTGAGGAGTTCATCCATGGAAACGGCTACCCGACCGCGCCGGGCGCGGTTTCACAAAGCTTGAGGACACCACCGAAAGGTGGCGATGGTTCACTCGGTCGCGGCGACCGGCGAGCCGTCAGAGGATACCGCAAAGCGGGCGACGTTCGACTTCAGCCAAGGCGTCATGTCGACCGGTTGACCGGCATGTTGCACGCGGACATCCGAGACATTGCCGACCACCGCGCGGCCCAATTGTCCGGCGGTGAACTGGCGGCGATCACCTGCCTTCATCAGCCCCTTTTCCAACGTGCTGCCGTCCGGCGCATAGAACTGGACCCAGCTTTCGCCATCGAACTCGAAGCTGAGTGCCGCTGACGCGGGCTTGGGCAATGGCGCCAGCGAGGCAGCGACCGGCTCGCGCTTCTTCGGCATCAGCTCGGTGCCACGCGCGGCTTCGATCTGCGCGGCCTGCTGCGACTGCTCGGGCACCGGCGAGCGGGTGGCGACCATATAGACCGGGATGGCGAGACCCAGGGTCATCACCACGTACACGATCTTGCTGCCCACCTGGTTGAAGAAGCGCTCCCAGCCCGGCGTGTATTCGCGGGTGATCAACTCGACCGGGCGCACCGGGGCGATGTCGGCCTCGGCCAGCAATGCATCGGCATCGACCCCCAGCAGCCTGGCGTAACTACGCAGCTGCCCGCGCACGAAGACCGGCGCGCCCAGCTTCGACCAATCGCCGCTTTCAAGCGCGGTGAGCGCACGGATCGGCATGTGCGATTGGGCGCTGGCCTGCTCCAGGCTCCAGCCGGCGTACTCGCGGGCCTGGCGCAGGCGTTGGCCGCAAGCCGCGGTGTTGTCATTACTCATTGGCGTATTCATGACTGTCATTCACCCCGTGACGGTCGTTGCGTGTTCGGAAATTCATTGCGGAGGCGTTGCTGGTACATGGCAGCGGCGCGCTGGTCGCCCAAGCGGCTTTCGGTTTCGGCGGCGGTGGCCAATGCCGAGGCACTCACCGGCGTGATCTCGAGACGACGCTCGATGTAGGCGCGTGCGTCCATCGCACGGCCACGTTTGAGCGAGAGGCCGGCCAGCGATTCGAGCGCAAGCACGCTGCGCGGATCGAACTCGATCGCCTGGTTGAGGTAGGTATCGGCGCGTGCATCGAGACCTGCGCCCAGCGCGCAGGTGCCGGCGTTGGCAAGGCTGGCGGCGCGATCAATGCCGGATTGTCCCTGCACGGCGTAATCGAAATACTGCAAGGAGGCGACCGGGTCACCGTTCTCGCACAGCCAGGCACCATAGTTGGCGGCTTCGGCCGGGCGTCCCTGGGACAGTTGCGCGGCTTTCTTCAGCCAGTCACCCGCTTCCGCGGCGCGACCTTGCTGGCTGCTGATCACGCCCATCAGGGTATGCGCATCGACCGAGTTCGGGTCCGCCTTCAAGGCAGCCCGCGCGTTTTTCTCCGCGCCTGCCAAATCGCCTTCCTGCAAGGAAGCCGAGGCCGCCGAGACCAGTTGCAGTGCCGCGGTCTGCCCTTTCACCGCGGCACTGTCGCGGGCGCGCACCGGCTGCCGCACCTGCTCGACTTCCATCTTGCCGAGGTCCGGCTTGACGAAGGTGAGCCGGCTGCAACCGGTCATGCCAAGCAGGCCGCCGCCCAGCACAACACCCAGCAGCAGGCGATCAAGCCGCGGCATCGATGCCTCCCTGCGCCTTCAGCCGCTTGGCGTGCTCGGCTTGGCGACGGGTGCGATCAAGCACCTGGCCTTTCAGCTGGCCGCAGGCCGCATCGATGTCATCCCCGCGCGTGCGACGCACCGGCGCGACCAGGCCTGCGTTGTTAAGCACCTTCTGGAACGCGCGGATGTCCTCGACGGAGGAGCGCTCGTAGCGCGTACCGGGGAACGGATTGAACGGAATCAGGTTGACCTTGGCCGCATCGCTCATCTGCACGCGGCGGTCGAAATCGCGCATCAACTTGGACAGCGCACGTGCGTGCTCAGGTTGATCATTGACGCCGCGCATCAGCGTGTATTCAAACGTCACCGACTCGCCCTTCTTGCGTTGCGCGTAACGCACGCAGGCATCCATCAAGGTGGCGATGTCGTATTTCTTGTTGAGCGGCACCAGCTCGTTGCGCAGGTCGTCGAACGGCGCGTGCAGGGACACGGCGAGCGACACGTCGCTCTCAACGGCGAGGCGATCGATCATCGGCACCAGGCCCGCAGTCGATAGCGTCACCCGCTTGTTGGCAAGGCCGTAGCCCAGGTCGTCGCGCATCACGCTCATCGCGCGCACGACGTTGTCGAAATTCATCAGCGGC